>NZ_JAKMZC010000001.1:0-535015 GCF_029890535.1 Vibrio sp. S/42/10 | reverse complement strand
TGCAATGAATGAGACGACGAACATCCTGCAACGTATGCGTGATTTGTCTCTACAATCTTCAAATGGCTCAAACTCAAAATCTGAGCGTGTAGCGATTCAAGAAGAAGTAACAGCACTAAACGACGAATTAAACCGTATCGCAGAAACCACGTCTTTTGGTGGTAACAAACTGCTTAACGGTACTCACGGTACTAAATCATTCCAAATCGGTGCGGATAACGGTGAAGCGGTAATGCTTCAACTGAAAGACATGCGTTCTGATAACGCTCAGATGGGTGGTAAGAGCTACCAAACTGAGAACGCGAAAGACAAAGACTGGAACGTTCAAGCGGGTTCTAACGACCTGAAACTATCGTTCACCGACAACTTCGGCCAAGCGCAAGAAATCGACATCAACGCAAAAGCGGGTGACGATATCGAAGAGCTAGCAACGTACATCAACGGTCAACAAGATTCTGTGAAAGCGTCTGTAACTGAAGACGGTAAGCTACAAATGTTTACTGGTAACAACAAAGTTGAAGGCGAAGTGGCGTTCTCAGGTAGCCTAGCGGGTGAGCTTGGTATGCAACCTGGCAAAGACGTAACGGTTGATACTATCGACGTAACGTCAGTGGGTGGTGCACAAGAGTCTGTAGCAGTAATTGATGCGGCACTTAAGTACGTAGATAGCCACCGTGCTGAACTGGGTGCTTTCCAAAACCGTTTCGACCACGCTATCAGCAACTTAGACAACATTAACGAGAACGTTAACGCATCTAAGAGCCGTATTAAAGATACCGATTTTGCGAAAGAAACGACTCAGATGACTAAGTCTCAGATCCTTTCTCAAGCTTCAAGCTCGATTCTTGCTCAAGCGAAGCAAGCACCGAACTCGGCACTTAGCCTACTCGGTTAATCGATTGAAAGGCCACGTTGACCCATGACCCAATGCGTTAACGTTTGGTTTCCACAAATTAGCTCGTGGTGAGAGATGAGCGCTAAACAGACCCAGCTTCGGCTGGGTTTTTTATTGCCTGTTATTTGGGAAAAGTGCGCTGTCGGTGAACAGGAGTAAAAGCGAGATTCCCTATCACGTTCGTTCCTCACTGTAGGGAATGACGGGGATAGAGTGATGATGATTTCACAGCATTGCGAGATGAGCACTGTTGGCCGAGTGCATAATGTTTCAGTTTGAACAAAGGTATTTGTCGTCATTCCAGAACCGAGTAGAACGAGGTATCAGGAATCTGTTTTTTAATTGAAGCGTTGTTCAATATCTCACTTACCACAGTGACCAATGACGAGTGGTTCATAAATTAATGGGACATCTGCCGTCATCCTAGAATCGAGTAGAACGAGATATCAGGGATCTGCTTTGGTTTTTATGTGCAAATCGACACTTATAAATGAGCGAAGATACGAAACTTTAGCGGATAATGCACTATTCATTGAATCCCGATCACACTTTTCTTTGTTGTTGAAAATAATGCGAAAAAAAATGCATTTTTTATTAAAGCTTCTAATTAAGGGGCCGTTAAAGGGATTGAGAGAAATGATATGTACCAATGTAAGGTGAGAGAGACACTGGTATATAAACAAATTGATATGTATTTGTGTGAGGTGAGAGTCACATAGGTGCATTAAAAAATGCCTAAAGGAGATCAACTATGGCGATTAATGTAAGCACAAATGTGTCTGCAATGACGGCTCAGCGCTACCTAAATAGCGCGGCTGAAGGTACTCAAAAATCAATGGAGCGTTTGTCTTCTGGCTATAAAATCAATAGCGCAAAAGATGATGCTGCAGGCCTACAAATCTCTAACCGCTTAACGTCGCAAAGTCGTGGTCTAGATATGGCTGTGAAAAACGCGAATGACGGTATCTCAATTGCACAGACTGCTGAAGGTGCAATGAATGAGTCAACTAACATTCTGCAACGTATGCGTGACCTTTCTCTTCAATCTTCAAATGGTTCAAACAGCAAATCTGAACGTGTTGCGATCCAAGAAGAAGTCTCGGCTCTAAACACAGAACTTAACCGTATTGCTGAAACGACCTCTTTTGGTGGTAACAAGCTTCTTAACGGTACTTACGGCAGCCAATCTTTCCAAATCGGTGCAGATTCTGGTGAAGCAGTAATGCTAACGATGAACAACATGCGTACCGACACTCAAGAGATGGGTGGTAAGAGCTACGGTGTTACAGAAGGTAAAGATGCTTCTTGGCGTGTAGGTGCTGGTGCTGACTTAACGATCAAATACAATGATAAGTTTGGCGAAGCACAAGAGTTGTCTATTTCTGCGAAAGAAGGCAACGATATCGAAGAGCTAGCAACTTACATCAACGGTCAAAGCCAAGATGTCAAAGCGTCTGTTGGTGAAGGCGGCAAACTGCAACTTTTCGCTTCAAGCCAAAAAGTTGAAGGCGATGTAGAGTTCGGTGGCAGCCTTGCTGGTGAGCTAGGTATCGGTGCTGGTAAAGACGTTACTGTTAACGACATCGATGTAACATCGGTTGCTGGTGCAAATGAAGCAGTATCGATCATTGATGGCGCTCTGAAATCAGTGGACAGTAACCGAGCTTCTCTTGGTGCTTTCCAAAACCGTTTTGATCACGCGATCAGCAACTTAGATAACATCAACGAAAATGTTAATGCATCGAAGAGCCGTATCAAAGATACCGATTACGCGAAAGAAACAACGGCTATGACGAAGTCTCAAATCCTACAACAGGCGAGTACTTCCATCCTAGCTCAAGCGAAGCAATCACCATCAGCAGCTCTAAGCTTATTGGGCTAAACTTACTTAGGTAAGTAGCGGTAAACTCTACCCAAGTAGAGTTTTACTGTTTGGCTCATAAAGGAGGGAGGGAGAGTGTTATGGAAATTCCATCCAACGCATCGAACATCCAGCCTTATGGCTCACCTAATGGCATTAAATTTGCAAGCGATGAAGGTAGTAGTGCGTCGAGCATTTCACGACTAAAAGAAGCAACATCTTATGGCAAGGTAGATAAATCGAAAGAGGAGGCTACCGAAGCTGCGATTCAATTAGCTCAACATCGACAAGAGTTAAATGATGAAGAGCGAGTCAAAATGGTGGAGAAGGTAAACGAGTTTATCTCCTCTCTCAATAAAGGTGTGGCTTTTAAGGTCGATGAAGAATCTGGGAGAGATGTGGTTACGATTTATGAGACCACAACCGGTGATATTATTCGCCAGATACCTGATGAAGAAATGCTTGAAATTCTAAGACGCCTAGCAGCCCAAAACTCGAATAGTAGAATATTTGAGGTGAAGGTTTAAGTCGTATTATTGAGGTGGTTTAATGAGTTTTGGCCCAATGGGGATTTCGTCTGGCATGGATATCAATTCCATGGTCAGCAAAATTGTTGATTCTGAGCGTGTACCTAAACAGCAAAGAATCGATAATGAACGAACGCGAATTGATACCAGCATTAGTGCCTATGGAAGACTTAGAGAATCCCTTGATTCGATGAAAAACCTGATGACAAATTTTCGTCAGGAAAAAGCTTTTGCTGTGCGAACAGTCGAAAGTACCGATGAAGCTCTTGTTTCTGCAACAGCGACTACTGAAGCGATCGCTGGCAAATACGCCATCGATGTGTTGCAGCTTGCCCAGAGCCATAAAGTAGCTTCTGATGTGTTATCAGAAGACATGAAATTTGGCCCAGGTAAGCTGCAGGTTTCGCTCGGTGATGATAGCTTTGATGTGCAAGTCGGCGACAGATCGAAACTTATCGATGTCGTTCGCAGCATAAATGGCGCAGATAGCAATCCAGGCGTTCGCGCATCTATTATCAATGATGTCGAAGGCCCACGACTTATTGTCGCCTCAAACCAGTCTGGTTCAGATCAGCAGATCAGCATTAATGTAGAGTCTGATGCTGCTAACCCTCTCAAAAAACTCGAATATAAAACTCTAGAAGAGCGCGTGAAAGCACTAGAGAAAGCGCGCCTTGCTGCACAAGATGTTCTTGCTCTAACCCCTGCAGGAAAAACGGTTGAAATCATCGATGAAGCGATCGCTAACGATGACCCAAATGCGAGTGAAAACCTCGATGAAGACGGAAACATAATTCCCGCAACTCAATCCGATTCTACCTCAGATGTTGACCGAGACTCTCAAAGTCTCAGTTACGGTGAGCAAGCCGCAGTTGACGGTCAGGCTGCTTTAGATGCAGCTCAAGCTGCTAAATCGGTGATGCCTGAAGACAATATTCCAGGCTGGACTGAAACCGCTTCTGGTACCCTTTTAGATTCTTATTACACACCAGAACTCGAGCTTGATGAAAAAGCGATTGAGAAAGCACCTGATGTGCCAGGGTGGTCAAATGCTGCCTCGGGTACTCTGACTGACTCATACGTGACACCAAAAGAAGCCCAGCAAAAGCTAGAAGCTGAGCAAGCGCGTATCGAAGAGAAAATTTCACAAGAAAAAGCCGATCTCGCTGAAAAAGTTCAAAAAGGCGAATTGACCGCTGAGCAAGCCAAAACAATTGAACGTGCGAAATTAGAACCTGAAGAGCGTGAGCTTTTAGAGCAAGTCGATAAAGTGCAAGCTGACCTTGCTCAAGCTCAAGAGTCTTTTGATACATACAGTGGCATGACTGAGGTCCAAGCGGGACAAGATTCAATGGTCGTCTTGGATGGCGTTGCTCAACTGTCTAGTAACAACAATGTGATTGAAGATGCCGTAGAAGGTATCGACATTACAGTGAAGGGAAAAACACCGAAAGATAAGCCACCGGCAGAAATTGGTGTTGAGTACGACCGTAATAGCGTTCGCCAAGACATAGAAGCTTTCGTAAATTCTTATAATCAGTTTTATCAAGTCTCTAAAAACTTGGCGGGTGTTGATCCAACAACCGGCCAAAAAGGGCCGCTTTCGGGCGACAGCACGGTACGTAACGCTGATTCGCGATTGAAAGGTGTGTTTTCGTCAAGTATTGAAGGCGCGCCTGATAACTTAAAATCTTTGACCGAATTTGGTATCACTACGACAAGACAAGGCTCGTTAGAGATAAACTACGACATGCTTGACCGTCAACTGAACAATAACTTTGACAAGCTAGGTGAGTTCTTTGGTGGTAACAACGGATTCGCCAAAAAAGTGGAAGATGCGATTCAAGGTATCACAGGTATCACCGGCTCTATCCGCACTCGTGAGAAGAGCCTAGTTGAGCAAAATTATCGCTTGGCTGATGATCAAGGTGCATTGGATCGCCGCATGGACAGCTTAGAGAGTCGCACGCACTCTAAGTTCACTGCAATGCAAGATGCAACCAGTAAGATGCAATCTCAGCTGGGTAGTATGATGAATGCATTAGGTTAGTAGATGAACAATCAGCTTCAAGAGCTTTGTGAACTGGATCAACTAATTATCTCTAAACTCGAGTTTAGCGAAATTAACGCTGAAGAAATAACGCAGCTTGTCGATAACAGAGAACAGTTATTGCAAAACGTGCTTCAATTCATCGACTCACACCCCGACGTTAAGCAAAGCTCTGAATGGTTTGAAGCCATTACCAGAACCAGAAAATTAGTCGAATTGATGCAGTCTGAGACGAGTAGAGTAGGCAAGACCCTGCACAAATATCGTCACGGTGCTAAATCAGTTCAGCAATACAAAAAGTTTTTATAGAAGAGGTTTACTATGCGCGGTTCTTTACAGGCATATAAAAAGGTATCAGTGGATAGTCAGCTAACGGCTGCTTCACCGCATAAAATTGTGCAAATGTTAATGGCGGGCGCTATCGAGCGCTTGATTCAAGGCAAAGCGGCAATGCAAGCGGGCAACATCCCGGTGAAAGGGGAGCGACTTGGTAAGGCTCTAGATATCATCATTAGCCTACGCAGTTGCCTATCTATGGACGACGGTGGCGACATTGCAAAAAATCTAGATCAACTTTATGAGTTCATGATCACGCAAATTTCTGCGGCAAATCACAAAAATGACCCACAGCCTATTGATGATGTTATCGATATTATCCGCGAAATTAAGAGCGCTTGGGACCAAATTCCGAACGAATATCACAACTTGACCTCTGCTGACGTAGGTATTTAAAGAAAAACTGCAGTTCTAACCAATTTCATATCCTTCAATTGGTTGGTTGCCTTATTTTTTTAATCAAATAAAATAGAAGCCATTAGATAGCCTAATGGCTTTTTTCGTTGCTGATTTCCTAAATTTGTCCACGTAAACATAATCATTGATGTGTTTCTCTGTTTTATTGATTACGTCGCTCACCGTTTTTCCGCATCGCACCAAAATAAAGGCAATAATTCCTACTTATGCAAGGTTTGGCAAAACTGCTTGTCGTCGACGATAACGCTCAAGATCGTCACAATTTAAGCACAATATTAGAGTTTGTAGGAGAGAGCTGCGAAGTTATCAGCTCTGAACAAGCACGCAAAGTAGACTGGTCACTTCAGTGGGCAGGCTGCATTATCGGCTCAATTAAAGGTAAAGGCTTCAACGCATTACTGAATGAAAAGCTTGTTCATGCGAATCACATCCCACTGCTTGTGATTGGCAAAAACAATCACCCAGTAGACGAGCTTACTAACTTTGTCGGTGAACTTGAACTTCCTCTTAATTATCCTCAATTGAGTGATGCATTAAGACACTGCAAAGACTTCTTAGGCCGTAAAGGCGTTCAAGTTGTGTCTTCTGCGCGGAAGAACACACTGTTTCGCAGCCTAGTTGGGCAAAGCGCTAGCATTCAAGAAGTTCGTCACTTAATTGAGCAAGTCTCTGCTACGGAAGCTAACGTGCTGATTCTTGGTGAATCGGGTACGGGTAAAGAAGTCGTAGCACGTAATATTCACTATCATTCTAAGCGTCGTACTGGGCCATTTGTGCCAGTGAATTGTGGCGCGATTCCAGCAGAGTTGCTCGAAAGTGAACTGTTTGGTCACGAGAAAGGGGCGTTTACTGGTGCAATTACCGCACGTAAAGGCCGTTTCGAACTGGCTGAAGGTGGCACACTATTTCTTGATGAAATTGGCGATATGCCAATGGCGATGCAAGTTAAGCTACTACGCGTGTTACAAGAGCGATGCTTTGAGCGTGTAGGCGGTAACAATACCATTCAAGCGGATGTTCGAGTGATTGCGGCAACGCACCGTAATCTTGAGGATATGATCGATGCCGACTCTTTCCGTGAAGATCTTTATTATCGTTTGAACGTATTCCCAATTGAAATGCCGGCTCTTCAAGATCGCAAAGAAGATATCCCTCTGTTACTTCAAGAGCTGATGACCAGAATGGAAGCAGAAGGTAGTATGCCTATCTGTTTTACGCCTCGCGCCATCAATTCTTTAATGGAACACTATTGGCCAGGTAACGTTCGTGAGCTAGCGAACTTAGTTGAACGAATGCTAATTCTTTATCCAAATAGCTTGGTTGATGTGAATCACCTGCCAACCAAATATCGATACAGCGATATTCCTGAATTCCAACCAGAGTTTAATAGCTTTGTGTCTGAAGAAGAGCAGGAGCGTGATGCATTAGCCGACTTGTTCTCAGAAGACTTCAGCTTTGATCTGCAAGATGAACTTGCCGACAATGCAAATGCACCTCAAGAGTTACCGCCAGAAGGGGTTAACTTGAAAGAGCTGCTCGCTGATATGGAAGTGAACATGATTAATCAAGCGTTGGAGGCGCAGGGCGGTATCGTTGCTCGTGCGGCTGATATGCTTGGAATGCGTAGAACGACTTTGGTTGAAAAAATGCGTAAGTATAATCTACAGCGCTAGAGCACAGATTAATGTTCAGCAACACAAAACTAAGACTCTTTTTACTAAAAGAACAGTTTTGATTGTGCGAATAGAAAGGGCATAGTCGAGTTGTTGCTTGCTTAACTATGTGATAAATATAGCAAATAGCCTGACTCGTGTTGTGCGTGTCAGGCTGTTTTAGTATTTGAGGTAAATTTTTGACATGCAACTATCTAACGAACCAGAAAATCAATCACACCTCGATTCTGTAGAGCAACAAGTAGAGCGCTATAAACAAGTGCTCGATGTGATGCCTGCTGGTGTTATCTTGTTAGATACGCATGGTGAAGTGAGAGAGGCCAACCCAGAAGCGCACCGTATCCTTGGTGTTGAACTGGTTGGTGAGAAGTGGTTTTCGGTGATTCAAAGTGCTTTCGAGCCAAAGGACGATGACGGTCACGAGATCTCATTGAAGAATGGTCGAAAAGTTCGACTGGCAATTTCGGCTTCTACGACAGGTCAACTGATATTGATTACCGACCTGACCGAGACTCGTCTATTACAATCTCGCGTTAGTGACCTTCAGCGCTTGTCATCATTAGGAAGAATGGTCGCTTCACTTGCTCATCAGGTTCGGACACCACTTTCGAGTGCAATGTTATACGCATCAAACCTTGCCGCACCAAACTTACTACCAGCAACAAAGACACGTTTTCAATCTAAGCTTATGGATAGATTGCACGACTTAGAAAAACAAGTGAATGACATGTTGTTGTTTGCTAAAGGCGGTGATAATAAAGTGGTTAAGCCATTTACTGTGGCTGAATTGATCACAGAGTTTCACCCGATGGTGGAGGCGGCACTCAAAACCAACCAGATTGATTACTGCCAAGAAGTAGAAGGCGAAGAGACTAAAATGTTTGGTAATGCCAACGCTATTGCTTCAGCGCTAAGTAACCTGGTTCTGAACGCGGTTCAAATTGCGGGTAAAGAATCGCAGATCGATGTTTTTTTTAGGCCCGTAAACGGTGAACTTAAGATATCAGTACAAGACAGTGGCCCCGGTGTACCGAAAGAGCTTCAAGGTAAAATTATGGAACCATTCTTTACCACTCGTTCACAAGGTACAGGTTTAGGCTTAGCGGTTGTACAAATGGTATGTCGTGCACATGAAGGCCGATTGGAATTGATATCAGAAGAAGGTGATGGCGCATGCTTTACTATGTGCTTACCGCTCGAAAGAAGCGCTTCAACCGAAGGCTAATACGTTTTAATTGAATTTACACTGGAGAATCCTATGGCTCAAAGCAAAGTGTTAATCGTCGAAGATGATGAAGGTCTACGTGAAGCCCTTGTTGATACACTCGCGCTTGCTGGCTATGAATGGCTGGAAGCGGATTGTGCGGAAGATGCTCTGGTCAAATTGAAATCTAACTCCGTTGATATTGTCGTGTCTGACGTTCAAATGGCAGGCATGGGTGGTTTGGCACTGCTAAGAAACATCAAGCAGCATTGGCCAAATTTACCCGTACTGTTAATGACAGCCTATGCCAACATCGAAGATGCTGTGGCGGCAATGAAAGAAGGTGCTATTGATTACATGGCAAAGCCCTTTGCCCCTGAAGTATTGTTGAACATGGTGAGCCGTTACGCGCCCGTTAAGTCGGATGATAATGGCGACGCTATTGTGGCCGATGAAAAAAGTATCAAATTAATGATGTTGGCTGATAAAGTCGCAAAAACCGATGCCAATGTCATGATCTTAGGGCCAAGCGGATCGGGTAAAGAAGTTATGTCTCGCTACATTCACAACGCTTCTAGTCGTAAAGATGGCCCATTTGTTGCGATTAACTGTGCCGCGATTCCAGATAACATGTTGGAAGCGACACTGTTCGGTTATGAAAAAGGTGCATTTACTGGCGCTATTCAGGCCTGTCCAGGTAAATTTGAGCAAGCACAAGGCGGGACGATTCTATTGGATGAGATCAGTGAAATGGATCTTAGCCTACAAGCCAAGCTTTTACGTGTATTGCAAGAGCGCGAAGTGGAACGTTTAGGCAGCCGTAAAAGCGTCAAGTTAGATGTGCGTGTTCTGGCTACCAGTAACCGAGATCTGAAACAGTATGTTTCTGAAGGGAATTTCCGTGAAGATTTATACTACCGACTGAACGTGTTCCCAATTTCTTGGCCGCCACTTTGTGAGCGTAAAGGTGATATTGAGCCATTAGCTAAGCACTTGGTTGAGCGTCATTGCACCAAACTTGGTATGCCTGTACCTGCGGTTTCGGATCTAGCCATCAACAAACTCGTCAATTATCCGTGGCCGGGTAATGTTCGTGAGCTAGATAATGTCATCCAGCGAGCCTTAATCTTGAGCGAGCAAGACAATATTTCTGGTGAGCATATCTTGCTTGAAGGTGTTGATTGGCAAGATGCAAGTGGACTGCAGCAAATTGTGGAAGGTAATGATGTTGCAGCGCCAGAAATTAAGCCGATAGCTGAAGCGAGTCCAATCAATAAACTGGCTGCCAGCAGCGAAGGGTTAGGTAATGAACTTAGAGATCAAGAGTATGCGATTATTCTTGAAACATTGATTGCATGTAATGGCCGCCGTAAAGACATGGCTGAAAAGTTGGGCATTAGTCCACGCACATTGCGTTATAAGTTAGCAAAAATGCGCGATGCTGGAATAGATATCCCAAACTGAGCATAGATTAGTAGTGCCAGCTTTCTGACTGTTGTAGTACGATGTCTAGTCAAAATAATGTGTGGCACGCTAATTGCTCAGTCAATAATACAGCGAAATAGACAGTCATAATTTTGACTCCTGAGGTAGTAGATGAGAATAGATGGTTTACAAGGCGAAATGCAGGCAATGATGGTTGAAGCTGCTAGCGCGCGTCCTGCAGCAACAGGGCAAGCGGTTGGTGCAGATTTTGGCAACATGTTGACGCAAGCCATCAATAATGTGAACTCATTACAAAAGACCTCAGGTGATCTTCAAGCTCGTTTTGATAGTGGAGACCAAAGCGTGTCTCTATCTGACGTGATGATTGCTCGTAATAAATCTAGTGTGGCTTTTGAGGCGACGATCCAAATTAGAAATAAGTTGGTCGAATCGTACAAAGAGCTGATGAATATGCCGGTATAAGTTGGGTAGTTAAATAGTGGCAGATAATAGTCAAACAACAGATTTAACCGTAAGCGATAGCAACGACCACGCCCTCATGGCGAGTTCTGATCTTGATGGAGAAGGGCAGAATCCTGATCTAGGTGAACGCAGTTCATCAAAGTTCGATATGGCTGTGGGTGACCTCGATTTACTTCGTCAAGTGGTCTTGGTTCTTTCTATCTCGATTTGTGTAGCGCTCATTGTAATGCTGTTTTTCTGGGTAAAAGAGCCAGAAATGCGTCCTTTAGGCGCTTACGAAACTGAAGAATTGATCCCCGTTCTGGATTACTTAGATCTGCAAAAGATCGAGTACTCTCTTGAAGGTAATACTATCTCAGTACCAGCGAGTGAGTACAACTCACTGAAGCTTAATATGGTACGAGCTGGGTTGAACCAAGAGCGAAACGCAGGTGATGACATCCTCATGCAAGACATGGGTTTTGGTGTATCACAACGTTTAGAACAAGAACGCCTTAAGTTAAGCCGTGAGAGACAGCTAGCGAAAGCCATTGAACAGATGAAACAGGTGCGTAAAGCTCAGGTTTTATTAGCACTACCAAAGCAAAGTGTTTTTGTGCGTCACAATCAAGAAGCCTCTGCGTCAGTATTCCTTACACTTAAAACTGGAAATAACCTTAAGCAGCAAGAAGTGGATTCTGTTGTGGATATGGTGGCGAGTGCTGTTCCTGGAATGAAAACCTCACGTATCACGGTGACTGATCAGCACGGTCGATTGTTGAGCTCAGGCTCTCAAGACCCAATGTCTGCAGCACGTCGTAAGGAACATGAGTTAGAGCGTAACCAAGAGCAAGCGCTGCGCGAAAAAATTGACTCTATCCTGATACCTATTCTTGGGTTTGGTAACTATACCGCTCAGGTTGATATTCAGCTCGACTTTAGCGCTGTGGAACAAACCAGAAAACGTTTTGACCCGAATACACCAGCAACTCGAAGTGAATATACATTAGAAGACTACAACAACGGTAATACTGTCGCTGGTATTCCTGGTGCTTTGAGTAATCAGCCACCAGCAGATGCTTCTATCCCTCAAGATGTTGCCCAGATGAAAGACGGTTCAATGACGGGCCAAGGTTCAGTTCACAAAGAAGCGACCCGAAATTTTGAGTTAGATACAACCATCAGCCATGAACGTAAACAGAGTGGCACGGTTAATCGTCAGACAGTTTCGGTTGCGATTAAAGACCGTCAATCACTGAATCCAGATACAGGTGAAGTGGTTCACACACCCATCCCAGCAAGTGAAATCAATGCGATTCGTCAGGTGCTGATTGGTACTGTTGGTTTTGATGAAACCCGTGGCGATTTGTTAAACGTACTGAGCATGCAGTTTGCGCCTCAAGTCACTGATGTGGTGGCTGACGTACCTATTTGGGAGCATCCAAACTTTAATGATTGGGTCCGTTGGTTTGCGAGTGCGTTAGTTATTATTGTGGTTGTTCTAGTACTTGTTCGCCCTGCTATGAAGAAACTGCTTAACCCTGCGGCTGATAACGATGATCAAATGTACGGCCCTGACGGTATGCCAATTGGCGCCGATGGCGAAACCAGCTTAATTGGTGGTGATATCGAAGGTGGAGAGCTGTTTGAATTTGGTTCAAGCATCGACTTACCTAACCTTCACAAAGACGAGGACGTGCTGAAAGCAGTACGTGCACTTGTAGCGAATGAACCAGAGCTAGCAGCTCAAGTAGTTAAGAATTGGATGGCAGATGGCTAACGAAATTGTTCCACAACAAGCAGAAGGCGGTGAAGTGCTTGATGTCGCGAGTGTGGATATCGCCTCAATCTCGGGTGATGAACGCGCTGCGATCTTGTTGTTGAGTTTAAACGAAGAAGATGCAGCAGGCATTATTCGTCACTTAGAGCCGAAACAGGTTCAACGTGTGGGTAGTGCGATGGCTCGTGCTGCCGATTTGTCGCAAGAAAAAGTAGGTGCTGTGCACCGTGCTTTCTTGGATGATATTCAAAAGTACACCAATATTGGTATGGGTAGCGAAGACTTCATGCGTAATGCGTTGGTTGCCGCTCTGGGTGAAGATAAGGCAAATAACCTTGTTGACCAGATTCTTCTGGGTACTGGTTCTAAAGGCTTGGATTCTCTTAAGTGGATGGATCCTCGTCAGGTGGCAAGTATCATCATTAACGAGCACCCACAGATTCAAACGATCGTATTGTCCTACTTGGAAGCTGACCAGTCAGCCGAGATTTTGTCGCAGTTCCCTGAACGTGTGCGCTTGGATTTGATGATGCGTATTGCGAACCTTGAAGAAGTCCAACCTTCGGCACTTGCTGAACTGAACGAAATCATGGAGAAACAGTTTGCGGGTCAAGCAGGTGCTCAAGCAGCCAAAATTGGTGGCCTGAAAGCGGCGGCAGAGATCATGAACTACATGGACAACAACGTAGAAGGTGTCTTGATGGATCAAATCCGCGATCAAGACGAAGACATGGCAACACAGATTCAAGATCTTATGTTTGTCTTTGAAAACCTTATTGAAGTCGATGACCAAGGTGTTCAGCGATTGCTGCGTGATGTTCCACAAGACATTCTACAAAAAGCACTTAAAGGTGCCGATGATGGTCTGCGTGAGAAGATCTTCAAGAACATGTCGAAACGTGCTGCTGATATGATGAGAGACGATATTGAGGCGATGCCGCCGGTGAAAGTCTCTGAGGTGGAAGCGGCTCAGAAAGAGATATTGGGTATTGCGAGGAAAATGGCAGACAGTGGCGAAATTATGTTGTCTGGTGGCGCCGACGAGTTCCTTTAATACAGTAATCTCAAAGCCCCACACTGTTGGGGCTTTTCTTTATCCAATCTCACACTACAGATTAACTCAGTTTAACTGCTTGAATTTATGAAGTAGTTTGACTCACACATAGATAGGTACTGATATGTCAGGTGATAGAAAACGCGGCTTCCTTCGCCCCGAAGAAGATAATACGGTAGCCCAACCTCAAAAATGGGGATTGCCTGACTACACCTCTGATGTGAATAAACAAGCCAAAGAAACCGCCTTTAACTATGACCCTGGTTGGATGCCGACGGTCGAAGAAGCCATTGAAGATGAAGAACTGGTTCTGACTGAAGAGCAAATTGAATTGATCAAGCAAGGTGCTTATCAAGAAGGGCTTCATCAAGGACAAGAGGCTGGTTTTAAGCAAGGTTACGAAAAGGGTAAAGAAGAAGGATTTGCCGCAGGACACGAAGAAGGCAACGAAGCCGGTAAACTCGAAGGTGTCACTGCCGGTCAGGAATACATTCAGCAGCAAGTAGCCATCTTTATGGGACTCGCGAACCAATTTGCTCAACCATTAGAGTTAATGAACGCTCAAGTAGAGAAGCAACTGGTGGACATGGTGCTTATTATGGTTAAAGAAGTGGTTCATGTTGAAGTACAAACCAACCCACAAATCATATTAGATACCGTGAAAGAATCAGTAGAATCACTACCAATCTCGGGTCATGCGATCACCTTGAAGCTTAACCCTGAAGACGTCGCGATTATTCGCTCTGCTTATGGTGAGACAGAATTGGATTGCCGTAATTGGACGTTAGTAGCGGAGCCTGCACTTAACCGTGGTGATGTTCAAATCGAAGCAGGTGAGTCGAGTGTTAACTACCGCATGGAAGAACGTGTGAAGAACGTGATTCAAAGCTTCTGCGGTGTAAATCGTCATCAAGGGCATGAGTAATGCTAGAGTTAGCGAACCGTCTTAGCCAATACAAAGTTGAAGGCCTGAAGTCGCGACCGATTGCATCTGGAAAACTGGTACGTGTTGTGGGTCTAACGCTGGAAGCGACTGGCTGTAAAGCCCCAATCGGTAGTTTGTGCCTAGTCGAAACGATGTCTGGTCAGATGGAAGCTGAAGTGGTTGGCTTTTCTGGAGATAACTTATTTTTGATGCCGAGTGAACAAATCACTGGGATATTACCTGGCGCTCGTGTGACCCCCGTAACCACTGAAAGTGGCATTCCTGTCGGAATGGAATTACTTGGCCGAGTGATCGACGGGGTGGGTAACCCACTTGATGGGTTAGGTCCAATTTATACCGAACAACGCGCTTCATTTAACGCTGAGCCAATCAACCCTTTAGCTCGAAAACCTATCTCTGAACCGCTCGATGTCGGCTTGAAGGCCATAAACGGTTTGCTTACGGTAGGAAAAGGTCAGCGTATTGGTCTGTTTGCTGGTTCCGGTGTCGGTAAGTCGGTCACGCTCGGGATGATGACTCGAGGCACAACCGCGCAAGTGGTGGTGGTAGGTCTAATCGGTGAGCGTGGACGAGAAGTTAAAGAATTTATTGAAGAGATTCTTGGCGAAGATGGACGCAAACGATCTGTGGTGGTCGCTGCTCCTGCGGATTCATCGCCACTGATGCGATTGAAAGGTTGCCAAACTGCACTGGCTGTAGCGGAATATTTCCGTGACCAAGGCTTAGATGTACTGTTACTTATGGACTCATTGACTCGTTTTGCTCAAGCACAACGTGAAATTGCTTTGTCTGTGGGTGAACCGCCAGCAACCAAAGGTTATCCGCCATCTGTATTTGCCAAGCTTCCTGCGCTGGTGGAAAGGGCGGGTAATGGTAATGATGAGCAAGGCTCTATCACTGCTTTCTTTACCGTGTTAACCGAAGGCGATGATTTGCAAGATCCGATTGCTGATGCATCGCGAGCGATTTTGGATGGTCACATTGTGTTGTCCCGAGAGATGGCCGATGCGGGCCATTATCCTGCGATTGATGTAGAGAAATCGGTCAGTCGTGTTATGCCTCAAATCACTACTGAAGAACATGTTTTGATGTCGAAAGCAGTCAGACAAGTGTTGTCTATTTGTCGTAAAAACCAAGATTTGGTATCGATTGGCGCCTACAAGCCGGGTACCGATCCAGCTATTGATAGTGCCTTTACCTTGAAGCCAAGGTTGGATGAATACTTGCAGCAGAAGATGAAAGAAACCGTACCATACGACATGTGTGTCAATATGTTGAAACATGTATTAGGTGGTTAGCGGGTGAAAAGGGTTATTCATGGATAACGCATTAGAATTTCTACTCGATCAAGCCAAAGATCAAGAGAACCAAGCCGTATTAGCGCTCAACAAAGCGAACTCGGAGCTTCAAGGTTACTACGATCAGGTTGCACAGATCGAAAAGTACAGGCTTGATTACTGTCAGCAACTTGTCGATCGTGGTAAAGCTGGCTTAACTGCGAGCCAGTATGGTCACTTGAATCGCTTCTTGACTCAGCTTGACGAAACGCTTTCCAAGCAAAGAGAAGCGGAGCACCATTTTAAAAACCAAGTCGACAACTGCCAAAACTACTGGTTGGAGCTACGTAAAAAGCGTAAATCTTACGAGTGGTTGATGGAGAAAAAACAGAAAGAGAAGGTAAAGCTGCAAGATCAAAGAGAACAAAAGCAAATGGATGAGTTCTCGACGCTGATGTATGGCCGAAAGAAGATGTGATCCTAAGCCCTGAATGACGCAGGTGTTACCGTTCAGATTGTAAGAACAGAACTAATAGGCATGTTTCTTGCTCGGTTTTATATAAAATTGCGCGTTATGCCCAGCAAAGGCATGAAAAGCACCCGACTTTCTTTTTGTTGTCTAATTTATGACAGCAAAGCTAGTAGATAGAGCTCGTATATATGAACGTTAGTCTTTCCTCAAATTCAGCTACCAACAAAACATCATCGTTGATGGACTCCGGCTCTGCCTCTTCAAAGGTAGATGAAACCGGCGACTCAAAAGGTTTTTTGGAGTCGTTTAAAGAAGCGCTTGGCTTTGAAGAAAGTGACAGTAAAGCGGCAGTGAAAGACGCGGAAAGCGCCTCAAAATCTACAGAAAAACAAACCTTTGCTGAAGGAGGGGTACCTGAGGACAAGGCTAACAGTGACTCGGTGGGGGAAGCTCAAGGTGATTCAGCTGAACCTAAGAGCGCAGATGCTTCTAGCGAAGCCCAAGCAAAACAAGCTTCAGTAACAACTGGCTCTGATAAGTCGTCAGTTGAAGAAATGGCGACAAAGAAAGTAGGCGCTGAACAAACATCTGAATTAGAGCCACAATCAAAAGACAAGAACTCGTTGAAACCGACAGGTGATACTCGTTCTACAGAGCAGGTTCCATCCAAAGGAAATCAACTTGAGGTTGCTTCAACTGGCAATAAAGCCAAAGATAAAACTGCAGAGTTGCAGGCTCAAGGTGCTTCGCAAGCCAGTGATGCGATGAATGAAGGCAACAAATTGCTTGGTCAATTGGATAAGGCAAACAAAACATTGAATCAGCCTGCAAACGGCAAAGGCTTGCCTCAGCAAGTCAATCAACAAACTAATCTACAAGTGAATGCAGACCAAGATCAAGGCAATGTATCGAGTGCTTTCGTTGCGGGCAGTTCTATTGCCGAAGTGACAGAATCATCGAAAAAACAATCCAACACAGTAAACTCAAATAACGGCTTAGAAGTCGATTCTGAGATCGCAGTACTTACTGGTGGTAAAGGTGTTTCTCAACTGACCGATGATGAAATTCGCCAGCTGATGGATAAAGGCGTTACCCCAGAACAAATTGAAGTAAGTATGAGCCGAGAGCTTAGCCAAAAGAATGTGGTCAGTGCGGTTAATGCAGGTCAGAGCCAAGAATTCTCAGCAGCGGATATGGAACTGGCAAAGCAGGTTGATGCCCATACCAAAGCGCTAAATCAATTGAATGGACAAATCGAATCAGAACAGTCTGTTGTCGATGGTTTGGAGAGAAAGCAACAAAACGGCGCTAAGTTGACGGTCGATGAGCAAGCTGCGCTGGCTCAAGCAACCTCTAACTTAGAAGTATTGAATCAACAACTAACCAATGTTCAACAGCAAGCAACGGCTTTACTAAGCCAAGCTCCGAACGTGAACAGCACTCCCGGTGAACCCGCCGCTATTGATTGGGACAAGACGGATTCGGCTGAAACTAAAGCTTTAGCTGCGGCAGCATCAACAGCAACAGCGGCAGTAGCGAATGCTTCACAACAAGTATCAGCGCAGGCGACTTCTCAATCTGCAACGAATGCCTTTGCGGATAAAGCGGCAATGCTAAATGCCAACAATGCGCATGCAGCTCAACAGGCTGCTGCTCAGCAATTGGCCTCTCAGCAAGGGAATGCAGCTTCAACACAACAAGCAGCCTTAGACCCTAGCTTAACGCCACAAAGCCTAGCGATGAATGCAACGCCAGCCACTACAAAAGCGGGTGTTACTGATGCGCTTCTTAAAGCAGGCGCAGGTGCCACTGCATTGTCTGGCTTGGGTAAAGCTGGGGCTAAAGAAGATTCTAAAGATTCGACCTTTGCTCAGCAAATTGCTTCTGCGGCGGGTACGCAAGGGGCAGCAACGGTTGGTTCAGCACCAACAAGAGCTGAAATTCAAGCCGCTCAACAGGCCCCGTTGCAGCTCACCAAAGAGTTAGCAAACGAGCAGGTTGCGGAAAAAGTACAAATGATGATGTCTAAGAATCTTAAGAACTTAGATATCCGTCTCGACCCACCAGAGTTGGGTCAGATGAAAATCCGAATGACGATGAATAATGATGTAGCTAACGTGCATTTTACGGTAAGCAATCAACAGGCGAGAGATGTGATTGAACAAACCTTACCTCGCTTGAGAGAGATGCTTGCTCAGCAAGGCATGCAGCTTGCTGAATCGTCCGTTCAGCAGCAGAGTTCGGGTCAGGGTCAGGATAATTACAACAGTGGTGAGCAACAATCCGGCTCTAACCGCACAAATGATGCCCAAGGTGATGAAAACCTTGATAGCAACAGCAATCTTGAATTGAATGTCGCATCAAAGCGTGATGGAATTAGTTATTATGCCTAATATCAGGCTAAGAAGACTTAGTTAATAAAAAACGTCAGTTAATCGAAAGAACAGGAAGTTAGAGCAAAATATGGCCGAAGAACAAGATGCACCCAAAGGGAAGAGTAAGCTCCTCATTATCATTATAGCGGTAGTCGTTTTACTGCTTGGAATAGGTGGTGCTCTGTTCTTTTTCTTAGGCTCCGATGATAGTGCCTCTGAGTCTCAGTCTCAGCCAGCCAGTGCAGTGGTCGCTGCAGAACCCGTTATGTATGTTAATATTCCTCAGCCTTTCTTATTCAATGTGACAGGTGATAAAAAAGATCGCCTAGTGCAGATAAAAGCACAGCTGATGGTGCGGGGCAGCAAGAATGAAGACTTGGCTCGTTACCACTCCCCCTTGGTAGAAAGTACACTACTAGCGACATTCGCTTCGGCAACGGTAGACCAATTACGCTCACCAACAGGCCGCGTGGAACTGCGTAATAAGGCTACGGAAGATATTAAAGCAAGTCTGGCTCAAGCTGTTGGCCAGCCTGTGATTGAAAAAGTGTTATTCACTGACTTCGTAATTCAATAGGTAATTTGTGACCGATTTATTAAGCCAAGACGAAATTGATGCGCTATTGCATGGCGTTGATGATGTTGAAGACGTTGAAGATGTCTTAGAAACCGAAAATGACAATGCGATCAATTTCGATTTCTCATCTCAAGATCGAATCGTTCGTGGTCGAATGCCGACCCTTGAACTTATTAACGAGCGATTTGCGCGTCATATGCGGATTAGCTTGTTTAATATGTTGCGTAAAACGGCTGAAGTGTCGATCAACGGCGTACAAATGATGAAGTTTGGTGAGTACCAGAACACATTGTATGTACCCACCAGTTTGAACATGGTTCGTTTCCGTCCGTTAAAAGGTACGGCGCTGATCACTATGGAAGCACGCCTTGTATTTATTCTTGTAGAAAACTTTTTTGGTGGCGATGGGCGATTTCACGCCAAGATTGAAGGTCGTGAATTCACGCCGACTGAAAGACGCATTATTCAGCTATTACTGAAAATTGTGTTTGAAGATTACAAAGAAGCATGGTCT
Organism: Vibrio sp. S/42/10; assembly: GCF_029890535.1. Lineage (NCBI taxonomy): Bacteria > Pseudomonadati > Pseudomonadota > Gammaproteobacteria > Vibrionales > Vibrionaceae > Vibrio > Vibrio sp. S/42/10. Next base: position 515,170 of record NZ_JAKMZC010000001.1, on the reverse strand, counting down.
CCGGTGATGGGGGTTGAGTTTGAGTACTTAGATTCTGAAGTGAACCCGAGTATGGCGAACATTGTGAGCCCAACAGAAGTGATTGTTGTGAGTTCATTCCACATTGAAGTTGATGGTGGTGGTGGTGACTTCCACGTCGTGATGCCTTACTCCATGGTTGAGCCGATTCGTGAACTGCTGGATGCGGGTGTTCAATCCGACAAAATGGAAACTGATGTTCGTTGGAGTTCTGCCCTTCGTGATGAAATCATGGATGTGCCAGTTAACTTTCGAGTGAACTTGCTAGAGCAAGATATTTCATTGCGTGATCTGATGGAATTGCGACCAGGTGACGTTATTCCCATGAACATGCCTGAGCACGCGACGATGTTTGTCGAAGAATTGCCGACTTACCGTGTGAAGATGGGTCGTTCGGGCGAGAAGCTTGCCGTACAGATTTCTGAAAAAATTCAAAGACCGCATGTGGTCAAAACTGATCTCGCATTCCTAGGTAAAGACTTAATGTCTGAACTAGAAAATAGCGATGATAACGAATAGTAAAATAGATAAAAGTATAGGAATTGGTAATGGAACCTAGTGAAGATCAAAAGTTAGCGGACGAATGGGCTGCTGCACTTGGTGAAGACCCTTCTGCACCGTCAATTGATGTCGATGACGTGCTTGCGGCACCACTCGATGAGCTGACCGATTCATCGTCTCCTATTTCTGAAGATGAGCGTCGTAAACTGGATACCATCATGGATATCCCAGTGACGATTTCTATGGAAGTTGGCCGCTCTCAGATCAGCATTCGTAATCTACTGCAACTAAACCAAGGCTCGGTTGTTGAGCTCGACCGAATTGCTGGTGAATCACTAGATGTGATGGTCAACGGTACTCTGATTGCTCACGGTGAAGTGGTTGTAGTAAACGACAAATTTGGTATTCGCTTGACTGACGTCATTAGCCAAACAGAACGAATTAAGAAGCTGCGTTAATGAGCTTTTTGTCTCAAATACTGGCGGGCTTTTCTCACGGAATGACAGTTTTGTTTTGCGGAATAAAACGTTTGTCTCGTGGAATATTGGGAATAGGGCTGTTGTCTACGCCTTCAATTGCTTTTGCCGCACCTCCTTCTCTTGATTTAGCGACCACTTTTGGGTCGCTAATTTTCGTTATTGCCTTCATCTTATTTATTGCTTGGTTATTGAAACGAATGCAAGTGCCTGCGATGTCGAACCAACAAGGTTTGGCCATTGTTAGGCAAATCCCTGTTGGGACTAAAGAACGGATTGCGATCGTACAAGCGGGAGATGAACAGTTTTTGGTTGGCATTACCACTCAGTCGATTCAGCTGATCTCTAAGCTCGATAAACCTCTTACTCAGGAGATGCTGGAAAAAAGTACATTTTCAAGTCAGCTTTCCCAGCTAATTAAAAAAGATGCAAACAAATAACGGACTTTTGAACTCATCTTACTTTTATCCAGCCGGAGCTTTCGGATCGGTAAAAGTGCTGCTGGTTCAGATCATTCTCTTCTGCTCTCTCGTTTTCAGTGTATCGGTATTTGCGCAAGCTGAAGATGGCGCCGTGATTCCTGCGAATACGGCTGGTTCAGAATCGGTCACCATCAGTACGATGGAGCAAGACCAAGCCACATCACAAACAATGACGACTGGTAGTTTAACTGGCAACGGTGGCGGTATTCCAGCCTTTACCATGACTACCAATGCTAATGGCGGCGAAGACTACTCGGTCAATTTGCAAATTCTAGCCTTAATGACCATGCTTGGCTTCTTGCCTGCGATGGTGATTTTGATGACGTCGTTCACTCGTATTGTGGTGGTGATGTCTATTTTGCGTCAGGCAATGGGTCTACAACAAACACCGTCTAACCAAGTCATTATTGGTATCGCGATATTCTTGACCTTCTTCATCATGTCGCCAGTGATTAATCAAGTTAACGAACAAGCAGTTCAGCCTTATCTTAATGAACAGATATCGGCACGACAGGCATTTGATATTGCTCAAGAACCGATTAAGTCCTTCATGCTCAAACAGACTCGAATCAAAGATCTTGAAACCTTTGTTGAGATTTCCGGCGCGGAAGTAACCAATCCTGAAGATGTTTCGATGGCGGTTCTGATTCCAGCATTTATCACATCGGAATTAAAAACGGCGTTCCAAATCGGGTTCATGTTGTTCCTACCGTTTTTGATTATCGACTTGGTGGTGGCTTCGGTATTGATGGCTATGGGTATGATGATGTTGTCACCGATGATTGTATCGTTGCCGTTTAAGTTGATGTTGTTTGTCCTTGTTGATGGCTGGAACTTGATACTCTCCACACTCGCCGGCAGTTTTGCCTTGTAGCTGGGGGAATAATGAATCCTGAAATATTCGTAGAATTGTTCCGAGACGCGCTTTGGATGGTACTGATCATGGTATGCGCCATTATTATTCCGAGCCTTCTGATCGGTTTAGTCGTTGCTGTTTTTCAAGCCGCGACGTCTATCAACGAACAAACATTGAGTTTCCTTCCGCGTTTAATCGTGACGCTATTAGCGTTGATGATGTTTGCTCACTGGATGACTCAAATGATGATGGAGTTCTTTTTTGAACTCATAGAACGCTTGCCGCAAGTTCTGTATTAGACCAACATGGAATACCCAACGAGCCTTGTACTAGAGTGGTTAGCCAATTATTTTTGGCCATACACTCGTATCTCAGCCATGCTGATGGTGATGACGGTGACAGGGGCACGTTTTGTGTCGCCGCGTATACGCCTGTATTTAGGTTTGGCGATTACCTTCGCTGTTATGCCTGCGATTCCTGCTGTCCCTAAAGAAATTGAACTACTGTCTTTCCAAGGGTTCTTGACGGTTTTTGAGCAAATCGTGATTGGTGTTGCCATGGGGTTTGTCACTCAATTCATGATTCAAACTTTCGTAATGCTCGGTCAGATTTTGGGTATGCAATCAAGTTTGGGTTTCGCCTCTATGGTGGACCCTGCAAACGGTCAAAACACGCCAGTACTTGGTCAGCTTTTCATGTTGTTGGCGACCATGTTTTTCTTGGTGACCGATGGCCATTTAAAAATGCTGCAGTTAGTGGTGTTCAGCTTCAAGACCTTGCCGATTGGCAGTGGTTCTTTGACGGCTGTTGATTTTAGAGAACTGGCGTTGTGGCTTGGCATCATGTTCAAAACAGCATTGGCGATGTCCTTATCGGGGATTATTGCGTTGCTAACGATTAACCTCTCTTTTGGTGTAATGACGCGTGCAGCACCTCAGTTAAACATATTTTCTTTGGGTTTTGCATTTGCGCTACTTGTAGGTTTGTTACTTTGTTGGTACATCCTTGGCGGCTTGTATAGTCATTATGAGTTATTCTGGATGCAAGGCGAGCAACAGATATGTCGTCTAATCCGACTAGATTGTTAGGAGACTGATATGGCAGAGTCAGACGGTCAAGAACGCACAGAAGACGCCACGCCCAAACGCTTGCAACAGGCCAAAGAAAAAGGGCAGGTTGCAAGGTCAAAAGAGCTAGCGTCAGCGTCGGTACTGATAGTCGGTGCAATTTCCTTAATGTGGTTTGGCGAATCGATGGCGAAGGCATTGTTCGAGGCGATGCAACGCCTGTTTTCTCTGAGCCGCGACGAGATATTTGATACCAATAAACTCTTCGAAATAGCGGGTGGTGCATTAGTAAACCTATTGTTTCCGCTGTTCCTGATCTTAATAACTTTGTTCGTTGCTGCTGTTATTGGTGCTGCGGGTGTCGGTGGTGTTAACTTTTCGATGCAAGCAGCAATGCCTAAGGCGTCTAAGCTCAACCCTTTAAGCGGTATTAAGCGTATGTTTGGCCTACAAAGTTGGGTTGAGCTGCTGAAATCTATTTTGAAGGTCGCTCTGGTATCAGGCATGGCTATCTACCTTATCCAAGCTTCCCAACATGACTTAATGCAATTGAGTATGGATGTGTATCCGCAGAATATCTTCCACGCCTTGGATATCTTGCTTAATTTTATTCTGCTTATCAGTTGTTCTCTGTTGATTGTGGTGGCGATAGATATCCCATTCCAGATTTGGCAACATGCCGATCAACTTAAGATGACCAAGCAAGAAGTGAAAGATGAGTTTAAAGACACAGAAGGTAAGCCTGAAGTGAAAGGGCGTATTCGTATGTTGCAGAGGGAAGCGGCTCAGCGACGTATGATGGCTGATGTTCCTCAGGCAGATGTGATTGTGACCAACCCGGAACACTTTTCAGTGGCTCTGCGTTATAAGCAGAATCAAGACAAAGCGCCAATTGTGGTCGCCAAAGGGGTCGATCACATGGCGATGAAGATCCGTGAAATCGCTCGAGAAAATGACATCTATATTATTCCAGCACCGCCGTTAGCTAGGGCGCTGTATCACACCACCGAGCTAGAACAACAAATTCCTGACGGTCTGTTTACTGCGGTTGCACAAGTGCTTGCATATGTATTTCAACTTAAACAGTACCGGAAAAAAGGTGGCGAGAGGCCAAAGCTGCAAGATTCCAATATGCCGATCCCACCTGATTTACGTCATTAGATCAATTGCTTGAGCTCAGCTTGATGAACCGTGATAATGGTTACTTAGCTACACCTCTCTTTTTTGATGTGATGGCGATAATTTGACGTGATATGTTGGTACAGTGTTTGCTATATCAATCCGAACATATTAAGTCCGATCATTATAAACCTGATCATAATAAACTTTAGCAACATAGCTTAGACCTAGGCCTCAGTCCGCTTAGTGAGATAGCTACAACATAGCGAAACAGCCTAGATTTATGAAATTTTCCCTGCCTTTTGCGGACAAGCTACCTAAAATTCCTAACCGTGCCATGCCTGCGATTGGTGCACCTGTTATGGTACTTGCAACGCTTGCTATGGTGGTGTTGCCCATTCCAGCCTTTTTGTTGGATATGTTTTTCACCTTTAACATCGCTCTGTCTATGGTGGTGCTATTGGTTTCGGTTTATACCCGCAGGCCTTTAGACTTCGCTGCATTTCCGACTGTACTTCTGATTGCGACTCTACTCCGCTTAGCCTTGAACGTTGCTTCGACACGTGTGGTATTACTCCATGGTCATGAAGGCGGTGATGCTGCCGGTAACGTTATTGAAGCCTTCGGTAACGTGGTTATCGGTGGTAACTATGCGGTTGGTTTAGTGGTGTTCTTGATTTTGATGATTATCAACTTCATGGTTGTCACCAAAGGTGCAGGCCGTATCTCGGAAGTAAGTGCGCGTTTCACCTTGGACGCCTTACCGGGTAAGCAGATGGCAATCGATGCCGATTTAAATGCGGGTTTGATCGACCAAGATCAGGCTCGGACCCGTCGTTTTGAAGTCACCAAAGAAGCCGATTTCTATGGCTCGATGGATGGTGCGTCTAAGTTTGTTAAAGGCGATGCGATCGCTGGTATTTTGATCTTATTCATCAACATCATTGGCGGCTTGAGCATTGGTATGGCTCAGTTTGATTTAGGTTTTGGTGAAGCGATCGAGATCTACACGCTGCTGACTATCGGTGATGGTTTGGTTGCACAAATTCCGTCTCTACTATTGTCGATCGCAGCCGCGATGATGGTGACGCGCCAAAACACCGATGAAGACATGGGGCAACAGCTTGTCTTCCAAATGTTCGACAATCCAAAAGCCTTGATGATCACAGCAGGTATCCTTGGCATCATGGGTATCGTTCCTGGTATGCCGCATTTCTCATTCTTGAGTCTTGCTGTCATTGCAGGTGCAGCTGCCTATTACATCGATAAAAAGAACAAAAAGAAGGCTGAACAACCGAATCTTCCTACGACCGTTGAAGCAAGCGGAGAAACGGGGTCCAAGAAAGAGCTCTCTTGGGATGACGTTCAACCTGTCGATATTATTGGCTTAGAAGTAGGCTACCGTTTGATTCCTCTAGTAGACAGAGATCAAGGCGGCGAACTGCTTGAACGTGTCAAAGGGGTACGTAAAAAACTGTCTCAAGATTTTGGTTTCTTGATCCCGGCCGTTCATATTCGCGATAACTTAGAACTGACACCAAACAGCTACCGAATCACCTTGATGGGAGTTGCCGTTGGTGAAGCCGAGATTAAGCCTGACATGGAACTCGCGATTAACCCGGGTCAAGTTTACGGCATGATCGATGGCGAGCCGACGATTGATCCTGCTTTTGGCCTTGAAGCGGTTTGGATTCGTGAAGAGCAGCGTGAACATGCGCAAGCCTTAGGTTACACGGTGGTTGATTCATCAACCGTGTTGGCTACCCATCTCAGTCAACAGTTAACGAATAATGCGTCGCAGCTGATTGGTCACGAAGAAGTTCAGAACCTACTTGAAATGCTTAGCCGCACAACGCCTAAATTGGTGGAAGGTTTTGTGCCGGATCAATTACCGCTTGGTGTGGTGGTGAAAGTGCTACAGAACCTATTGAATGAAGCTATTCCAATACGTGACATTCGCACCATCGTCCAAACTTTGTCGGAGTATTCAAGTAAGAGTCAAGAACCTGACATCTTGACAGCGGCTGTTCGTATATCATTGAAACGACTAATTGTTCAAGAAATCAATGGTATAGAACCAGAGTTGCCAGTTATAACCTTAATTCCCGAGCTGGAACAAATCTTGCATCAAACTATGCAGGCATCCGGCGGAGAATCTGCTGGTATTGAACCTGGTTTAGCCGAACGTTTACAGACTTCTCTTAGTAATGCCACACAAGAGCAAGAACTGAAAGGGGAGCCAGCGGTGTTGCTGACCTCTGGTGTATTGCGTTCAACTTTGGCTAAGTTCGTGAAAAACACGATCCCAAGCTTGAGAGTTTTGTCTTACCAAGAGATACCAGACGAAAAGCAGATACGCATAGTACAAGCTGTTGGTAATTAAGCCGCCTAATTAGAACGGACGATCGAATTGAAAATTAAACGATTTTTTGCAAAAGATATGCGAACAGCTTTGCTCCAAGTTAAAGAAGAACTTGGCTCAGAAGCGGTGATCATGTCTAACAAAAAGGTCGCAGGTGGCGTGGAAATTGTTGCTGCTATTGATGGCGAATCCAGCCCGTCGACAGCGAGCCAAAGATTAAACAAACCTCAGCAGCCTGCGCAAAGTCAATATACGCAGATGGCAGCGCCCGCTGTACCTGCGAGTCGTCGTCAATTAGATGATGACAAGGTTAGCCTACAGTCGAATTCTGAAGGCGGACGTTCAATGACTAAGCGTTTCGCGAACATGCTGAAGCAATACAGCCATGGCGCAGACGAAGAACCGCAACACCGTGCAGAAAACGAAGATTCGTTGTCTGCATTACTCAATCGTCAATCGGGCGGTCATCAAGGTTCTCAAAGCAACCAACAGTCACAGCCTCGTAACAGCAATATAGATTCTGCATTTGCTCGTGAAACGGGTTTGTCTAAATTGATTGCCGAAGACCGAAGAGTAGAGCGCCCTGCACCTCGTTTAGATCCTACTCGTTACGATCGTGGTCGTGATCCGGTCCAATCGAAAGGTTCAGATACTGAAATGGAAACAATGCGCGAAGAGATGACCTCAATTCGTCGTTTGTTAGAGCACCAAGTATCTGGGCTAATGTGGCAAGAAGTTGAGCGCCGTGAACCACTTAGAGCCATGCTTATCAAGCGCCTTGAACGTATGGGTGTTTCGGCTGAACTTGCTGATCAGATGGCTTGCTACATTCCTGAAGACACCAAACCAGCACGAGCTTGGAAAGCCTTGTTAGCGTTGGTTGCTGATCAAATCTCGGTAACACAAAAAGATATTTTAAAACGCGGTGGTATTGTGGCCTTGCTAGGCCCGACTGGCGTGGGGAAAACAACGACTGTTGCAAAACTAGCTGCACGTGCCGCCATGGAGTATGGCGCAGACAACGTCGCACTAGTGACAACCGACACATATCGTATAGGTGCACATGAGCAGTTATCGATTTATGGTCGAATTATGGGTTGTCCTGTAAGAGTTGCTAAAGATTCTAGTGAGTTGGCCGATGTAATATATCAGTTACGTAATCGTCGCCTAATTCTGGTCGATACTGCAGGCATGGGACAACGAGATGTTCGCCTATCTGAGCAGTTAGACACATTGATGCAAGAGAGTGGTTCCGTTATCAATAGTTACCTTGTGTTACCCGCAACTGCGCAGCGCAAAGTGCTACAAGAAACCATTGAACACTTTAGAAGAATCCCGTTGTCGGGGTGCATCATGACTAAGCTGGATGAATCCCTAAGTCTAGGTGAATTCATCAGTGTAGTAATACAAAATGCATTACCAGTTGCTTACATAGCAAATGGTCAACGAGTTCCTGAAGATATCGTTATAGCTCAGCCAAAGTACATGATTGCTAAGGCGAATGAGTTATTAGAAAAATCTACAGAGAATGAACCTCATTACTGGAATAGCGATTCAGAAGGGCTCTAGGCGGCGGATAAATATGAATGAAAATATGATACATGATCAAGCTAGCGGCCTCCGTCGCTTAACCAAGCCTTCATTAACAAAAGTTATTGCGGTAACGGGTGGTAAAGGTGGTGTAGGTAAATCTAATGTGACGCTAGGTATGGCTATTTGTATGGCTCGCCAAGGCAAAAAAGTCATGGTTTTAGATGCCGACTTAGGGCTTGCCAACGTAGACATCATGCTAGGAATTCGTTCTAAACGAAACCTAGGGCATGTGCTGGCCGGTGAGTGTGAACTTAAAGATGCGATTGTTGAAGGACCGTATGGAATTAAAATCATTCCAGCGACATCTGGTACACAGAGCATGACTGAACTTTCACACGCTCAACATGCGGGGTTGATTCGAGCTTTTGGTTCGCTTGAAGACGAGATGGATATCTTGTTGGTTGATACAGCTGCTGGCATTTCGGATATGGTCATTAGCTTCTCAAGAGCGGCACAAGACGTGGTTGTAGTCGTTTGTGATGAACCGACCTCGATTACTGATGCATATGCCTTAATCAAGTTGTTGAGTAGAGAGCACCAAGTTCAACGATTCAAAGTTGTTGCAAATATGGTCAGAAGCTACCGCGAAGGTCGAGAATTATTTGCAAAGTTGACTTTGGTCACAGAGCGCTTCTTGAATGTGAGCCTCGAACTCGTAGCATGTATTCCTTTAGATGATAAAGTACGTCAATCAGTCAAGAGACAGAAAATCGTAGTGGATGCGTATCCTCGCTCTCCTGCTGCGTTAGCAATCAGCTCACTGGCAAATAAAGCATTGACCTGGCCAATACCAAAAACCCCAAGTGGGCATTTGGAATTTTTTGTTGAAAGACTGCTGAATCGTACTGAATTTGTAGAGGAACCATTTGGTGAATAAAGCGCTTACTTACGACCAGCATGCTAATCACAATAGCCAACAGGCTTTTTTTGAGAAGTACTCTGTGTTGGTTAAACGTATCGCTCATCACTTGTTGGGGCGATTACCGCCTAATGTATTGGTTGATGACTTGATTCAAGCTGGCATGATTGGCTTGATTGAGGCGCAACAAAACTATGATGGTACTAAAGGCGCAAGCTTTGAAACGTACGCAGGTATCCGAATTCGCGGGGCGATGTTAGATGACATTCGACGTGGAGATTGGGTGCCAAGATCGGTTCATAAAAACAATCGTGAAATCAGTAGTGCAATAGCCGAGTTAGAGGGAACGCTAAACCGTGATCCAAGTGATGCCGAAGTGGCAAAGCACATGGGACTCAGTTTAGACCAATATCATAGTGCTTTAACTGACATAAATTGCTCAAGACTGGTTGGGATCGAAGATTTAGGCGTCTCAGATGATGTAATATCTCCGAATGAAGATTCTCAAGACAATACGCCTTTTCAAGGGGTTGCTGATGAATCCTTCCGCCAAGCTTTGATCGATTCGATAAAACAACTTCCGGAAAGAGAAGGCCTAGTGCTTTCACTTTATTACGACGAAGAACTCAATTTAAAAGAGATTGGGGAAGTGTTAGGTGTCAGCGAATCTCGCGTCAGCCAAATACTAAGCCAATCTATGCAGCGTTTACGCACTAAGTTAAGTGCTTGGACACAGAACGACTAACAACACTGGTTTTATTCAGTGGAGGCTAATTTGAACAAAAACATGAAAATTCTCATTGTTGATGATTTTTCAACGATGCGCCGAATTGTTAAAAACCTACTTCGTGACCTAGGTTTCAACAACACTCAAGAAGCAGATGATGGCTTGACCGCGTTACCTATGCTGAAAAAAGGCGAATTTGATTTCGTGGTAACTGACTGGAACATGCCTGGCATGCAAGGTATTGACCTGCTTAAGCACATTCGCGCAGACGCAGAACTTAAGCACCTTCCAGTGCTTATGATCACCGCAGAAGCGAAACGCGAGCAGATCATTGAAGCAGCGCAAGCGGGTGTTAATGGTTACATTGTGAAGCCTTTCACTGCTGCAACGCTGAAAGAGAAACTAGATAAGATTTTTGATCGCTTATAAGCATCAATAAGTTTTAGGCACTTTTAGGTAAACACTGACTGAAAAGTCCTCTGTTTATCTCGATAGCCTAAGCGCACAAAGTATGCGGAGTAAGGCCGAACTCAGGATGATTTCATTAGAACAAGCAAAAAAATTAGTAGAGCTGCTTGAGAACAATGAGCAGCAAGGTGCTGATTCTCTTGTTAGAAGCATTTATGAAGATAATTTTAATCTTCAAGACAATCCAATGCTTCAAGAAATAGGCAGTCTGACTCGCGACCTCCATGATTCTTTGACTCAATTTAATTTCGATGAACGCATTAGCGTCATCGCAAATGATGAAATCCCTGACGCTAGGGATCGCCTTCAGTATGTCATTGATAAAACGGAAGTTGCGGCAAATAAGACGATGGACGCTGTCGATCGCTGTATGCCAATAGCAGACAACCTACACGAGTGTTTACTTCAAGTAAGGCCTCAATGGAATGAACTGATGCATGGCCGCATTGAGCTGGCACAATTTAAAGCTTTATGTCACCGCATTGATGGATTGCTTGTCCAGGTAGAAGGCGATAGTACTGAACTACGTGGACAATTGACTGAAATCTTGATGGCTCAGGATTTCCAAGATTTAACTGGGCAGATAATTAGCAAAGTTATTACCTTGGTGAATGAGGTTGAGGGACGTTTGGTCGAGATTCTCACAGTATTTGGTGCGAATCAGATAGAGCCAACTCCAGAGTCAGAGAAGAAAGCGTCCATTGCTCCCGAGGGTCCAATTATGAACCCAGAAGAGCGCGAAGACGCTGTTGCATCTCAAGATGAAGTCGACGATTTGTTATCCAGTCTTGGATTTTAAAGGTAACGTATGAGCTACGATTTAGACGAAGATATTCTTCAGGACTTTTTAGTCGAAGCAGGAGAGATCCTTGAACTTTTATCAGAACAACTGGTAGAGCTTGAGAATAACCCTGACGACAAAGACCTATTAAATGCTATTTTCCGTGGTTTCCATACAGTAAAAGGTGGTGCTGGTTTCCTAGCATTGACTGAGCTGGTGGATACTTGTCATGGTGCTGAGAATGTGTTCGACATTCTAAGAAACGGCCAACGCAGTGTAACCTCAGGTTTGATGGATACAATGCTACAGGCTTTAGATACAGTAAATGTACAGTTTCAAGCCGTGCAAGATCAGGAGCCTTTAGTGCCAGCTGATCAAGCGTTATTGGATGAGCTTCATCGTCTCTGTAAACCACAGTCCGCCGATGAAGTTACACCAGTAGAAGCTCCAGCTCCAGTTATCCCTGAACCTATAGCAGCGGCTCCAGAGCCTGTTGTTGAAAGCTCAAGCATCAGCGCATCTTCGGTCGACGATATCTCTGAAGATGAGTTTGAGCGCTTGCTTGATGAACTTCATGGGAAAGGTGGTTCGCCGACAGCAACTTCAGCACCAACACCGCCGCCAGCACCAGTCGCACCTCAGCCAGTTTCTGATAGTGGTGATATCACTGATGACGAATTTGAAAAGTTATTAGATGAATTGCATGGTGCGGGTAAGAGCCCGACAGCAGCAGGTTCAACACCGCCGCCACCGCCAGCACCTTCTCCAGAACCAGTATCGGCGATGTCTGAGGGCGATGATCTGATGACTGACGAAGAGTTCGAGAAGTTACTTGATCAGTTACATGGTTCAGGTAATGGTCCGACTCTTGAAGAACTGGACGCAGCAACGAAGCCAGCAGCAGTCAAGCCCGAGCCTATCGCACCAGCACCACAAGCGGCTCCTAAGCATCAGCCATCTGCACCCGTTGCTGTGAAAGCAGCACCTGCGAAAACTGAAGTTAAAGCGCCAGCGAAGAAACAACAAGCTGATGCTACAGTACGTGTAGACACATCAACACTTGATACCATCATGAACATGGTGGGTGAGCTGGTGTTGGTTCGTAACCGACTTGTTAGCCTTGGCTTAAATAGTAACGATGAAGAAATGGCGAAAGCTGTCTCTAACTTAGACGTTGTTACCGCAGACCTACAAGGTGCGGTAATGAAGACTCGTATGCAGCCGATCAAGAAAGTATTTGGTCGCTTCCCACGAGTTGTCCGTGACCTTGCTCGTAGCTTGAAGAAAGACATTGTTCTTGAAATGCGTGGCGAAGAAACGGATCTTGATAAGAACTTAGTGGAAGCACTTGCTGATCCCCTTATTCACTTAGTGAGAAACTCTGTCGACCACGGTATTGAGATGCCGGAAGATCGTGTTGCTGCAGGTAAATCACAAACGGGTAAAGTGATACTGTCTGCCTCTCAAGAAGGTGATCACATTGAACTGGCTATCGTTGATGACGGTGGCGGCATGGACCCAGATAAGCTTCGCGCTATCGCGGTTAAACGTGGTCTGATGGATGAAGATGCTGCATCTCGTTTATCAAACAAAGAGTGTTTCAACCTCATCTTTGCTCCAGGCTTCTCAAGCAAAGAGCAGATCTCTGATATCTCCGGTCGTGGTGTAGGTATGGACGTTGTGAAAACAGCGATCAACACACTGAACGGCTCCATTGATATCGACTCAGAGATGGGACAAGGCACTAAGATCACGATCAAGGTTCCACTGACGCTTGCGATTCTACCAACTTTGATGGTCGGTGTTGCGGGTCACCCATTTGCATTGCCGCTGGCTTCTGTAAATGAGATCTTCCACCTAGATTTAAGCCGTACAAACGTGGTTGATGGTCAACTGACTATCATCGTTCGTGATAAGTCTATTCCGTTGTTCTACTTGCAAAATTGGCTCGCACCTAAAGCAGGTATTGTTGAACTGCGTAAAGGACATGGCCATGTTGTTATTGTACAGCTTGGTAGCCAACGTGTTGGTTTCGTTGTCGATACGCTTATCGGTCAAGAAGAAGTAGTGATCAAGCCACTTGATAAACTACTGCAAGGCACGCCAGGAATGGCAGGCGCGACAATTACAAGTGACGGACACATTGCATTGATTCTAGATGTGCCGGACTTGCTAAAGCAGTACGCAGCTGCGTCAAGAATTTAATTTAAGGATAAATATGGCGATTAAAGTATTAGTCGTTGATGATTCGAGTTTCTTTCGTCGTCGCGTTAGCGAGATCATCAACTCAGAGGCTCGCCTAGAAGTCATTGATGTAGCAGTAAACGGTAAAGAAGCGGTTGAGAAAGCGAAACAGCTAAGACCTGACGTAATCACGATGGACATCGAAATGCCTGTCATGGACGGCATAACTGCCGTTCGTGAAATCATGGCAGCGTCTCCAACGCCTATTTTGATGTTCTCTTCGTTGACGCATGATGGAGCGAGAGCAACGTTAGATGCGTTAGACGCAGGTGCTCTAGACTTCCTACCTAAGAAGTTTGAAGACATCGCACGTAACCGTGATGATGCTGTTGCATTACTTCAACAACGTGTGATTCAGATTGCAGCAAAACGTGCGTTTATGCGCCGTGCTCCTATTGCGCCACGAGCTACAACTACACCAGTAACAACTTCGACACCATTGCGCCAACCGATTTCAGCCGCAGCTTCGACAGTGAAACCAGTGGCTGCATCGACAGCGAAATTCAGAGCTTCTGGTAAAAAGTATCAATTGACGGCAATTGGTACGTCTACTGGTGGCCCTGTTGCACTACAGAAAATTTTGACGCGTATTCCAGCACACTATCCACACCCAATTGTGTTAGTTCAGCATATGCCAGCAACTTTTACCGCTGCATTTGCCAGCCGATTGAATACCTTGTGTAAGATTGAAGTTCGCGAAGCGCAAGACGGAGATGTGTTGAAACCTGGAGTGGCTTATCTCGCTCCTGGCGGCAAGCAGATGATGGTTGATGGCCGCGCTGGGTCTGCACGCTTAAGAATTATTGATGGCGGCGACCGTATGAACTACAAACCATGTGTGGATGTTACTTTCGGTTCTGCTGCGAAGATCTACGGCGACAAAGTCTTGTCTATGATCCTGACCGGTATGGGCGCAGATGGTCGAGAAGGTTCGCGTATGTTGAAAACTGCGGGCTCGACAATTTGGGCACAAGACGAAGATAGCTGTGTTGTATATGGTATGCCTCAAGCTGTAGCAAAAGCTGGCATTTCTACTGAAGACCTCCCTCTAGACCGCATTGCGGAAAGGATCTTGGTTGAAGTTGGGTTAGCTTAGGTAAATCGAAATGATTGTTTGGAGTGTTGCAAACCAAAAAGGTGGTGTTGGCAAAACAACCACAACAGTGACCTTAGCAGGCTTACTTGCTTTAAAAGGGCACCGAGTATTGTTGGTTGATACTGACCCGCATGCATCACTAACCACGTATCTGGGTTACGACTCAGATAACGTGGAGTCGAGCTTGTTTGATCTATTTCAATTGCGAGAGTTTACGGCGCAGACAGTAAGACCTTTGATTTTGCAAACGGAAGTCGAAGGTATCGATATTATTCCTGCACATATGTCATTGGCGACACTCGATCGTGTTATGGGTAATCGCAGTGGTATGGGGCTTATCTTGAAGCGTGCTTTAGCTGCGCTAAAAGATGACTATGATTATGTGCTAATCGATTGTCCGCCAATTCTAGGTGTGATGATGGTTAACGCATTGGCTGGCAGCGATCGTATCTTAATCCCGGTACAGACTGAGTTCTTAGCAATGAAGGGCTTGGAGCGTATGATTCGAACTTTAGCTATCATGCAGAAGTCACGTAAAACACCGTTTAAGGTGACAATAGTCCCAACGATGTACGACAAGCGAACCAAAGCATCATTGCAAACATTAACTCAGCTTAAAGACGATTATCCAAATCAAGTTTGGACATCTGCTGTTCCTATTGATACTAAGTTTCGAGATGCGAGCTTAAAACGCTTGCCTGCATCTCATTTTGCATCGGGTAGCCGTGGTGTATTTGCTTATAAACAGCTGCTTATTTATCTCGAAAGGCTGGCGATAAATGAGCGCGAATAAAGAACTAACAGTAGAGCGTCCAAGCTTATCGAGTGAACAAGCATTGGATGATTACTTTACTGCGCTACTAGGCGATGAAAACTTTGAATCTGACGAGCTTTTTGTTGACGAGTGTGATGATGAGTCACAATCTGAAGAGCCAGAGCCAGAGCCAGAGCCAGAGCCAGAGCCAGAGCGTCAATTAGCGACTCATTACTCAAGCTATGCCGAAATACGTGCAGCTGAATTTGAGGTTCCTAATCTTGAGGATGTTCAGAAACTACTGAGCCGTCTAGAGGCGACTAACATTGTCGATGACCTCAATCTTGATGAGTTGATGGATCAGAATACACAGAAAATCGCTCAGCAAGCCGACATGCCAATGTTCGATGCCGCTGTAGAATCTGTTCAAGTATTTACTGAACCTGAAATTCAAGACTGGAACTTGCCAGAACCAGAGTTATCCATTGTTGCAGAACCTCAAATCGAATTGCAGCAAGCTGAAGATGAATTGCTAGAAACTGAACAAACAGAAGCGAAAATAGAATATTCCGAGATAGAGGTTGAAGCTCCAGAAGTCGAAGTTCAAGAACCTGATATTGAGACAGTTATTGAACCTGAAACTCAAGTTGGAGGAGCTGACCAGTTTACTTCTTGGGAAAGCACAGTTCGAACTGAAGATTTCCAAGTCTTGTATTTTGATGTAAACGGCGTGACCTTTGCGGTACCACTTGATGAGTTAGGTGGCATTCACCGCCTTGAAGAGTTAAGTCATATCATTGGTAAGCCAGCTTGGTATTTAGGTTTACAAACTAACCGCGATAGCCAACTAGATGTGGTCGATACCGCAAAATGGGTGATGTCCGAGAAACTATCGGGTGACGAATACAAAGAAAACTATCAATATATAGTCATGCTTGGAGAAAGCTTGTGGGGCCTCGCGGGCACCGAGCTAAAGGGCACAGAGTTACTTAATACAGATAAAGTACGTTGGCGAGAAATGGCAGGGAAACGTCCATGGCTCGCCGGTATGGTAAAAGAAAAAATGTGTGCTTTGATCCATGTTGAAGCATTAATCGCCATGCTAAACGCAGGGCTAGATGTAAAAGCATTAAGCTAATAAAACATATCAAGTTAATAATAGTGGTCGGTAACGACGGCAAGAGGATTATCTATGTCTCATATGAGTGAAGTTGAAGTAAGAAAAGATCAAACGAATGATGAAGTGCTTCAATGGGTGACATTTCAGCTAGAAGAAGAAACTTACGGCATCAATGTAATGCAAGTACGTGAAGTACTGCGTTACAGCGAAATTGCTCCAGTACCGGGTGCTCCAGACTACGTTCTAGGTATTATCAACCTGCGTGGTAATGTTGTTACTGTTATCGACACTCGTTCTCGCTTTGGTTTGATGCAAGGTGAAATCACAGATAACACTCGTATCATCGTTATTGAGTCTGAACGCCAAGTTATCGGTATTCTCGTTGATAGCGTTGCTGAAGTGGTTTACTTACGTTCTTCTGAGATCGATACGACACCAAGTGTTGGTACTGATGAAAGCGCTAAGTTCATCCAAGGTGTTAGTAACCGTGATGGCAAGCTGCTTATCTTAGTAGATCTAAACAAACTACTAAGCGAAGACGAATGGGATGAGATGGCTCATCTGTAATGTTTGAAGCGCTTCCTATAAGCCCTGTTGCTCTGATAGCGGGAGTTGGGGTTTTTACGTTATTCATCGTAATTTTGATTAGCAAAGTAAAACGTGCGATTCAAAAACAGCTCGATCAATCACGTCTGCAAATTCGAAATTTGGATAAAGAGCTTCAAAAATCGAGTAAGCAATTACTTGAGGTTCGCTCTGTCGTGGTTGGGCTTGGTCAAAAAGTGACTGAGCAGCAAGATCTGATTAAGCACTTGAATGAACGTATTGTTGAGCTGGAACATGCTGATACCGATGGACGCTTGTACACTCGTGCAACGAAAATGGTTCAACTGGGCGCTGGAATTAACGAACTAATTGAAGAGTGTGAACTGCCGAAAGCGGAAGCTGAGCTCATGATGTCTTTGCAGAATAAGCTCGCAGGTAAAGAGAAAATTCCTTCGTTAAGAAGTAATCCTTCATCGCTAGATGGACAACCGGCCGCTTCTCGTGAACGAAGAGACCCACCTCGACGTCGTTAAATTGAGTGTTTATAGTGGCTCGAATGCCCGATATTTGTCACGCATTCCTCTTAAAAGAAGCTTCGGCTTCTTTTTTTGTATCTGCTTTTCTTATATAGAACGATGTTTATAAGTGCTTGTATATACGACAATATCTCGTTTGTTGATAAAAATGTGTAAATTGTGATGCGATGGTAACAGTTTCTTACGGAGTTTGTTCTCACGAAAACGCCTAGTCCTGTTTTGTCACCATGTTGGTGTGCTACTATAGCGCTCTCATTACTCGACTAAATTTACCTATGCTAGAAGTCTCAAATTTAACTGCTATTCGTGACGACAGGGTTCTGTTTGAATCGTTGTCTTTTCAATTGAAACCAGGTGAACTGGTTCAAGTTGAAGGTCGAAACGGTACCGGGAAAACGACACTCCTTAGGATTATTACTGGCTTAGGCGACCGAGATGAAGGCACTATTTCTTGGGATGGTGAATCCATTGAATCGAGTCGAGACACGTATCATCAAAATTTACTCTTTCTTGGGCATCAAACTGGCGTTAAACGCGAGTTAAGCGCTTATGAAAATCTAAGCTTTTATCAATCGATTCACAGCGGTGGAACGACGAAGGAAGAGCTTTACCACGCGTTAGCTCAAGTCGGCCTTGCTGGTCGAGAGGATGTGCCCGCAGGTCAACTTTCTGCGGGTCAACAGCGCCGTGTGGCACTGGCACGCCTTTGGTTGAGTAAGCAAATGTTGTGGATTTTAGACGAACCGCTGACTGCGATCGATAAGCAGGGCGTAAAAGTTCTGGAATCTCTATTTTCTCAGCATGCAGATAACGGTGGTATTGTGTTGTTAACTACCCACCAAGATATGTTTGCTGATAGCCCGAAACTAAGAAAAATAAAGTTGGGTGATTAATATGATCTCTTCAATGACCACTATTATTCGACGTGAACTGCTGATTGCGTTTCGACGTCAAGCGGATATTTTTAACCCTCTGTGGTTCTTCATTATTGTTATTACCCTTTTTCCTTTAAGTATTGGCCCTGAGCCAAACTTACTTGCGCGTATTGCCGCAGGTATTGTTTGGGTGGCTGCGCTGCTTTCTGCGTTGCTCTCTTTAGAACGCCTATTTCGCGACGATTTTCAAGATGGTGCCCTTGAGCAGATGATGCTGATGCCCATCCCGTTGCAGTTGGTAGTCTTGTCCAAGGTCATAGCACACTGGTTATTGACCGGGTTACCATTAATTTTGATCAGCCCCTTGTTGGCTGTATTGCTGTCTTTAGATTTCGATACTTGGTTATCGGTTGTGTTAACGTTATTGGTTGGTACACCAGCATTGAGCTTTATCGGTGCGATTGGTGTGGCTTTAACGGTAGGACTACAAAAAGGCGGTGTGCTTTTAAGTCTGCTTATTTTGCCGTTGTATATCCCAATTCTTATATTTGCAACATCAGCGATTGATGCGGCATCACTGGGCGTTGCGTATAACGGTCAATTAGCGGTGCTTGGGGCGATGTTGATGGGTGCGATGACTTTGACTCCTTTTGCGATCAGTGCCGCACTTAGAGTGAGTGTGAACTGATAACGATGCCGTTATCGTATAGCTAATGTGAACCAAAAGTTACTATTGGACTCATAGAGTCAGCAAAACTGAAAGCAAGATAATAAATTATTATAATTATAGCTTTAATAGCTGTAAGCAATATGAAGTAAGAGTGAGATTACAACATGTGGAAATGGCTCCATCCCTACGCCAAAGCAGAAACCTCATATCAGCTTGCTGGTAAACTTCTGCCGTGGTTTTCGATCCTAGCGCTATTGTGTCTATCCGCTGGTACTGTATGGGGGCTAGCATTTGCGCCTTCAGATTACCAACAAGGCGATAGTTTCCGAATTATCTACATCCATGTTCCGTCTGCAATTTGGTCAATGGGCGTGTACATGTCTATGGCGATAGCTGCCTTCATCGGCTTGGTATGGCAGGTAAGGCTATCTGACATGGCCGCATTGGCGATGGCGCCGATTGGTGCTGTATTTACCTTCATTGCATTGTTAACGGGTGCGGTTTGGGGTAAACCAATGTGGGGCGCTTGGTGGGTTTGGGATGCTCGTTTGACCTCTGAGCTGATTCTTCTATTCCTATACTTGGGTGTGATTGCTCTACACCATGCTTTTGATGACCAAAAAACGGCGGCAAAAGCGGCAGGCATTTTGGCTATCGTGGGTGTCATCAACCTACCTATTATTCATTTTTCAGTAGAGTGGTGGAACACGCTTCACCAAGGTGCGACGATCACCAAGTTCGACAAACCTTCTATTTCTAGTGACATGCTATGGCCGCTTCTTCTCAACATCTTCGGCTTCGCTTTTTTCTTTGGTGCTGTGACGATGGTTCGTTTCAGAAACGAAATCCTAAGCAAAGAAAGTCACCGTCCATGGGTTCGCAAACTTGCGGCTGAAAAAGCGTAGTAGGGTAGGTAATTATGTATTTTGAATCTTTGAGTGATTTCTTTGCCATGGGTGGCTACGCCTCATATGTATGGAGTGCATTTGGAATCACTTTCCTCGCGATGATCGTCTTACTGGTGGTAAGCGTTCGTCGTGGTAAGCAATTACTTAATGAAGTACAAGCTAAGATTGATCGTCAAGCTCGTATCGATGCAGCAAAAAATATGGAGAACACTCTATGAACCCAAGACGTAAAAAGAGGCTAGGCATTATCTTAGCGATCTTTTTTGGTATCAGTGCGACTGTTGGATTGATGGTTTACGCACTTAACCAGAACATGGATCTGTTCTATACACCAACTGAGCTGGTTAACGGAAAAGATGGTAAAAAACCAGAAGTGGGTCAACGTCTACGCATTGGTGGAATGGTCGTAGTTGGCTCTGTAAGCCGTGACAATGAATCATTGCGTGTAAGCTTCGATTTGGCTGATGTCGGCCCTAAAGTAACAATATTATACGATGGCATCCTTCCTGACCTTTTCCGTGAAGGCCAAGGTATTGTTGCTCAAGGTGTCCTTAAAGACGCGACGACAATTGAAGCGTTCGAGGTATTGGCAAAGCATGATGAAGAGTACATGCCTTCTGAAGTTGCAGAAGCAATGAAGAAAACCCATGAGCCTTTGCAATACACGACTGAACAAAAAGAAGGAAATGCTCAATGATAGCCGAGATCGGCCATTTTGCGATGATCCTGTCCTTGGGACTTGCATTGCTGCTCAGCGTGCTCCCATTGTATGGAGCCGCTCGAAATAACACATTATTAATGAATAGCGCACGACCGTTGTCGTGGGGCATGTTCGGATTCTTAGCGATTTCGTTCTTTATCCTGTGTTACGCGTTTTACACCAATGATTTTACAATCCAATACGTAGCAAGTAACTCGAATAGCCAACTGCCTTGGTACTATCGTATTACTGCCGTTTGGGGCGCTCACGAAGGTTCGTTACTGCTTTGGGTTCTTATTCAAGCAGGTTGGACGGTAGCAGTAGCGACGTTTAGCCGTGGTATGCCTCAAGAGTCTGTGGCTCGCGTACTGGCTATCATGGGCTTGATAACGGTCGGCTTCTTGCTGTTCATTATCGTAACGTCTAACCCGTTCCTACGTACATTGCCTTTCTTCCCTGTCGACGGTCGTGATTTGAACCCGTTATTGCAAGATCCGGGTTTGATTATTCACCCGCCAATGCTTTATATGGGTTATGTAGGTTTCTCTGTAGCGTTCTCTTTTGCAATTGCTTCTCTAATGAGCGGTCGTTTAGATACGGCATGGGCTCGTTGGTCGCGCCCTTGGACAATTGCCGCATGGTTGTTCCTAACGGTAGGTATCGCACTAGGTTCATGGTGGGCTTACTACGAACTTGGCTGGGGTGGCTGGTGGTTCTGGGATCCAGTAGAAAACGCTTCATTTATGCCTTGGTTGGCTGGTACTGCATTGATGCATTCGCTAGCGGTAACAGAAAAGCGTGGCACATTTAAAGCTTGGACAGTGTTACTGGCTATCTCTGCATTCTCACTAAGCTTACTAGGTACATTCTTAGTTCGTTCGGGCATTTTGGTTTCTGTTCACGCATTCGCGTCAGATCCTGCTCGTGGTATGTTTATTTTAGGTTTCCTAGTCTTTGTTATCGGCGGTTCACTGCTGTTGTTTGCTGTTAAAGGCGCATCCGTTCGCGTTCGCGGTAACTTCGATCTGGTTTCTCGTGAAAACGCGCTACTTGGCAACAACATCTTATTGATTGCAGCGCTTGTCGTTGTGTTAGTCGGTACGCTACTACCATTAGTTCACAAACAGCTAGGCTTAGGCTCAGTATCTATCGGTGCTCCGTTCTTTGACATGTTGTTCTTCTGGTTAATGATTCCGTTCTCTTTCCTTTTAGGCATCGGCCCACTGATCCGCTGGAAACGAGACAACCTGTCAAAGCTCGTTAAACCTATGCTGGTTTCTGGTGCATTTTCACTTGGCTTGAGCGCACTAATAGTTGCTTTACTGGCTGACCGCTTCAGTGGTACTGCCTTTGCTGGTTGGGTAATGGCATTCTGGATTATCTTCATGCACGGTTTTGAGCTGTATGAACGTGCGACTCACCGTCACACATTCCTGAAAGGTCTAACTAAGCTACCTCGTAGCCACTGGGCAATGATGTGTGGTCACATTGGTTTAGCCGTGACAGTGATTGGTATCGCGATGGTGCAAAACTACAGCATCGAACGAGATGTACGTCTGGCGCCAGGTGAAAGCTACCAACTTGAAGAATACGACTTCCTATTCACAGGCGTTCGTGACAAAGATGGTCCTAACTACGATGGCTATATTGCTGATTTTGAAATTACCAAAGAAGGCAAGTACATCAACACGCTTCACGCTGAAAAACGTTTCTACACCACAGCTAAGTCTATGATGACAGAAGCAGCGATTGACCGTGGCGTAACACGTGACCTTTATATCGCAATGGGTGAGCGTTTAGACGATAACAAGTCGTGGGCTGTTCGTATTTACTACAAACCATTTGTACGTTGGATTTGGGCAGGTTCGCTGATCATGGCGATTGGTGGTGTGATCGCTATCAGTGACCGTCGTTACCGTTTCCGCAAGCCAACGAAAAAGTCGGCTCAAGAGCAGGAGGCTTAATTCGAATGAGCAAGAAGATTTTATTCATTCCCTTGATCGCGTTTATGGTTCTCGCTGGAATCTTTGCAACGCAATTAATGCGCAACCAGTCAGGCGATGACCCGACTAAGCTTGAATCAGTATTGATCGGTAAGCCTGTTCCTGAGTTTGGTTTAGAAGATTTGGAACAACCTGGTAAGTTCCATGATCAAGCGATTTTCAAAGGTGAGCCACTGCTTCTTAATGTGTGGGCCACTTGGTGCCCTACTTGTTATGCAGAGCACTCTTATCTGAACAAGCTGTCTGACCAAGGAGTTAAGATCATTGGTCTTAACTACAAGGATGATCGCAACAAAGCGGTAGGTTGGTTAAAAGAGTTAGGTAACCCTTACCTGATCAGTTTATTTGATGGCAATGGCATGCTAGGCCTCGATCTTGGTGTTTATGGCGCTCCTGAGACCTTCCTAATTGACGCTAACGGTGTTGTTCGTTACCGCCACGTTGGTGATGTTAATCCAACAAACTGGGCAGCGACACTCCAACCGATGTACCAAGAGTTATTGGAGGAGGCGAAATGATTAAACAGACACTTGTAGCGTTGTTCGCCACTTTTGCTATATCTGCGTCGGTAACAGCAGCTCCTATCGAATTTCATGAATTTGATACGGTTGACCAAGAACAACAGTTCAAAGAGTTGAGTAACACGCTTCGTTGTCCGAAATGTCAAAACAACACGATTGGTGATTCGAACGCAGAGCTTGCGGTCGATTTGCGTCAAAAAGTGTATGAGATGACGAAAGACGGCAAATCGAAGCAAGACATCATTGATTACATGATTGCGCGCTATGGTAATTTTGTGACTTACAACCCGCCATTGACGCTAGCAACATCGATTCTTTGGGTCGGCCCATTTTCGGTTGTTGTGTTTGGATTCGGTTTGATCATTTTACGAAGCAGAAAGTCAAAGTCGAAAGCAGTAGAGTCAGATAAAGACTGGGATGCAGACAAAGAAGCTCGCTTAAAAGCGTTACTCGACGAAGAGAACGACGGAGATAAGAAGTAATGACTCTATTTTGGATTTCTACAGTTGTCCTTTCATTAGCGGCGATTTTGCTTATTGTTCTGCCGTTCATTAATAAGAAGGCCAACAATGATGAAATGCTTCGCGATGAGTTGAATAAAGCGTTCTATAAAGATCGCTTAGTTGAACTAGAAGTAGAAGCAGAAGAAGGCCTTGTTGACAACCAGCAAGAGTTGATCGCAGATCTAAAGCAGTCTCTACTTGATGATGTTCCAACACAGAAAGATACGGCAAAAACACAAATCTCTACGGTTGGTGTGGTAGTACCCTCTGTGATTCTGGTTCTGGTTGTGACTTATGGCATGTACTTTCAGTTCGGTGCATTAGATAAGGTTCAACACTGGCAAGAAGTGAGCTCGAATCTTCCCGAGTTGTCTAAAAAGTTGATGTCATCGGAAGGTGGTGCGTTAACGGATGATGAGCTTGAAGATTTGACTTTAGCACTTCGTACTCGACTTCACTATCAACCAAAAGATTCAACGGGTTGGTTGTTGCTTGGTCGTATTGCGCTCGCAAACCGTGATGCTGAAACGGCAAAAGATTCTATGGAAAGAGCTTACAAACTTGAACCTAAGAATGAAGATGTTCAACTAGGTTTCGCACAGGCATTGATGCTTTCACCAGATGAAGCCGATCAAAACCAAGCTCGTCTGATTTTGAGCCGTTTGATTCAAAACGATTATGTAGACCTTCGAGTATTCTCTTTGCTAGCGTTCGATTCGTTTGAACGTCAAGATTATCCTGGTGCTGTTAAGTACTGGAGCATCATGCAGCAGATGATTGGTCCACAAGATAGCCGTTACGAAATGTTGTCACGCAGTATTGAAAGTGCTCAGAAGAAAATGGGCGACACCATGGGTGTTGACCAAGGTAAAAGTGTTGCAGTAACGCTTGAATTGGCCGCTGATGTGAACGCTGACCCTAAGTCTGTGTTGGTTGTTTCAGTACACAGAGCTGATGGCTCACCAATGCCTATCGCTGCGGCTCGTTACCCATTGGGTACTTTCCCTCGTACTGTTGTGCTCGATGACGGCAATAGCATGATGGAAGGTCTGAAGCTGTCTAGCCTTGAAACTCTGATGGTTCGAGCTAGGCTTGATACAGATGGCAACGTTTCAACTCGCGATGGTGATTGGTACGGTGAAAGTGAAGTGGTTGAACTGGGTGCCCCAGTGACTATCAACATCAATAAGCAATATTAATCATCAGCTTGCATAGGTGTTAGCTATTCCGATTTTGCGATAAACGGTATAGACTTACGCAAACAATTGAGGCCAGCGATTGCTGGCCTTTTTTATTATTCCTTATGGAAAAGGTGATATGTCAGTCAGTGTCCTAAGACTCTCGAGTTTATTATTTATCGCAAGCTTAACGGTGGGTTGCTCTAGCGCGCCGAACGAAAGCGTTAACGATGATAACTTCGAAACCTCTGAATACGTCGAAGAGTCCCACCCAAACGATCCTTTTGAAGGCTTCAACAGAGCGATGTGGGATATCAACTACGAATATCTAGATCCTTATTTGGTTCGCCCTGTTTCTCTCGCTTATGTTGACTATACTCCTGTGCCAATACGTTCTGGCATTTCCAATTTTCTAGCCAACTTAGACGAGCCATCAAGTATGGTGAACAACCTCATTATGGGTAATGGTGAAAAAGCACTCGACCATTTTAATCGTTTTTGGATTAACTCAACGATTGGTTTGTTAGGCTTAATTGATATTGCCAGTGAAGCAGGGATCACCAAGTACGACGACAAATCATTTTCTGATGCGATTGGTCATTACGGGGTAGGTAATGGTCCGTATTTTATGGTGCCGGGTTATGGTCCACTAACGACGCGTGAAGTAACTGAAACCGTCGATGGTTTGTATGTCCCTCTATCGTTTTTGAACTTTTGGGCTAGCTTAGGTAAGTGGGCATTTGAAGGTATGGAGACTCGCGCTCAGTTAGTGTCACAAGAATCACTATTGGACGACTCGCCAGATCCATATGCTTTGACTCGTGAGGTCTACATTCAACGTCGTGACTTTAAAGCCGAAATTGAACCTGAAGAGTTTGATCTCGAAGAAGAAGACTTCATTGATGGTTATCTAGAAGATTACTAGAAATACGTTTTAGAAAATCGACAAAAGAAAGGCTCGATGTTAATACAACATCGAGCCTTTTTAATGCTTGTTACTTTAGATTAAGTAAAACAGATTAGAAGCGGTAGTTAGCTTGTACACCAACTAGCCAAACATTACCCGTTGTTGTACCAATAAATTGGCCGCCAACAGCTTCGGCTGCATCGTCAGATGCGTAACCGCGAGATTCTGTGATGGGAGCATCTTTAGCAATGATGTAAGTAAAGCCAGCATCCAATGAAAGCTGTTCAGACCATTGGTAACCAGCACCAACACTTAACCATGTGCGGTCAGTTTCTGGAATAGTGATAGTACGGTTTTTATCGCTAACTGCAGAAGTATCGTAAGCCACACCTGTACGTAGTGCCAGTTTAGGGTCAATTTGGTAAGTTGCGCCTACAGCAAAGCGATAGTTATCTTCCCAATTCTCAACCTTAACTGTATGGCTACCATATGTATCTAGCTCAGCTTGCAATTTTTCGAAAGAACTCCAGTCAGTCCAGTTAAAACTAGCATGGATTGCAAGTGCTTTAGTGAGTTGATGGAAACTTGCAAGTTCTGCTGTTGCAGGAAGTGCTAACATCATATGTCCATTGTCACGTTGACCAGGTGTCATGCCAAAGCCGATGCCTTCTGCGTGACCTTCTAACTTCAGCTCAACCTCAGACTTGTAGGCAAAACCGATACGGTGGTCTTCGTTGATCTGCCACGCTGTACCTACTTGCCAACCCCAAGCGGTGTCTTCACCTTCCATATATTTCAGTGTAGTGCCTTCTGGAGCTGAGATCGGCATTTGGTTTGAATCTAGACCAATTGCATTTTTCGCTGGTGCTGTTGCACCGAAGCTGCCTTCACCCATAACGTAACGGATACCGCCACCAATGCTTACTTGCTCAACAACTTGATAAGCGAAGTTTAAGTTAGCTTCTTTAGTGATTACGCTTGCTTCGTTACCGAAATGAGATGCGTTGAAGTCGTCACCTAAATTCGTTTCCATTCCGTAGTTCGTGCCAAATGCAAAACCGATAGCAAACTTTTCGTTGTAACGGTGAGAAATGTAAAGATTCGGGATAATAGCGTCATCTGCGAAATCGTTTGAAGATGCTTGGCTTGTACCTAACGCTGGGTGAGCGTGGTTTACTTCACCTTTAACATCAATGTTAGGGTTAACGTAAATACCACCAACAGAAACTTGTGTACCTTCTAGGTAAGTCAGCATTGCAGGGTTACGCCATTGAGCATCTGCACCGTCTGCCATTGCAGCCTCACCAGCGTATGCACGGCCTAGGCCTGTTGCTGAGTATTCTGCTAGTTGAAAGCCAGCCGCGTGAGTAACGGTAGAAGTCGAAAGTAGTCCAACTGCCACTGCAGCAGATAGAAGAGTCTTATTCATTTTCATTATTATGTTCGCTGAATCATAAGTATTTAGTGGCGTGATTCTACTTTTAGAGTCATTACTTTAAAAATGAAATTCGAATAAAACATTGTTTTAGGGATTAAATGAGTAAATGTGTTTAATTATTAGAGAAATAATCTAAATGTTTCGACCGTGTTGCGAAATTTGAGCGTACACTTGTAGCACCATATGACCTCTGTGGAGTACACCTGTAAGCCTAAATGTTTTAGTTTGATTAATTTTTGGCAAAGAAAAGGGCCGCAATGCGACCCTTAAATTTTTCTAGCGGAAGCTTATATTAGAAGCTACGGCTGTACTGTAGACCCATTAGGATTGCATCTGCATGAGTTGTTGCTTCAATTGATGAGATTGTAGTTCCTGATATTTCAGTAGTTTCATTGACTTTTACATCATCACCCAGTAGGTAAGTGAAGCCGAAATCTACGTTTGAAGCTGTATCAATGTGGTACGTGAAGCCAGCAGAGAACCATTGACGATCAGAATCTGGTACCGAAACTGATGTAATGCTATCTTGGGCGCTTGTGTCGTACATGTAACCGGCACGTAATGTCCAATCTTTATTCATGTAGTAAGTTGTACCAAGAGCGTAATGCATTCCATCTTGCCATTTATACTCATTTAACTCACCGGCTTTGTCAGCCTCTAGTACGTCAAATGCGCTCCAACCAATCCATTGAACACTGTAGTGAACAGCAAATTTAGAGTCTGGTAGCATATGGTAACCAGAGAACTCAATCATGCTAGGTAACGGCATGTTTAATGTATCGTTTTTGTATGTTGCGTTAACAACATCCCCTGTTGCTGGGTTCACTCCAATACCAGTAATATCACCTTCAGCTTCTAGAGTTGGGCTGTAATGATATGCTAAGCCAAATCTATTGTCTTTATCTAGCTCGAAAACTGTACCTAAGTTAAAGCCTACAGCCCAACCGTCAGCATCTGCATCTAGAGCAGTGTATTCTTGAACACCTGTAGGGTTTGCTACATTATTAGGCAGCGTAATTTTACGCTTAAGCTTACCTTGTCCGTAGATGAAGTCTAAACCTGCACCAAAGCTCCACTGTTCATTCAAACGGTATGAACCAGCTACCCCTAAGTTCATACTTTTAACATCAGTTAGACCACCATATTCAGAACCGGCAAACGAATCGTCAAACTCAGTTTTCGTACCAAAGTTAGTGTAGGCATTGACGCCCCATGCAAATTGGTCATTAACAGGCACAATTAAGTGGATGTTAGGTGCGATAGAGGTATCACCCGCATCATCATAGTTTGAAGGTGTTGAACCAGTTAATGCGCTAGTGTAAGTGGCATCTTTGACTTCAATTTTTGAAGTGATCGAAGTGAAACCTAAAGATAGTTCAACTTTATCAAACAGTGCCATTGCCGCTGGGTTACGAGCCATCACTGACGCGTTATCTGCGATTACTGCATCACCAGCGAAAGCGCGGCCAAGGCCGGTAGCTGATTGTGCGTTAAGTTGGAAACCTGCTGCCATCGCTTGCGAAGACGCCAGTGTAATTGTTACTGCTAAAAGAGACTTTTTAAACAGACGCGTGTTGTTGGTAGTCATTCATTTATTCCTTTATATATCCGCCTCTACAGGGCGATTAATTTGAGCAATTGCTCAATGGTGGCTGATCCTATTCGCAAGTATACGATATACAAATCCGACCATTGAGAATTTTGAGTGGAAAATTATGGAAATGACGCCTATCTGGCACGAAAATGGTGAGAAATACTGTTTTTTAGAGTTTTAACTCTAGAGGTATTGGTGTGGTGAATGGTTTTGTGGTTTGTTTATAAATAAAGCCCAGCAATATCAAGAGTATAATTGCTAGGCCTTTTGGTAACGGGGCTTAAGAGGAGTGTTAGCCCATAGGTTTGATGATTTTTTTCAGCTTTTCGGCGATTTTAGAAACGTTCTCACCATCTTCACCTACGAGGATCAGGCTGCTGTTATCGATCGGTGTTACCGAACCAGACATGCCTTCTTCGTCAAAGTCGACAGATTTGTCTGTTGGAATTCCTGTTAAAAATAGCGTTACTTTGCCTTTTTCACCTTGGAAAACCATGTGCATTGCATTGGACTTCCCGAAACCACAGTGGTTCAGGTAGTAGACATGATAAGGGAATGCCTCATCAAACTGGTAAGCAAATGGATTCATTTTTGCGTTGATTTGTTGTGATGTCACTTGTTCGTCGATTGAACTCACAAAGCTTTTTTCATCAACAACATGTTTCATCGCAGTATCGACCAAACTTGCTTGAGCTGGAGCAACCAGGGCGTTTCCCCAATTAACCTGTCCAACCAATAAGCCCGCAACAAACGCCACTGAAGCGGCCATCGCCATTGCTCGACGAGCAAAAGTAGGTCTTACGACTTTACTCTCTTCGCTTGAGGTCTGATTGAATAGAATGCGATCGGCAAGATCATCTGGCACATCCACATTCATTGCTGAATGGATCTGCTTATCAAGCGATAGTACATCGTCTAAGAAATGACTATTGGCTTCGCTGTTTGCTACTGCATTGATAATATCTGGTGTTCGTTGTTTAGGTTCCGACAAAACACGACGACGAAATTCTAAATCATCCATTATGTTGCCCCCTCTCTGCCTCTTCTGTATCCAGCATCTCTTTCAACTGATTTCGAGCTCTGAATAAACGTGTCATTACTGTGTTTTTGTTGAGATTGAGAATATCGGCAATCTCTTCACCACTAAATCCACCAATGACTTGTAGAAAGAGTGGTTCACGGTAATCAACTTCAAGTTTCATGATCTGAGCTTGCAACCATTGGTGTTGGTGATGCGGGTCGTCACTGACACTAGCATCATTACCATGATCGTCGATATCAACCAGATCAAACTGTTTGCGTTCAAAGCGTCTCGCGTTTTCGCGTCTTAAGATGGTAATTAGCCAAGATTTAGCGGCTTTTTCAT
Source organism: Vibrio sp. S/42/10 (assembly GCF_029890535.1). NCBI lineage: Bacteria > Pseudomonadati > Pseudomonadota > Gammaproteobacteria > Vibrionales > Vibrionaceae > Vibrio > Vibrio sp. S/42/10. The sequence continues at coordinate 484,902 of NZ_JAKMZC010000001.1, read as the reverse complement.
CTTGAAGGCTATCGAGTGACTTCCATGCACGAAGGCAAGTCTCTTGCACTAAGTCTTCGGCAACGGTTTTGTCTTTGCATAACCAATAGGCGTAGCGAAACAGGTCACGATGATAGGCACGCACGAGTGCTTCGTATTTTCTTTGTTTGTCCATATCAGAGTTGACCGGACGCTTGGCAGTTTTCTTTCCAAACATTTTTATTATCGACACACGAGCCTCCATAATTGCTCTGTGTATAGCTGTCTTCTATACGTTGTGCTTTGTTTTTATATTGTGTTTCGTTTTTAGAGCTACCGATTTACTGGAAATCGTAAAATCACAATGAAAATTGATCTACTTCAAAATCTAAGGCTTCGAACAAGCTATAGTACACCTTGTCGTCTAGTTAGTCATTCGTGGCTAGCATGTTGAGCAAGACGACACTTCCTTTTGAAGGCTGACTTTACTTTCTCCTAATCAGGAAACTGATTATTTCAATTGGCGTTAAGTTAATTGCTTTATATACATTCCGACCACACATCTTTGTGTGGTTTTTTTTTTGCCTCAAGAAAACAATCCCCAAACACTGTAGTAACAGTGCCCTTTAACAATAGTTTAGTCTCTTAGGACAACCTTTCACCCCAAAAGGTTCGCCTGAAGGTACAGTTAAATTTTCAAACAGTGAGATACTCGTATCACGTTTATTTAAACGCTTGTTTGATTTAATTAACAACTTCTTTACAATGCTTCAGGTCAGACCTCTTAACTTTAAGGAGAAACCATGGGCAAACAGGAAGTCAAAACCCGTTCTGGAGAACGTGTTGCCGTTGTCGCTGGATTACGAACCCCATTCGCTCGTCAGAGCACTGAATTTAGTCAAGTGCCTGCGGTCGACTTAGGCAAAATGGTCGTGAGTGAAATGCTTGCGAGAACAGATGTCGATCCTGCGCTAATTGAACAAGTTGTGTTTGGTCAAGTGGTACAGATGCCAGAAGCGCCAAATATTGCACGTGAAATTGTGCTTGGCACCGGCATGGATATTAATACCGATGCGTACAGTGTGACACGAGCTTGTGCAACTAGCTTTCAAGCGGCGGTTAACGTGACTGAGAGCATTATGGCAGGCACGATAGATGTCGGTATTGCCGGTGGTGCGGATTCCTCTTCTGTATTGCCTATCGGTGTTTCTAAGAAGTTGGCGGCAAATTTATTGGCGTTAAGCAAAACGAAAACTATGGGTCAAAAGCTGAAGATTCTTAAAACGCTTTCAGTGAAAGATCTAATGCCAGTCCCACCAGCTGTCGCTGAGTACTCAACAGGCCTTTCAATGGGTCAAACAGCAGAGCAGATGGCTAAAACCCATAGCATTACTCGTCAAGAGCAAGATGCACTCGCTCATCGATCTCATTCTTTGGCTTCTAAAGCCTGGAAAGAGGGGAAAATCAAAGATGAAGTGATGACTGCATTCCCAGCACCTTATAAAAAATACCTAGCTGAAGATAACAATATTCGCCACGACTCAACCGTTGAGGGTTACGCTAAATTACGCCCAGCATTTGATAGAAAGTACGGTAGTGTTACTGCAGCCAATGCTACACCGCTTACTGATGGTGGTGCAGCAGTGATGTTGATGCGAGAAGGCAAAGCAAAAGAACTAGGCTTAGAAGTGCTTGGTTATATCCGTGGTTATGCGTTTTCAGCGATTGGTGTTGAAACAGATATGTTGATGGGTCCAACTTATGCGACTTCTCAAGTGTTGAAGAACACAGGCCTCGAGCTTTCAGATTTGACGTTGATCGAGATGCACGAAGCATTTGCAGCCCAAGTTCTGGCTAACGTCAAAATGTTTGCAAGCGATGAATTTGCTCAGAAGAATTTAGATCGTGACAAAGCGATCGGTGAGATTGATATGGAGAAGTTCAACGTCCTGGGTAGCTCAATTGCTTATGGTCACCCGTTTGCAGCAACTGGCGCACGTATGATGACTCAAACATTACGTGAATTGAAACGTCGCGGTGGCGGCTTGGCACTGAATACAGCTTGTGCGGCTGGTGGTTTAGGTGCAGCAATGATCTTGGAGGTAGAATAATGTCTACGACTCTTGATGCAAAAAAAGAAAAAGAAGTAGTCACTCAACCAGACTCAGCGACTACCATTGAATCGAAAAATAGTGAACCAACCAATAAGAAAGCAGCGTTTTCTCTGAGTATCGATGATCAAGATATTGCATGGCTTGCGATCGATGTGCCAAACGAGAAAATGAACACACTGCAAGCCGCTTTTGCTGAAGAAATGAAAGCTATTTTTGAGCAGCTAAAAGAAAAGCAAAGTCGAGTTAAAGGCTTGATCGTACATTCATTGAAGCCAGATAACTTTATCGCTGGTGCTGATGTAAGAATGCTTGATGCGTGTAAAACGGCTGATGAAGCACAGTCTCTCGCTCGCCAAGGGCAGGAGATGTTCCAAACTCTGTCTGAACTGCCGTACCCAGTGGTTGCAGCGATACATGGCCCTTGTTTAGGCGGTGGTTTAGAGCTAGCTCTTTCCTGTGACTATCGCGTATGTACCGATTCAGACAAGACTCGTCTTGGTTTGCCAGAAGTCCAACTAGGTTTGTTGCCCGGCTCGGGCGGCACACAACGTCTTCCTCGCCTTATTGGTTTATTGCCATCTCTGGACTTAATCCTTACGGGTAAGCAGTTGCGTGCTAAGAAAGCAAAATCTTTAGGTGTAGTCGATGCTTGTGTTCCGGAAACTATCTTGCTCGAAGTGGCTAAAAGCTTTGTTGAAAAGAATGCTGGTAGCAAAAAAGGCAAACGCCTAGCGTCTCAAAATCAGGCTTCAACTAAAGAAAAGCTAATTTCACGTAATGGCCTTGGTCGTAAAGTGATTTTCGAACAAGCTTCTAAGAAAACTAATCAGAAAACACGCGGCAATTACCCAGCAGCAGATGCGATTCTTGATGTAATTCGTTATGGCCTCGAGAACGGCTTCGACAAAGGCCTTCAGTATGAAGCAAAGCGTTTCTCTGAGCTGGTGATGACTTCGGAATCCAAAGCCCTGCGTTCGATTTTCTTCGCAACCACTGAAATGAAAAAAGAGCACGGTGCAGACGCAGAGCCTAAAGCCGTTAAGCGTGTTGGGGTGTTGGGTGGTGGCCTAATGGGGGCTGGTATTAGCCATGTTAGTGTTGCTAAAGCTAAAGTGCCGGTTCGCATTAAAGACGTTTCCAACGAAGGCGTTCTGAACGCACTTAACTACAACTTTAAGTTGTTCGACAAGCAGCGTAAACGTCGCATTTTGAGTAAAGCTGAACTTGAAAGCAAAATGCTGCAGCTTTCTGGTGGCATCGATTTTACGAGCTTTAATCACACCGATGTCGTGATTGAAGCCGTATTTGAAGACCTTGATCTCAAGCAATCGATGATTGCCGACATTGAGGCGAATGCGAAACCTGAGACTATTTTTGCGACCAACACTTCTTCATTGCCAATCCACAAGATTGCAGAGAAGGCACAGCGACCAGAAAACGTTGTGGGCCTTCACTACTTCAGCCCAGCAGATAAAATGCCATTGGTTGAAGTTATTCCTCATGAAACAACGTCAGAAGAGACGATTTCGACAGTTGTGGCATTAGCGAAGAAGCAAGGCAAGACCCCGATTGTTGTTAAAGACACGGCTGGTTTTTATGTGAACCGTATTCTTGCTCCGTACATGAATGAAGCTGCGCACTTGTTACTGGCGAATGAGCCGATTGAAAAACTTGACAGCGTGTTACTGGATTTCGGTTTCCCGGTTGGCCCAATTACCTTGTTAGATGAGGTAGGTGTTGATATCGGAGCGAAGATTATTCCGATTTTAGTGAATGAACTCGGCGATCGTTTCCAAGGCCCTGATGTGTTCGATATTCTTTTAAATGACAACCGTAAAGGTCGTAAGAGTGGCAAAGGTTTCTACACTTACAAAGGTAAGAAGAAAGAAGTCGATAAGTCAGTTTACAAGCTGCTTAAGCTACAACCAGATCCTAAGTTGAGCGATAACGATATCGCAATGCGCTGTGTGCTTCCTATGCTAAACGAAGCGGTTCGCTGCCTGGATGATGGTATTATACGTAGTCCAAGAGACGGTGATATCGGTGCTATTTTCGGCATTGGTTTCCCGCCATTCTTAGGTGGGCCTTTCCGTTATATGGACCAAGTGGGCATTAAGTCACTGGTTGATATGATGAACGATTTCGCTAAGAAGTACGGTGATCGTTTCGCACCATGTGATGGCCTACTGACACGTGCTGGTTTGGATGAGTCTTTTTATAAGTAACTCTCTAGTACGCTAATTATTGAGCCCGCATCAAGTTGATGCGGGCTTTTCTGTTTTATGGGGGAGCGAAAGGAATGAGATTCTCGATTCAATTGTTCCTCTTTCTCGGGAATTACGAGCGAGAGACAAAAAGTAAGTTATTGCGTTGATAAATGAGGGGGCAAACACATCTCAATCAAAACTATCGTCATCTCCTAAAGCGACGAAGGAGCGTAATAGGAGATCTGCTTTTATATTGCCCCAATAAAAAAGGTTGATGCATCCGCATCAACCTTCGGTTTTTTATCTAGAATTACTAGCCAAGTTCAGTATCTTTCGGACGTAACTGAAACTCATCAATAGAGCCTATTTCCACACCTGCGGACAGCTTTTCTTCTTCATGGTGTGCATTACCTTGCGCGTGCATAATCAGACGATTTGCCGTACGAGGTTTAAGTTGACTGACCACAAAACGCATCATGTCCGAGCGAGTCAGCTCTTTGAGCTCTTCTAGTACGCGATCCCTTTGGTTGAATTCCAAATCTTTATTGCCAATCGCAACCCATAAGCGCTGAGCTCTACCTCGTAAAGTCGTATCTGGCGTTGAAATCTGATTCCAAAGCCCGCGTTTGCTGCTGTGCCATTGATAGTCATTAAGTTCCAACAACACCATATAAAAGGCATTGAGGAATTCATCTATAGAAGCTAACAAGTCTGCTGGAGCTGCATTAGGCGACTGCACGTAAAGTACAATACCTGGGTGCCGGTTCAGCGGCATGTTGCCAGTGCCGACCATATAGCCTAGTTGCTGCTTGGTGCGAATCTCATGGAAGAACGTAGCTGACATCAAGTGGTTTGCCAACGAATACAGTGCAATGTTTTTAGGTGAGATATCCGGACATTGGTAGTAAACCACAATTGCCGAATCATCTTGATTACACACAACTTCACGTTGGAAACTGCCGTTTTCACCAAGCATGATTAATGGACGCAATGACTCTTCGTAAGCCTGATCTTGAACACGCAGTGCATCTTTAAGTGTTTCAGCCATCTTATGAGCATCAGCTTGTCGCCAATCGCCATACACAAACATTTCTACGTGCAGTTCTGCCAAGATAGCTTGAACAAAGGAAGAAAGCTCATCGACCTCTATCGTTTCCAAGGCTTCTATCAAAACGGAATAGGGTGGGTTGTTTGGCTGAAGTATTCCAGTCATCGCATTAAATAGCTGAGAAATAGGACGATCTTGCGATGCGTTGTTCCAGTTTCTGAGCAATTGATGCTTGATCGTTTCGAAGCGTGTTGGACTAAAGTTACGAGCTTGGAAATGTTCAAGGATCATATTGAGCAACTGTGGCTGCTTCTCGCTGAACCCAGAAAGAGTCAGAGTCACGCCGCCTTGATGGGTATACATGTTGTAACCCATACCAGCAATTTCAGCCTGATAGGTATCTTTTTCAAGTGAGTCCAAAAACATTTCTACGCATAGGCGAGTTTTTACGATGTTTCTCGGGCTAGCTACCGAATGAGGGCTGTCGATAGCAATATATACGACACCTTTAGGCACTCGAAACTGATGGTCTTGTAGGTGCCATAGTTTAAAGCCGTCAAGCTCTTCCAATAGTTGTGGGTGTTCAGCGTTGCCTTCGATCTCAGCCGGATCGAGGTCATAGCAAATAAATGGGTTTTTGCTGGGTAGCTCAAACTGCCAACCGGGATTTATGCACATAAAACACTGAGTTTGCTCTGTGCTGAAAGGCGTGACCGAGTAGGGCGTAAAGTACCACTTTGCTTCTCTATCGTATTCCAAACCTTGAGCAACGATGGTCGCACGCATGTTTTCGACAGATAGGTAAGAAAGCAAAGAACGTTGTAACTCTTCGTCAAAATGCGACATTTTATAATCGCCATACACCACGTCTTGCTCTTGGTAGTGCTGCATGTTGATCACGAGGTGACTGACAACATCGAGTGGCCGTGCTGGTTCTTGAAAGCGGAATGCAGATTCTAAAACCGCGCGCTTTTCTAAATAGCGCCACTCTTCAATGCCTTGTTGTTCGATCAGTTTGATGTATTGAAACACCGCTTGGATAATATGGTCTGTTTTGGTCAAACCTTCGATGGTCAATGAACAACTCACAGTGAAATCACGATAGTTACTGCCGCTTGCGCCGCCACCAGCTGAGAGTGAGGTTATCCAACCTTTCTCTTTTAACTGCATCATCAAGCTACCTTCCCCTTCATAACCTAAAAGGTGTGCAAAGAATGACAATGGCTTAATACCATAGTGCTCATCCATGCTTGGCATCGGGAAGGTTAAAATCAGTTTGCGAACTTCTTTTATTGGCTCAACGTGGACCTGTACGCCCGTGCTTAACTCGCCAATAATAGGCACTTCAACCTTTTTACCTTGTAGATTGTGATTGGTGATTGAGTTAAAACGATTCTCCACCCAACTTTGCATCTCATCTAATGATTGGTTGCCAGACAATGTCAGTGTCATTAAATCTGCAGAGTACTGTTGCTGGTGGAAAGCTAAGATCTCTTGTCGAATTGTTTCACCGTTTCTGTCACCTAACGTATCGATATTACCGACAGAAAACTTCGAGAATGGGTGATTGTGGTTCACTAATTCTTTGGTAACTTGGTACAAGCGTCGTGAGTCATCATTGAGTTTCATCTTGTACTCAGAATCCACCGCTTGGCGTTCTTTATCTAGTGCTTCTTCGTTAAAAAGTGGTGCTGTAAAAAATTGGCTGAATCGATCGAGTGCTGTTTCAAATGCATTCAATTCGACATCAAAAAAGAAGCAGGTATGTTCTGTTCCGGTCCAAGCGTTGTTACTACCGCCATGTTGGCTGATAAAACTTTGGAACTCTCCGACCTTTGGATACTTTTCAGTTCCCAAAAATAGCATATGCTCTAAGTAGTGAGCTAACCCCTCTCGGTCTGCAGGGTCATCAAAGTGCCCAACATTAACGGCGAGTGCGGCTGCAGCTTTTTGAGCGTTTTGATCTTGAACTAACATTACTCGCAATCCGTTATTTAGCGTTAGGTAACGGTATTGATGTTCATCATTAGGGCTTAAATGCACAGAAGCATCTCCAGAGAAGGTGGTTTTTAAATTATGTACGTGATGATTTGAGGTGCAAACCTTGCGTTCATATTTTGGGATATCAAGAGCTTTTTGGCGACTTCTAAATCACTTTTATCGATTTTTATCAGTGATTTATTTTCTTTTAATAAGATTGTTAAGAAAGTCGGACTCTTTAGCAAGTGACTTGATATAATTATTTATATAGACTGCGGATTCTCTGGATTGAGAGCCAAACGCTAAGTAGCGTATCGCTGATATGGGATATATCGACTTTCGAAATGTTACGTAGACAGGACTGAACATGAAAATATTCATAATGCGCCACGGTGAAGCAGAACATTTTGCTAACTCGGATGCAGAACGAGCGTTAACGAAGCGCGGCAAAATGGCGTCTCTTGCGGTGGCACAAGCTGCAAATGAGCAAGGGTTCAGCCAGTTCGATAAAGTGCTTGTGAGCCCATATCTAAGGGCACAAGAAACATGGTTAGAGATCTCTCAGGCGTTTTCTGGAAAAAAAGTAGAAACCTGTGATGATATTACCCCTTATGGTATGTCCGACGATGTGTTTGATTTGGCTTTAGCTATGGCTGAAGTAGAAAAACTAGAGACCATTTTATTTGTTTCTCATTTACCTCTAGTTGGCTACTTAACCGCAGAGTTCGCGACAGGCATGGCACCGCCCATGTTTCCGACTTCTGGTTTAGCTTGTATTGAATTTGACCTTGAGACACAAAAGGGCGAGTTGCTTTGGAACATTAATCCATAGGCTGACAAAGCTTGGTGAAATCCTAAAGACAACAATAAGCAAAGATAAATAGAAAGGGCACCTCAATCATATTGAGGTGCCCTTTGTTGTTTTGGCTTTGGGGGAAGGAGTTAATCGGTAACAAGTAAACCCGTCGAGTAAATGAGAGTTACTTCTCAGGAATTGAAAGCAAAACCAGTAGTGCGCCATTACCACCAAATTCTAAAGGTGCTTGGTGAAAAGCCATTACATCTGGGTGTTGTGCTAACCACAAAGGCACTTTTTGTTTAAGAATGTGCTTACCGATACCATGTTGCACGCAAGCACAAGCTACGCTCTCTTTAATACAGTGAGCAATCATAGCTCCTAGTTCGCGCTTTGCTTCTTGTTGTGTCATACCATGCATATCTAGGTACACGTCAGGCACGTAAACACCGCGACGCAGTCGCTTGACTTCGTATTTAGAGACATCATCACGCGCATAGCGTGTTGGCCCTTCCTCACTAAGGTGCGGAATGAACTCGTCAGAGAAATAAAACTCGCTATCGCTGGCTTGTCTTGCCGTTCGAGTAATTTCTTTTTGTTTGGCATTTCTTTTTGGCTGCTGGACTATGGTATCCTGTTGCAACTTTTTAACGCCCTTTACTGCATCGTTGAACAGGGCGAAATCGTCATCAAAGTCGGTGTCTTTTTTGCTCATCAGGTTATGAATTCTAATTAGAAACGTAATTAGCAGTATTGTAGCGCTTTTCGGAGACAATTTTGGATAAGATTTTTGTAGAAGAAGCGGTATCAGAACTACACACGCTTCAAGATGTGATTCGTTGGACTGTTAGCCGCTTTAACGCAGCGGGCCTATTTTATGGTCACGGCACTGATAACGCGTGGGATGAGGCGGTACAACTTATTTTACCTACTCTTTATCTACCGATTGATGTTCCCTCGCACGTTATGAACTCTCGTCTAACGAGCAGCGAGCGTTTACGCATCGTTGAACGTGTGATCAAGCGTATCAATGATCGTACACCAACGGCTTACCTAACCAATAAAGCTTGGTTCTGTGGCCTTGAGTTTTTTGTTGATGAGCGTGTTCTTGTGCCTCGCTCTCCAATTGGTGAATTGATCGAAGCTCAGTTCCAACCATGGTTAACTGAAGAACCAGTTCGTATCATGGATATGTGTACGGGTAGTGGTTGTATTGCTATCGCATGTGCTCACGCTTTCCCAGATGCTGAAGTTGACGCGATTGATATCTCTACGGATGCACTACAAGTTGCAGAGCAGAACGTTCAAGATCACGGCATGGAGCAACAAGTATTCCCAATCCGTTCAGATCTTTTCCGTGATTTGCCTAAAGAGAAATACAACCTGATCGTATCGAACCCACCTTACGTGGACGAAGAAGATATGAACAGCCTACCGGAAGAGTTTACTCATGAGCCGGAACTTGGCCTAGCAGCGGGTACTGATGGCCTTAAACTGGTTCGCCGTATTCTGTCTAACGCACCAGATTACCTAACTGATGATGGTATCTTGATCTGTGAAGTGGGTAACTCAATGGTTCACATGATGGACCAATACCCTGAGATTCCATTCACTTGGATTGAGTTCTCAAATGGTGGCCATGGCGTATTCATGATCACTCGCGAGCAGTTAGTGGCTTGTGCAGATGAGTTTTCAATCTACAAAGACTAAACCGTTTTAGTTAGATAGGGATATCAGTTAACAACTGAATAAACCCTCTCGGTATTAATTCAAACGCCATACAGCAATGTATGGCGTTTTTTATTGTCCACATTGAGGCTGTTTGCGCTTAGAGCGAAGATGTTACGCTCAGTATTTAGTTGCTTAATATGAATAATTATTACATATTGATGCTTAATATTTAGACGTTCTAGTGAGTTAAGGAGAATTCGCGATGAGTTTTGATACATGGATTTATTATTTACTAGCAGTGCTGATACTGACAGCTTCACCTGGGCCAAGTTCTTTATTGTGCATGACCAAGGGTGTGCAGTCTGGTTTTAAGTTATCAATATTTACTGCCTTGGGTAGCTTGACCGCGATTACCGGAATTCTTACGTTATCGTTTACCGGTTTGGGTGTGATTATCGCTTCGTCGGAACTGGTTTTTAACATTATCAAATGGACTGGTGCTGCCTATCTTATCTACCTTGGTTGGAAATCATTACGTTCTAGCCAGCAAGATTATGACAAATTATCGAATCAAAAAGCAGATTCTCAATCTGTTAAAGAGAGCGCTGCAAAGCATTATGTCAGTGGTTTTATTGTTGGTGCGAGTAACCCTAAAGCGATTTTGTTTTTTACCGCACTTTTCCCACAGTTTATTGATCCTTCAATAGCACTTCTTCCTCAGTTTGCTGTGTTCGCTTTGACCTTCGCTGTGATGGAGTTATCTTGGTTATTGGTTTACGCCTATCTAGGAGCTAAATCATCTAATTGGTTGTTCGCTAAAGGTAGAGCCAAGGTTTTTAATCGTGTGACTGGTGGTGTCTTTATTGGTGCTGGTGCACTGCTTTCGACGACAAGCCGAGCATAACTTTCTGTTTTATAATAGAGGTGAATGATTACGGAATATTCTTGATGCTGTAATAAAAGGTTAATATTAATGTGCTTGCTGATATCGGCATAAAGTCGATATATTGGTGTTACACCATCACGTTCTCAAGGAGAGACATATGCAGCATCAAGAAATGATTCAACACAGTAACTTTGGCGTAATCAGTCGTACTTGGATTTTCTCTACTCTTTCTCTTCTGGGTATTCTCGCTCTAATGTAGCCTGCTTTTCGGCTCTATATTTTCAGTTTTTATTATGAATACACTTTTCAAAAAGTCTTCAAAGTCAGAACTCTTATTCTCGTAAATGTGGCTCTTCTCATCAGTCTAGCCACCTAATTTTTCTCTTCGCAAAGCAGTCAAGTCCTTTTCGCTCAACAAACTAGACACGTAAGCCAATCTGAAGTTGTTACTAAACTGTGATAATCTTAAGTTATCTTTTATCTACAGTGTGCCTCTCATGTCTGTCTGGGATTCTATTTCATTTAACAATCGATTTACTGCATTACCTCGACTGTTCTATACCCCAATTCAACCTACACCGCTCAGTAATGTTCAATGGCTCTCATGGAACCATAACCTTGCGAATGAACTCGGCTTTCCGTCATTTGAAGATGCTTCTGAGGAATTGCTTGAGACGTTATCGGGCAATGTTGAACCTGATCAATTCTCACCAGTAGCAATGAAATACGCTGGCCATCAGTTTGGCTCTTATAACCCTGATTTAGGTGATGGAAGAGGGTTGTTATTAGCTCAAGTTGTTGCTAAATGTGGTGAAACGTTCGACTTACACCTTAAAGGTGCAGGTAAAACGCCTTATTCTCGTATGGGTGACGGGCGCGCTGTTATTCGTTCAACTGTACGTGAGTACCTGTGTAGTGAAGCAATGGCAGGGCTTAATATCCCAACCACACGTGCATTAGCCATGATGACCAGTGACACGCCAGTTTACCGCGAGAAGCAAGAGTGGGGCGCATTGTTGGTGCGTGCTGCTGAATCACACATCCGTTTCGGTCACTTTGAACACCTTTTTTATACCAATCAATTGGCTGAGCATAAGTTGTTGGCCGATAAAGTGATTGAATGGCACTTCCCTGAGTGTTTGGATGCTGAGAAACCTTACGCTGCTATGTTTAACCTGATTGTTGACCGCACCGCAGAAATGGTGGCCTTGTGGCAAGCGAATGGTTTTGCTCATGGGGTGATGAACACCGATAACATGTCGATCATCGGGCAAACCTTCGATTACGGCCCGTTTGCATTTCTTGATGAATATGATCCTCGCTTGATCTGCAACCATTCCGATTATCAAGGTCGTTATGCTTTCAATCAGCAACCTCGAATTGGATTGTGGAACCTATCGGCACTGGCTCACTCACTTTCTCCGTTGGTGGATAAGGCCGACTTAGAGGCGGCGTTAGAGCAGTACGAACCACAAATGAACGGTTATTTCAGTCAGATGATGCGTCGTAAGTTAGGGCTGCTTTCGAAACAAGAGGGCGATAGTCGTTTGTTTGAATCTATGTTCGAGCTGATGTCGCAAAACAAAGTCGATTACCCAAGGTTCTTTAGGACACTGTCGAACCTAGATACATTGAAGCCTCAAGACGTGATTGATTTGGTTATCGATCGCGAGGCCGCGAAGCTATGGGTAGATAACTATTTACAGCGCTGCGAATTAGAAGAGAGTTCAGTGGTAAAGCGCTGCGAAAACATGCGACAGGTAAACCCGAAATACATTCTCAGAAACTATCTAGCTCAACTAGCTATCGATAAAGCTGAGCGCGGTGATAGTAGCGACATTGACGCTTTGATGGTGGTGCTTGCAAACCCTTATGCGGAACATCCGGACTATGAACATCTAGCGGCTCTACCTCCTGAGTGGGGCAAAGCCATGGAGATCAGCTGCTCGTCATAATCAACCAATAGCGGATTAAGCCGTTAAGATTCAGATAGAGGTCACTAAGTTGTGATCTTTATCTGTTTGTTCTTCTAACTTTACAAACATGTCAATAATCAAACAATCGGCCAGCCTATACACTATGTGAATAAGTTGTAAATTTAATAGGTTTGGGCGATGCCAACAAATACTCGAATTCTCGTGGTGGATGATGATCAAGAAATCCGCGAACTGCTGGAAGAGTACCTCACAAAATCTGGTTTCGATGTTTCTTCTGTGGGAGATGGTGTTGAACTAGAAGCTCATTTGCAAAAGCAAGGTTATCCAGATCTGATTCTGCTTGATGTGATGCTACCCGGTGATGATGGTTTTACCTTGTGCCAACGAGTCCGCAAACGATCCAATGTGCCAATCATCATGCTAACGGCGGTATCGGATGAAACCGACCAGATTATCGGTTTAGAAATTGGTGCCGATGACTACATCGCCAAACCGTTTAGCCCTCGTCAGTTAATGGCTCGTATTAAAGCGTTATTACGACGTGTTCAAGTGGTGGATGACAAGCCAAGCGATGCACTACCAAAGCAGATCATTTTTGGTGACTGGACTCTCGATACGCTCGCGCATCGAATCTCTCACAATGAAAACTCAGAAGAGATGGACTTGTCGGGCAGCGACTTTTCATTGTTAATGTTGTTTTTAACTCGTCCAAACGAAGTTCTAGATCGTGACACCATATCTTTTGCTACTAGAGGTCGTGAAGCGCTGCCTTTTGAACGTGGCATTGATGTACAGCTTAGTCGCCTGAGAAGTCGATTGGGCGATAGCGGAAAATATCCTCACTACATCAAAACCATGCGCGGTAACGGCTATATTCTCGCTGTGCCTGTTCAGTATGAACACTAAGCATGACTTACTGTTAATGAACTAATGCTAATAGAGTCATTTCCAATGAAGTATTCCGGATAAAGTATCTCGCATGAAGTGGTTGAGTAGATTAAAACCAAACTCCTTGGTCGCAAGAACATTGTTACTGACCTTGTTAGCCGTTGTGATTGCTCAAGGTATCGCTACATCTATTTGGTATAGCGAATCCAAACACAAAGAACTGGAGGGGATTCGTTCTGCCTCGTCGAGCATGGCAAACATGTTTGCCTCAACGGTGACTTTCTTCCAATCTTTGCCCGTCAAGTATCGTCATATCGTATTAGATCAGATCCGCAATATGGGCGGTACGCGCTTCTTCGTTTCTTTCAATAAAGAGGCTTTGATTGTTGAGCCTATCCCTGACACCCGCTTAAAAACCGCATCGATAGAAGCGATAGAAAGTGTTTTAAGTAGCAAGCTCAATAAAGTCGAATCGGTAAGGGTCGACTTTTCGCGACCTGAGCATCTTCGTTTGCTTAAAAATGATATCTATTTAAGCGACCTCCCGCGATCGTGGGCACATCATACTCTAACGTTAGAACCTCTCAATCCTCCTATTCTGGTTGTCCAAATAGAATTAAAGAGCCATGAATGGGTCTATATTGCGGCGTTGTTGCCTGCGCCTTATGTAAAGCTCGACGATACAATTCTCGGTCGGGAACAGGTGATTTTCTTAGTATCTTCAACGCTCATTCTGCTTGTACTTACCTATTTTATGATTCGTCGTCAAGTGCGTCCTCTCAAAAAGTTAGCAAGAGCGGCTAATGAAATGAGTATGGATATTCAGCAGCCTCCGCTTAACGAAGAAGGGGCAACAGAACTGGTCACCGCGACCCGAGCTTTTAATCGCATGCAGCAACGGATTCGTCGCTATGTTGCCGACCGTGAACATCTTTTCTCTGCTATTTCTCATGACTTAAAGACACCTATCACCCGACTCAGGTTACGGGCAGAATTGTTGGAAAGTGAAGTAAAGAAAGACAAATTCAATAAAGATCTCGATGAGCTTGAGATGATGGTTAAAGGTGCTCTTCAGGCTGTGAGAGACACAGACCTTCATGAAAACAATGCCATTATCGATCTCAACGAGATGATGCTCTCTGTAATTGAACTGCACAACCAACATCAAACCTTAGTTGAGTTTGAGCCGTCCGTGGTTGAACCGTTAGTCGCCAAACCATTAGCCATAAAACGTGTGCTGACCAACCTCATAGATAATGCGGTGAAATATGGGAAATCAGCTGAGGTAGATATCGGTAGTGATTCTGTATGGGTGGTTGTGACGATTCAAGATCACGGTAAGGGTATCCCTGAAGACAAGTTAGAGTTGGTTTTCGAACCCTACTTTAGGCTCGCAACCGATGACCAAGGACACGGACTTGGCCTCGGGATCTGCCGAAATATTCTGCATGGACACGGCGGAGATCTCATTATTCGCAACTGCCCTCAAGGTGGTTTAGAAGCCAAAGTCTATATCCCTAGAGGCCTAGAAGTGTAATGTAACAATTGCGTTACATTGGGCTTACCTTTTGTTTCAATCTTAAAAATTAGAATAAGTAGACTCTTTATTGAACCGGACGTCGAGTCCGCTAAACATGGAAGATAATAATGAAAATTAATAAAACCCTACTTACTCTATCTCTTCTTGCTGCCTCAACATTTTCTCAAGCTGGTGAAGTGGAAGTGCTTCACTGGTGGACTGCCGGTGGTGAAGCGAAATCAGCAGCGGTACTGAAAGAGATGATTGAAGAACAAGGCCATACTTGGAAAGATTTTGCTGTTGCTGGTGGCGGCGGTGAAAGTGCGATGACTGTTTTGAAAACGCGAGCAGTATCGGGCAATCCTCCATCTGCTGCGCAGATTAAAGGTCATGATATTCAAGAGTGGGGTGGTTTAGGTTTTCTAACGTCTCTCGATGCAACTGCGAAACAAGAACAGTGGGATGAACTACTACCAGAAGTCGTGACTAAAGTGATGAAGTGGGATGGTGAATATGTCGCGGTTCCTGTCAACGTTCACCGTGTTAACTGGCTTTGGGCTAACCCTGTTGTTTTAGAAAAATCAGGCGTGACGGTTCCAACTACGTTAGATGAGTTCTTTGTTGCCGCAGACAAAATTAAAGCAGCTGGCTTTATTCCACTGGCTCATGGTGGCCAGCCTTGGCAAGACGCGACGGTATTCGAAGCAGTAGCACTTGATGTATTAGGCAGTGAAGATTACAACAAAGCGTTCGTTGATCTTGATATGGATGTGTTATCTGGCGACAAGATGGTGGAAGTCTTCACCAAGTTCAAAAAGATGCGTGACTACATCGACAGCAACTCTCCCGGTCGTGATTGGAACGTAGCAACGTCAATGGTTATCAATGGCGAAGCCGCGATGCAAATCATGGGTGATTGGGCGAAAGGTGAATTTACTGCGGCAGGTAAAGTGCCGGGTAAAGATTACATCTGTGCACCAGCTCCAGGTACTGACGGTCAATTTACCTTCAATATCGATAGCTTTGCGTTCTTTGAGTTAAGTGACAAAGAGAACCAAAAAGCGCAGCAAGACCTGGCAAAAACTATTCTTACCAAAGATTTCCAAGAAGTCTTTAACCTTAACAAAGGTTCTATCCCTGTACGTCTAGATATGGATATGTCTAAGTTTGACCAATGTGCGTTGGACTCAATGGCAACCTTCAAAGCAAGTGCTGAATCGGGCGATCTTGTTCCGAGTATGGCTCACGGCCTAGCGACAACAAGCTACGCTCAAGGCGCTATCTATGACGTAGTGACCAACTTCTTCAATGAGAAAGATGCCGATCCGAAACAAGCGGCAGCTAAGTTAGCAAAAGCAGTGAAAGCGGCTATCTAATCAAACTTGATAAGTGACACACAACGCACGTGAGTGTCGGGTTGTGTTGCTTTATCGAACCCCCAGGGTGGGTAGGCTCGTAGGGAGCCTATCTGCTCTTCACTCCCAATTCTAATATGCGTGATGCTGATGTGGTGCCGAAAGGTAAGCCATTGGCTCAATTGTGCAACAAGGATAAGTTATGGAGCATGTTTTGACTGAGTCGACTCCAAAACCCACAAGGAGCCAGCCGGCACCGAAACCGAGTTTTGCTGACAGGTTGCAACATTGGTTACCTAAAATTGTGCTGGCGCCAACTGCGTTAGTGACCGTGGTGTGTATCTACGGTTATATATTTTGGACGGCAGCTTTGTCGTTCACCAACTCTCGATTTCTGCCGAGCTTTAACTTCGTTGGTTTAACCCAATATGAAAAGCTGATGGATAACGATCGCTGGATCACCTCAATCACCAACCTCGGTGTGTTTGGTTTTCTATTCATGGCGATTGCTATCTTGTTAGGTGTTGGTTTGGCTGTGTTGCTTGACCAAAATATCCGCCAAGAAGGCGCGATTCGTACTATCTATCTCTACCCAATGGCGTTGTCATTCATTGTGACGGGTACGGCGTGGAAATGGATTCTTAACCCGGGTCTTGGCATTGAAAAGCTGATGCAAGACTGGGGCTTTACTGACTTCAAATTCGATTGGCTCGTCAATTCTGAAATGTCCGTTTACACCTTGGTTATCGCAGCACTTTGGCAGTCTTCTGGATTCGTGATGGCGATGTTCTTAGCAGGTCTGCGTGGCATCGATTCTTCAATCATCAAAGCGGCTCAAATCGATGGGGCAAGCTTACCCACTATCTATCTCAAAATCATTTTACCTTGCTTGCGACCTGTGGTTTTCAGTGCGGTGATCATCACCTC
The DNA here is from genome assembly GCF_029890535.1 of Vibrio sp. S/42/10. NCBI lineage: Bacteria > Pseudomonadati > Pseudomonadota > Gammaproteobacteria > Vibrionales > Vibrionaceae > Vibrio > Vibrio sp. S/42/10. Next base: position 467,616 of record NZ_JAKMZC010000001.1, on the reverse strand, counting down.
ACACATTGCAATTAAGAGCTTTGACCTTGTGACGGCAATGACGGCGGGTGGCCCGGGTTATTCATCGGATCTTCCAGCGCTATTTATGTACGCCCACTCCTTTACTCGCGGACAAATTGGCCTTGGTGCTGCCAGTGCCATGATGATGCTTGCTGGTATCTTAGCGATTCTCGTGCCTTATCTTTACTCTGAACTTAGGGAGAAAAAGTCATGATGAATAACATCAATTTTGCTCGAATCTTTATCTATTCAGCACTGCTTTTCTTCTGCTTGGTGTATTTAATGCCACTGTTTGTAATGGCGCTGACGTCATTCAAAACTCTGCCTGACATCAAGGCGGGTAACTTAATGAGCTTGCCGAAAGAGTGGGTTTTCGATGCTTGGTATAAAGCGTGGGATACCGCCTGTACGGGAGTGAAATGTGAAGGTATCAAAGGCTATTTCTGGAACTCGTTCCAAATGGTGATTCCTGCGGTTGCGATTTCAACATTGTTGGGTGCATTCAATGGTTATGTAGTGACGAAATGGCAATTCCGAGGCTCGAACCTGTTCTTCAGCTTGCTGTTGTTTGGTTGCTTCATTCCGTTCCAAGTGGTGCTACTGCCGATGGCAACCATGCTTGGCAAGATGGGCTTGGCTAACACGACCATTGGTCTGGTGAGCGTGCACGTTATCTACGGCATGGCGTTTACGACCCTGTTTTTCCGTAACTTCTATATCTCGATTCCTGATGAATTGATCAAAGCGGCAAAACTGGATGGTGCAGGCTTCTTTACCATTTTCTTCAAGATCTTATTACCGATCTCAACGCCAATCATCATGGTGACGGTGATCTGGCAGTTCACCGCAATCTGGAATGATTTCTTGTTCGGGGTGGTGTATTCGGGCTCAGAAACTCAGCCGATCACCGTGGCATTAAACAACCTAGTCAACACCAGCACAGGCGTTAAAGAATATAACGTCGACATGGCTGCCGCGATCATCGCCGCACTGCCAACGCTGTTGGTGTACGTCTTCGCAGGAAAATATTTTGTTCGTGGCCTAACGGCAGGATCAGTAAAAGGATAATTACCCATGGCAACATTAGATTTAAAACAGATCCGTAAAACCTATCGCAACGCGGACAACGAAACGTTAAAGGGCATCGACATCAGTATCGATTCGGGGGAATTTTTGATACTTGTCGGCCCTTCGGGGTGTGGGAAATCCACCCTAATGAACACCATCGCTGGGCTCGAGAATATTAGCTCGGGTGAGATTGTAATTGATGGTGTAGACGTGGCGCAGGTAGAACCTAAAGATCGCGATATTGCGATGGTATTCCAGTCGTACGCCTTGTATCCAAACATGACGGTACGCGGCAATATCGCTTTCGGTTTGAAGATCCGTAAGATGCCACAGGACGAGATCGATGCAGAAGTAAACCGAGTGGCTGAAATGCTGCAAATCGAACAGTTGCTGGATCGTAAACCGTCGCAACTTTCTGGTGGTCAGCGTCAACGTGTCGCGATGGGGCGTGCCTTGGCTCGTCGTCCTAAGCTGTATCTGTTTGATGAGCCGCTTTCTAACTTGGATGCCAAGCTGCGTGTTGAAATGCGCCACCAGATCAAACGTTTGCACCAGAAGCTGAATACCACGATTGTTTATGTAACCCATGATCAGATCGAAGCTATGACTCTTGCAGATCGCATCGCAGTAATGAAAGACGGTGAACTGCAGCAACTCGGTACTCCACAAGAGATCTACACCAAGCCAAACAACATGTTCGTAGCGGGCTTTATGGGGTCACCATCAATGAACTTCATTAAGACCATGGTGGATTTGGATGAGGAACAGAATCCAATTATTAAGGTTGTGGGCACTGCCGAACAAGAACACCACATTCGATTGCCACAGAGTATGCGCGACCAAGATGGCAAGGAATTGGTGATAGGGCTACGTCCTGAGCACATTACCGAGCAAGAAAGTGATGATGTTTCTGCCTCCACAAAGCTAGACTTACAACTGGAGGTGCTGGAACCGACAGGGCCAGATACCATCGCAATGGTTAAAGTGAACGATCAAGAAGTCGCGTGTCGTTTGTCGCCAGAGTTTGAAGTATCGGTTGGTCAAATGGCACCGCTGCATTTTGATTTATCAAAGGCGGTATTCTTCGATGCTCAAACCGAAGCGAGAATCGACTTCTAGTTGCTGAGTTAGTTTAACAATCAAAGTTCATGTCTAAATCAAAGGCAGTATCACCAACTACTAATAAGTAATGTGATGCTGCCTTTTTCGTTGTCTATACTTGCTTTTTATCCCTTATAAAAACAGAGGGATAAACGATATATATGCTTCTACTGCAATAATATCTTGATTTAGTATCCCTTAGCTCTATAAAGCTGACGTAGAAACGCGTAGGATCACACTACTTTAGACCAAAAACTAGGTTGCACCTTGGTGCATAAACAGAAGAATACATGAAACTAACAGCAAAACCAGCGGCGAATAACGCTTTACTTATTTCTATTACGACACCGGATTTTAAAGGTGACGAAGCAAAAGAGTCTCTTGCCGAACTTGCTCGCTTAGTGACAACCCTAGGGTTTAAAGTCGTCGGTACACAATCGCAACACCACAGTTCATCTCAAAGACAGAATGTGTTGGGTGCAGGTAAGCTTGCCGAAATTGCACATCTAACTGGTTACCAAGGCTCTATTGAAGAAGCTGAAGATGAAGACTTTCTTGATGAGTCGGGTTTGTTTGATTCTGAAATCGATGAGTTAGATTTTGATGATCTTCCAACGGGCAACTTCCAATACGGTGCCGCTGATGTTGTGGTATTCGACTGTGATTTAAGTCCATCTCAAATGCGTACTGTTGAGGCGAGTTTGGGTGTGGAAGTATTTGACCGTACTGGTATCATCATCGAAATTTTCAGCCGTCACGCTCGTACTCGTACTGCTCGTCTGCAAGTCGATATCGCTCGTCTAAACTACTTAGTGCCGCGACTGCGTGAAACGGCTGAGGGTGATAAAGAGCGTCAAATGGGTCAGGGCGCCGGTGAAACTTCACTTGAGCTAGACCGTCGTAACGTACGTGACCAAATTGCTGCGCTTAAGCGTGAGCTAGTAAGCGTACAAGATGAAATGAAGACCCGACGCACAAGGCGTGCGGAGCTTTTCACTGTTGCTTTAGTTGGCTACACCAATGCCGGTAAATCTTCGATGATGCGTGCAATGACCGCAACCGAAGTGGTGGGTGAAGATAAACTGTTCGCAACACTAGATACTACGGTTCGTGCACTTCAACCAATTACTCAACCGCGTATCTTGGTTTCAGACACCGTTGGTTTCATCAAGAAATTGCCACACGATCTGGTTGCTTCATTCCACTCAACGCTAGCAGAAGCGCATGATGCTTCATTGCTGCTTTATGTGGTTGATGCTTCTGACGTTTCATTCCGAGCTCAGCTTGATGTGGTACACGACGTATTAGCTCAAGTGGGTGTAGAAGGCAGCGAAAAACTATTAGTGCTGAATAAGTGCGATAGATTGACTGAAGAGCAGCAATTAGAGCTGATCGAAGAATTCCCAGATGCGATGCTAACGTCGACTCGTGATCCGCTAGATATCACTAAACTGCACAAGTACATCGTTGGTGTTGCAGAAGAGGGCATGATCGAAGAAGAGATCACGATTCCTTATTCTGGCCAAGGCATCATCGGTGAGATTCGCTCAAACATGAGTGTGGTTAAAGAAGAGTACGATTACGAGTGTATTAAGTTGACTGTTCGCTCTAGTGAAATTGACTTAGCTCGACTGAAAAAGCGTATGCAGAAATCTTAATCTCTTAGCTAGTTTAAGAAGAATAACCAAAAGAAAAGCGACCCGTTAAGGTCGCTTTTTTTATTCGTTGAGCTTAATTAACGCTGTATTGAAATGCCTAGGCCATTCTTTGCGTCGGCTTCCAGCGTGCTAGTTCCGGATCAAGCTTGATACCTTGCGAAGTCAGCAGGTTAACACGAGCCAAGTAGGCTGCGCCGTGCATTAGGTGTTTTGCTAGGTCGACTGCATTACGCTGCTGGTAATCATCTAGGTAGCTGTCTTTCGCCCATGCGTTGAATGCGCCAAGTGCAGGGCCAGCCCATACTTGGTAATCCATCTCACGACCTTGTTCGCCGGTGTTTGACCAACGGCTAGAAAGACCCAAGTACCAACGGAAGATCAACGCCATTTTACGCTTTGGGTTGCCTTCAGCGCGTTCTATCTGTTTAGGATCGCGCTCGTTAAAGTGCGCCACAGTCCCCGCCCAAATATCATCTAGTGTTGAACGGAATACTTGCTTCTCAAGTTTCAGGCGCTCTTCTACTGGAATCGCTTCAATTGAATCGTAGCGAGTGTAAAGTTCGTACAGTTTGTTTGCACGCATTGGGAACAAGGTACCACGCTTAACCACTTGCAGTTTCACGCCCATTTCGAACATGTCTGCTGCCGGAGCCATAGTCACGTCAGCCATTTCGGTTGTCGAAAGCAGCTTACGTGTGTGTTCGCTCGCGCCAGCCTCAACACACGCTTGGTTGATTGAACCGGTAACAATGTAAGCAGCACCCATGTTAAACGTCGCTAGAGCAGCGTCAGGCGTACCTACGCCACCACCACAACCGACACGTAGCGGAGTTTTGAATTGGTACTGTGCTTGGATTTGCTCTTTCAGTGCAAGAATCGTTGGCAGTAGAGTAACCAGTGGACGGTTATCGGTGTGACCACCAGAATCTGCTTCTGCGGTAATGTCATCAGCCATAGGAACCAGCTGCGCCAGTTCCATCTGTTCTGCTGTGATTCGACCTTCATCAACTAGAGCTTGCAGCATTTTAGCTGGAGCTGGTTGCATGAACTTACTCGCGACTTCAGTACGGCTTACCTTAGCAATAACCTTGTTTCCAATCTGAATCTCACCTTGTGCATCACGGCTAAGGCCAGCTGCACGGTAGTGAACGATTTGCGGTGTTAGACCTAAGAAGGCAGAAGCCTCAACCGTTTTCACTTTGTGCTTCAAAAACAGCTCTACACTGCCGCGCTCTAGTGCGGGTTCGCTTGGGCTATGAATCAGGTTAAACGCATAAGGGCCGTTTGGCAGTGCTGCTTGGATACGGTTGATCGCTTGCTCAACGCGAGACGGGATTAAGCCCGCGGCGCCAAATGAACAAAGAATGCCAGCTTGACCAAGCGCAATCACCAACTCTTCAGATGAAATACCGTTTGCCATTGCACCTGCATAGTAAGCGTATTTCACGCCATGACAACGGCGAAAATCTTCGTCGCCTAGGCTTTGTGTACCAAGAGCAGGAGCAAAGGCGCTAACAGGTTGGCTGTTCGCTGAGCTTGCTGAATCGCCCGATGCAATCTCAGATTTTTGGCTTACGCCTAAACCTTTTTCTGGGTGGTTCACGACGTAACAAGCAAGGCTTAAGTCTTTCAATATTGTCGACATTGCTGCGTTATCAAAGCGAGTTGTGCTCTCTTCGATCTGCCAAGGCCACGGAGATAGCTTTTCGTTATTGATTGTAGTTTGAGTTGTCATACTAAATTCTTTCCTAGTTCTCTGTCAGGCTTATGCTTCTTCGATACAAATCGCGATGTCTTTCACTTCGTAAATACGCAGACCATCTTTGCTCAGGTTTGCGTCGCCAACGATGATGCGTTTGCCGTCTTCGTCTTTGATTGCAGTGATGTGTACATCCAGTGACATCTGTTTGTTCAGAGGGTTAATCTGACCACGGTATTTCCACTTCACTTCAGATTGGATTTGACCAAACTTAGGATTGCGGAAGCCAGCACCAAGATCTTTATTTAGAGCGTAGGTTTGCATCAGTTCGATGATCGCTTCGACACCTAGAGAACCTGGCATTACCGGATCTTGATGGAAGTGGAACTGGAAGAACCAATCGCTTGGGTCAATCGTACGCTCAGCGTATAGGTAACCCAGACCGTCTTTACCACCATCGCTGGTGATCTGCACCGTATCGATAAAGTTCAAGCGACCGCCAGCCAATTTGTAGTGCTCTTGCACTTGGCCAGTAGCCGAAACGGGTGCATTGAAGTAACGCGTCGTTTTGTCTAACAGATTGATGTTTACATCCGGTGTACGGTTGTTATCAACGTGCCAAGGGTGGGTCACCTTACCGTTGTCCAAACCAAGTTGGTCTTTCAGTGCTGCACCTTTGAAGTAACCAAATACCGCTGTACCTTGGTAGAACGGCACGCCATCGGTGCTCAGTTTGAAGCTAAAGCTCTGTACGATGTTGGTGCCCATCATTACGGTTGAAAGCAGGCGAGAATCGTTGGTGATCGTTTTGCCACGTAAATCGACGTTACGCAGCATTTTGCCGCTGCCGTCTAGGTTACGGAAAAACAGTTCTTCACCTGGGAAGCCCAGAGTGGTGCCCATGTAGCCTGAGATGAAGCCGTTTGGCTGCAATGAAATTTCCATCAATACCGAGTAAGGCATCAAGGTGTGATGGCTGTTTTCATCAAAGTACCATGCGTTTTCTGGCACTTCGTATTCAGCGATACATGATGAAGGCTTTTTGAAGTCACCACGCTTGCCATCGATCTCAACAACACGAGTGGTTAGCTGTAGGTCGCCACACGGAGTACGTGGTGGAATCATTCCGCGGTAGATAGAGAAATCAGGACCGAAACATTTCTCAATATCACCAGTCGCGAATTCGAACATGTGATAAGGCGTGAATGGAACCGTATCAGGTGTGCGGTTTGGGTAATCAGGCGTTACCGGAGCTTCAACGTGTTGAAGAGGAACCACACCTTTATTTGGCGCTGTTGCTAGGTCTTCAATTTGCGCCATGAGTGGTGCATTCGCTGAAGCCTGTTGGTTCACTGCTGGCGTTTGAGCAATGTGCTGAACTTCATTCTGCAACGCAGGTGTTGTGATAACCGTTTCAGTCGTCTCTAAAGAAGGCTGGTAACGGGTACATTCGTCGTCTTCTTTGATCATCACACCCAAGTTTTGGAAATCAACAATCACTTTGCCGTTGAGCAAAATATCGATGTTAGCTTTCGCGTATGGGCGAGGACTTAGACCAATCTCAGTCACTTCCATGCGGTAAGTCAGTTCTGCCGATTGTGGTAGAACTTGACCACGGCAACGTACTTGTTGAGGGGCATTTTCAAGCGGTTGGAAACGGCCATTTTGAACAAGCGTGTGCATGCCAAGGTGCATCATGAAGAATTGCAGTAGTTGACCACAACCTTCTGCCATCAAAGATCCAGCCATTACTGAGTCATCTTTGAAGTGACAAGGGAAGTACCAGTGCTCAGGCTCTAGCTGTTTGTGACCTTCAATCAGACCAAGTCCCCATGTGCCACCTTGTGGTTCAACACGGCTAACCTTTTCGATCATCATGAACTTCTCTGAGCTGAAGCACAAAGAAGGCTGGTGGCTATTGGATTGGTGAGTTGGGCCAAAACACTCTGCGATGTTTGCAGTCAGTAGGTGGCGCAGCTCTTGGTGGTTAAACTGAGTTTTAGGGCAGTGCAGCATAGGGTCGAAGCGTTGCTTAGTTGCCAGCTTACGCGCCTTGATTTCATCTTCAGTCTGAATCACACCCTTGCCGTCTGCTAGCTCTTCATCAGTGAAGAAGCCCGCACAACCGTTGTCCATTTTCAGGATCATCTTGTCGCCAACGAAACATTCGTACGAGAAGAAGAACAGCAGCGTGTCGCCATTGCGAGCAAAGCTGTTGATTGAGATATCGTAACGCAGTGTATCGCCACCACGAGGCAAGTCGCCAAGGAAGGTCAGCGTACAATCAAGCAGGCGATAAACACGCTCGCCTTTGTTTTCAAAATCAATGCCTAAGTAGCTGATCAGCATTAGGTCACACTGACCAGATTCTACCGCAACAGCCCAAGGGATCTGGCCATCAACAAGGTACGGCGCATCAACAGGAATGTCGTATTCGGTAGTCATTGTGCTTGGCTTGTACTCGTTGACGGTCGCGTTGAGCTTGGTTACACGAGATACCAATAGGTAGTCGGTAGTTGGCAAGCGAACGCGGCGCGAGTAGCTATCGATGATCGCGTAATCAGGGCCAAATACGTTGGCGATGTCGCCTTCAGCGTATTCAACCAGATCATCATAATCCCAGATACATGGCTTACGGATAGGTTTTACTGGTGTTGACTGAACCTGAGCTGGTTGAGCTTGAACAGGCTGAACTGATGTTTGTTGACCATTCGTTTGTTGAGAAATGGCATTGTTCTCTAAACCAGACGTAACGGCGTTTAGCTGTGCTTTTAATAGTGCATCAGCCATCTGCATGCCTTGGGCACGAGTGTGCAAGAATGCTTTGTGCACTTGCTGCGCTGCTTGCTGGTTTTGAGCAAAAGCTTGGTTGTGTGGTGTTACAGACGGCTGTGATGCTGCATCCGTATTAGCGTTGATGTTTGATACGCCATTTTTAGCGGATAGGACATGAGTCATATTGCTGTGGTTACCTGTTAGCTGACTGTGGCGAGTTGGCGCCAGAGTAGGGGATACTGATGTAGGAGTTTCGATTGCTGGCTCTACCGCGTTCTGCGCTAATGCTTTCTTCTCTAACTCTTTTTGCACAAGAGCTGCTTGAATGCTTGCTGTCGTTGGAACCGACGCCACTCTTGCTGCTTGTTTACCAGAAGCTTTCTGCTTAATTGCAGCCAAGTTAGTCACTGGAGTCTGGGCAATATGTTGATAGATATCGCGACCACCGAGAGTCACTTGCTTAACCAATTGACGTTTAGCATCACTCGCCAGTTCACTGCTTAAACGAACCGATAGTGATTGAGATTCAACACTCGACTGGCTTATTAGCAGCTGTGAACATTGTCCTTCGCTGATGTTGGCAACAATCGCGTTCTTAGAGCTGACATTTGGATTCAGAGACTCAAGGTTCAGGTTGAGCAGACCGTGTAGCAGGCTTGCCATGCCAGAAGCTGCGGAGCAGTGCCCAACACGTAGACTCGCTTGAGTCGTCCTTGTGCTCGCTAAACTTAGAGACGAAGACTGATATGACGAAGACTGATGTAATGAAGATTCAGGTGCATGGTTAAGCTCAAGCAGAGAAACATCGTTCGAGCTCATACCGACTTGAGTCAATAACTCATCAGCCACGGCGTTGTTATTCTCGCTTGAACCAAAGGCCAATGCGTTGATGCTGCCGTAAGCAGTGTCTTGGTTGCGCGCTACTCGGCTTTCTTCAACAAGAACAATTGCACCTGCGCCTTCGCCCACATTCCAACTACCGTCTTGCGGTTGTCCGAATTTTGGAGCAAGTGACACTGGGCTGACGCTGTTCTTCAGAATCACATGTTCTGCACTGCCACTAAGGTCAACGGCTGCAATCACGACTGCGTCCATTGATTCTTGCGACATTAGGTTTTGCGCGACATCGATACAACGAGCAACCGACTGTTCAGCGGCTGAAATCGTAAAGGCAGGGCCGTTAAAGTCCCACAGTGAAGAGATACGCGAAGCCATGATGTTACCAATGAAACTGGTGTATTGGTTCAGCTTGGCTGCGTCCATCACACTGTCCATCGCGATGGTTTCTAGCGATTGGTATTCATCTTGTGTTAGCTCAATCCCCATGTTGGTAAAGCTGTCAGCCAATTGGCTATGCAGGTTTACGCGTCCACGGAATTGGTGCATTTCAAGCTCTGTTTCCATCGCTACCAGTACTGCAACCTTTTGGCCTGCCACGAGCTTGGCGTCTTTGATGGCTTCGTCTGCAACTTTCATCAGTAGCAACTGCTGAGAGATCAAACGGTCATCTTCATTCGGCGGCACTTTGAAGCGTAGGAAATCGAGATCGAATTGATCGATGTACGCTCCGTTTGGAATACCATGTAAACCAAACTGATTCAGTAGTTCTAGATGTTGATCTAAGCCTTTCCAGCGTTTCTTAGGCAAAGCAATGAAAGCATCGTTGTTGGTCTCAATCGCAGTGCTTAGCGTCTTGATACTTTGCAGAGAACCGAAGTGAGACGCGAGACCAGTAATGCTTAAATTAGACGGCTGTAGGCTTGGAGATGCTGACTCTAGAGTCTGGTTTACATGACTGGTGTCTGAATACGCTTCAAGCAGTAAGTGAGCATTACAACCACCGAAACCAAATACAGAAACACCCGCACAGCGCTCTGGGTTGCCCGCTTTACTTGGCCAAGGTTGAACCTGCGTTGGCAGGGTCTGTGAACCAAATAAACCTTCTGGCGACGATAGTGGCTTGTCCAAATTAATACTTGGAGGAAGCACTCCTTCTTTCATCGCAAAGATCATCTTCATGATCCCCGGCATGCCGGCTGCAGTCAGCAAGTGACCGAGGTTGGACTTCGCAGAGCCAATCAATGGCGGATTAGAACCATTCAATTTGTCAGCAAAGAAACGCTCCATTGAGGTTAACTCAACCTTGTCACCTAATGGTGTGCCGGTTGCGTGACACTCAATCACCTCAATGCTGTCTGGTGTTAGGTTTGATGCTTCGTAAGCGCGTTCAAAGGCTTGGACTTGCCCTTTGCTATTTGGGCTTAATACGAACTGACCACGACCATCGTTCGACAAGCCAATACCGCTGACGACTGCGTAAATGTTGTCGCCATCACGCTCTGCATCAGCTAAGCGTTTTAGGACTAAAACACCGGCACCTTCGCCAGCAAATAGACCTTTACTGTTGCTATCAAACGGAACCGACACACCGTGGTCAGGGTAAGCGTGGAAAATGGAAAAACCCATGTTGATAAAGAATGGGTCAGCACCGGATACCGCGCCTGCCAACATCATGTCGGCCTTGCCCGTATTCAAGTAATCACAGGCTAACTTCAATGAATACACTGAGCTTGCACATGCCGCGTCTAGGCTAAGTTGCACGTTGCCTAGACCCAATGCATCAGCCACTAACTTAGAGGAATTATGTGCTGCAGCACCATTGATAGGGTTGAGGTCTTGCGCGGTTTCATTGGTTGGTAGCAGTGAAAACTGGTCATTAGCTAATTTATCTTTCAGTGCTTTTTCGACCACCGAGTGATACATCGGCAGAAACAGGTCGTTTGAGCGTGTAGTTGGGAACGAAAGGGCACCCATGATCACGCCGGTACGCTCTAAAACATCGGAATTCAGATCAATGCCTGCGTCGACTAACGCCTTACGGCTGGTATCCAAAGCCCATAGGAAACTCTGGTCAACACCGTTGAACGATTCTGCTGTTAAGCGGTAGCCATTGCTATCGAAATTGAAGTTTTCGATGTAGCCGCCTTTGTCACAGTAAAAGCGGTCTGATTCACCTTGCACACCCTGATAGCTTTCAGGCTTAGCACCTAACTTTTCAGCGCTTAATGTGGTCCGAGAATCTTTTTTATTCAGCAAGTTTTGCCAAAAGTCTTTTGGTGTATCCGCTTCTGGGTATTGGTTAGCAATACCAACAATCGCGATCTTATTGCACTTCACTTGCTGCTTATTCTTAGCTTGAGCCTGAGCTTGATCTTGAGATGGCTTCGATTGAGAACTCATACTAGCTCTCCTTGATGATTCACTGCGCTGCCTTGAGATACACCACTTAATTGCTTAGCGGCGGTGACCTGTTGTTCTAGCCCTTGAATAATTGGCTCGACAGACAATGGAATTTGATGAGTAATGAGCTGACCAATGCACTTGATGAGCGTGACAATATCGTCACCACCTTTGGCATTGGAAGCGATTGTGCAGTATTGGTCGGCTACGTTGTCGCTACGATTGATCTTGTCGATCAATGTGCTAGTTTGACGATCGGCACCGACTTCTACAAACAGGCGAGCACCTTGTTGACGTGCACTCTGGATCAACGCGGTGAAATCCAGCGTTGAACAGAAAGTGTCGGCAATCGAAAGGGCGATGCTGTCGCTGTCGATATTGATTGGTGCGCCAGTCGGTAGACCTGCTGCGCTGATAAAGCGGATATGCTTTGGCAACTCGTCGAACAGTGGTTGCGTGTAAAACTCTTGCACTTGGCTATGCTGGCTCAACGCTGGCGTGGTGTGCATTGCAGTAACACGGTTAGCGGCAATGCCACGTTTACCCAGTTTCTTGAGCAATGCACGACATGAGCTTTCACAACCTGCTAGCACGCAAGTATCACCTTGGATGATAGCGAGATAAGCACGCGGAAACTCTGGTAACAGAGCCTCAATCGCTTGCGCATCACTGCGAACCACAAAGCTGTTCCATTGGATGCTTTCGTCGTCGTTCAGCTGCCAATCTTGACGCACGGCTGTGAGTTCACCAGAAATAGCCGTCGTGAAAATAGGGCTAGTTTGAGTCATCTCAATCAGCGCATGTGGGTTTTTCCAAACATTTAAGCTCGCCCACATGGATGCTTCACCCTTGGAGTAACCCAAAGCGAAATCTGGCTGTACTTTGAATTCATCACATAGCAGTTGTGTTAACAGATAACTACTGCCGACACCGCCAATTGCCAGTTCACTGAGCGACATTTCTTGCGCGTCGTCAGCGTAGGTTTTTTCAGCCTGTAGCATCTCTTTCAAGTTACCTTCGCGTTCTAAGCGAGCAAATAACTGTGGGAAATGGTGGTGAAATTCGCGCAACATACCGGGATAAACCGTGCCAACACCAGGGTAAACAAATGTAACGCCACCTTTGCTTTGAGGCTTCGGTGAGAAACAACTGCCCGCTGGCGTTTTGTATTGGCTATTGTCAGCCATTACTTTTGGCAACGCATTTTCTAGCGCAGTGATCTCTTGTATTGCAGCCTCAATTGAAGCCGCTTGAATCACGATGTTCGCACCAACGCCAGCATTGTGCTGAACGCTTTGGAAGTGGCTTAGGTTTGAATGCATCAAGTTGGCGATAGCAAGTTCGCTGTCCGCAGAATCGCTAATGCATTTAAGCTCTTCTCTTAACGAGGTTAACTTAGAAACCAATTCAACTTGGTCATTGCCAGAAACCACAAACATCAAACGTTCGCTGGATAGCAGTGGCTTTGGTTCTTGCAAACCGGTTGCTTGAGTCAATATCAGGCTGGTGGGTTTCTTGTTTTTTTCGCTGAAGGTTAACGCAGCAACACGTGCTTTGTTCGGCTCAGTGAACCAGTAATTGCTCGGTAATGAATAGCTCGGCAATGAACGGCTCGATATCGCCTCAACTATATTCAACAACTCATCAAACTGCTGCGAAGCAGAAAGTGCAGAATATTGTTGTTGATGGCTTAAGTCTGAAGCGGGGCGGCGTGACATCTCTAGAGCAAGCTGAACGCTATCTCCATTATTTAGATCGAGAGCTTCGACAAAGCCCGCTAAATTCGCGTGTGGGTGAATCTTATTCTGAGCAGCGATCAGCGCACTCAACATCAACAATGATGGTGAGTGAGAATCCAAACAAAGCTTAACCATACTGCCTTGATTGACTGCCTCAATCGCTTGAGTAAGTGCTTGATTAAAATTGCCATCAACCACAACAGTCATTATGTCTGGGAACGAGGGGAATAAGTCGGCAGAAAGCTCAGCCGCATTTGCTGGCTGAGCTAAAAGAGCGATGCGTAATGGCATCGCTTTATTAGAAGGAACAGTCACTATGACAATTGCTCCTTTTCTGGGTTCTTAGTCGCTTCTTTCTTCGATACTGCTGAGCTAGACTTCGGCAAAAATGCGTCGTTTAAGCTCTTGCTGATGGTGACTTTTGCACCTTTCATTACTGCGCTTAAACGACCATCTTGGTGGTAAAGCGAGATATCAGCTTGCAGCGAACGAGCCGTGCTTTTTATCACGCTCAGCTCTAGCCAACCTTGGTCACCATCGTGCATCGGTGTGTAACAAATAAACTCACCGATTGCAGACGGTAGGCTTGCCGCGCCGTATTTCAATCGAGCCCATACCAGCATTGCTTGTAACAGATAATCTTCAGCAAATGGTTGGCTATCGCCAAAGCCTTGCTTAGGAATAAATGATCCGCAGTCGCTGTTTTCAATCTGAGGCAACTGGCATTGAGCCAATAAACCTAAGTCGTCAAAGCGTTCGACTGAGGTAATACCTTGCAATCTTGGTCCATGAAACAGAGTGCCGTCACTGTATAGAGCTTGTGCCGTTGTTACAGGTGCTGAAGTGTTGGCCTCAAAGCGTTTTACTGACGCTTGTTGAACATCTTCAGAGACTTGCACAGAGGCCACTTGCAACTGAGCTTGATACTGTGGTCGCCCTTGGCAACTGATCACCGCTTTTAGCTGATCTTTTGATTTAGCGTCAGAAGAAAGAACCAGTTTCAGCTCTTGCACTTCATCGGTATCAAAAATCACACCCTTAAGCAGTTTGTAGTTGTGAACGCTAACGTTCACCCCTAACAGTTGCTCTGCCACTTCACGCATCCATTGGATGGCACACACTGTCGGTAACACAGGGTTACCGGCAATGCAGTGATCTTGAATGAAAGGCAATGCCTTTGGATCAAGATGACGTGTCACAGTGATGCTTGTATTCAGCGGACTCTTTGCAAGATGCACAGACTCCGCATTAAGCTTTTTTACAGCAGCTTCCTTGTTGTCAGAACCTTGCATGCTCGTACCAACCAGCAGTTGAATGCCAGTTTCGTTCAGTAGTTGAGAACTAAATAGCTCTGCACCCGCCTGAAGAGGAATCACGTAAACACCGCGCTCTGTGAACATACGTTTCAGTGCTGCGTTGACCATGCCACCGTCCCACGGTCCCCAGTTGAAGCTCATCACTTTCGCTTGAGGGTTACGAACAGATAGTTGTAGAGCCGCTTTGTTTAGGATCTCGTTAGACATCGAGTAATCACTTTGACCTGTGTTTCCGTAGAAACCCGCCGCCGAAGAGAACATCGCAATCAGTTTTAGCTTGCTGCAATCAAGAGCACCAAGAACCGCTTCTAGTCCGCCCACTTTCGTGCCGTAAACCATGTTCAGTTCATCAAGTGTTTTGTCTTGAATGTGTTTGTCAGCCAGTACACCAGCGCCGTGGATAAGACCTGTGATGCCTTCGAAATTCGCCAGCGTTTTCGCTACTGACTCATGGTTCGATACATCTAGGCTTAGGTATTCAGCGCTCGCGCCAATCTCGTTGAAAGCGGCAAGTGCTGCGTTGATTTCAAGGCTGCTCAATACAGGTTTTAGCAAGGTATCAACTTTCTTAGGCGTTGGTTTGTCACCTGTTGCTTGTAGGTGAGCGATAGCCGCTGGTTTTAGCTCTTTCTCTTGCTTGCCCTGTGCCCACTGAGGTAGCTCAGCTGAAGTAATATGCTTACTACGACCTGCAAGAATGAAATGAGACTTACATTGCTTAGCAAGCGTGAGTGCACATTCAAACGTCACGCCTTTAGCGCCACCCGTCACGAGAACTTTGTCGCTCTTGGTGAGTTGAGCGCCTGTGTTCTTCGTTTGTGCAGCTCCTGGTGTTGCTGCAATCAATGTTGCACGACCAGATTCACCGTTTTCCGCATGGCTAAGGCCGATTTCAACCGTGTTGGTATCGATATCGAACAGTTCACCTGTGATAGCTTCAGCTAGGTGACGAGCATCAATAGAAGCGTCAGCATCCAATGCACGGCAGAACACGTTTGACCATTCATGGCTTAGTGTCTTAGTGAGACCAGACAATGCGGCTTGGTTAAGTTCTGCATTCGCTAGTTGCTTAGCATCCAGGTAACCAAAGCCACCATCGATACGGCTTAGTGTGAAGAACACGCTGCGACCAGAAATCGCATTCAGTTGGCCATTTAGGTGCTTGGCGAATAAGAACGCTGTCGTCAGTGAAGCTCTTGAGTCTACATTCAAGTTAACCGCTTGCTCGTTGCTTTGTTTTGCATCAACGATAGTTTGTAGGTGAATGAAGCCAGCAATCACTTTGTTCGACGTTTTAAGGTCTGCTTCGATGTCTTTAATAACCGAAGTCACACCAGCATCATCAACGCTGTTGAGTGTGTAGCTTGCGATTTCACTGTTTAAAGGTGACGCGGCAGAAAGAGCACTACGCACTACAGCAACTTGAATGCCGTTAGCGGTCAACTTTTCTGCTAGAACACCAGCGTTGTGACCATCATCTGTGATCACGACACAAGCGTCTTTTGAGAAACAATCGACGAGTTTATCTGCCGCTGGTAGCTTTTTTAGCGCCACCTCATTGTGTGGAGGAAGTTCCGCTGTCGCTGTTTCTGCGATAGGCGTTACTGATTCAGCTTTTGGAGTCGCTACGGGTGCAGCAGCGGATAGCTTGCTTTGCATGTAAGTAACGATTTCACCAAGCGTACGACACTCAGCTAGGTCTTCAGGGTTTAGCTCTGGCAGCGTTGGTAGCTGGTCTTGAACCGTACCCAAGATCTCAACGCGTTTGATTGAGTCGATACCAAGGTCTGCTTCCATGTCCATCGCTAGGTCGAGCATTTCTGCTGGGTAGCCTGTTTTGTCGGCAACCACTTCCATCATTGTTGATTGAACGTGAGCAGGGTTTAGGTCGTTGCTTGCGCTTTCTACAATTGCCTCTACTTCTGCAGCAGGAGCTACTGTCGCTGCTTCCGAACTAGGAGCTAACTTGCTGTTCATGTAGTCAACGATTTCACCCAGAGTACGACACTCAGCTAGGTCTTCAGGGTTTAGCTCTGGCAATGTTGGTAGCTGGTCTTGAACTGTTCCAAGGATCTCAACACGTTTGATTGAGTCGATGCCAAGGTCTGCTTCCATGTCCATTGCTAGGTCGAGCATTTCTGTTGGGTAGCCTGTTTTATCAGCCACTACACTCAGCATTGTGCTTTGAACTTGTTCTGCGTTTAAACTGTTTGATACTGCTTGCGCTGGTGCAGATGCTTGAGCCGCTACTGGAGCAGAAGCTGGAAGCTTACTGTTCATGTAGGCTACGATTTCGCCCAGAGTGCGACATTCAGCTAAGTCTTCAGGGTTTAGCTCTGGAAGAGTCGGTAGCTCGTCTTGAACTGTACCTAGAATTTCAACACGTTTGATTGAGTCGATACCAAGGTCAGCTTCCATGTCCATTGCTAGGTCTAGCATTTCAGTCGGGTAGCCCGTCTTCTCTGCCACTACTTCTAACATGGTTTTTTGAACGACAGCCGCATCTAGACCATTGCTAGCTGTTGCCGGAGCAACTACTGGTGCTTGTGAAGAGACTGGAGCAGAAGCCGGAAGCTTGCTGTTCATGTAAGCAACGATTTCGCCAAGAGTACGACACTCAGCTAAGTCTTCAGGGTTTAGCTCTGGAAGAGTAGGCAGTTCATCTTGAACCGTACCAAGAATCTCAACACGCTTGATTGAATCGATACCAAGGTCTGCTTCCATATCCATTTCTAGATCAAGCATTTCCGTTGGGTAACCTGTCTTCTCAGCAACCACTTCTAGCATGGTTTGTTGAACGATTTTTGCATCAAGACCATTAACTACGGCAGCTGCTTGAACTGGTGCAGCTTCATTAGTTGAAACTCCAGAAGGCATCTTGCTGTTCATGTAAGTAACGATTTCGCCAAGAGTACGACACTCAGCTAAATCTTCAGGGTTCAGCTCAGGTAGGTTTGGCATTTCGTCTTGAACGGTACCAAGGATCTCTACGCGCTTGATTGAGTCGATACCAAGGTCTGCTTCCATGTCCATTTCTAGATCAAGCATCTCCGTTGGGTAACCCGTTTTCTCGGCGACCACTTCTAGCATCACTTTTTCAGCATCTGCTGATTGTACTGCTACTGGTGCAGCCACAGGAGCTGGTTGTGCTTTAACTGGCACAGGCTGAGCTGCAACCGGTGCTGCTGCTTGAGCGGCTACTTGTGGTGCAGGAACGGCTTTCTGGACTGGAGCTTGCTGAGCTGTTGTATTTTGAACTGGTGCTGCTTGAACAGACTGAGCTTGTACAGGAGTCGCTTGTACTTGAGCTACAGGCTGTTGAACGATAGCTGCTGAAGTAGTTGGAGTAGCTGGTGCTTCAATTGATGGTTGAGCATTTACTGGCGCAACGAAGGTTGGTTGCGCTGTTTGTACTGAACCTTGCGTCAGCATGTTAAGTGCAGAGCTGTTGCTGTGTGCTTGCATCTCTAGGTAATGAGCGTGAGCTTTTAGCGTTTCAGCTTGGTGCTGGTGGAACATTTCCATAGAACGCTGAAGGTTCTCAGGAATTGCTACGCCTGCCGTTGCCATTTTCGCTTGCTCAGACATTAAGGTGTTGAATGTGTCACCGTATTGCTGAGGAATCGCCAAGAACTGCTGATGTACTTCTGCTGCTTGTTGTTGAGCATTGAAGAACGACTGCAATGAAGATTCATCAACCGTTACGTTAGACGGGGCTGTTTGAACCACTTGAGGCTGCTGAGCTGTTGTTGCTACTTGTGCGCTTGGTGCTAGAGCAGCTGACTGTTGTACATTTGAAGCTTGAGGAGCAGCCACAGGTACTTCAACGATTTCTGTTTTGATCACTTCTTTTTCCACGATTTTCTCGACTTCAACTTTCACTTCAACAATCTCAGTCTTTTCGGTGACGTTGCCCGAAGCCAATGATTGATCCATTTTCTTACGAGTAGCAGGGCTGATGTAGTTGGTTGCATTCAGCTTGATGTTCATTGGTGATGCCTTCGCAGGTTCAGCAATGTCAGCTTGGTAAGGGTCAATGTTGTCTAATGAAACACCTGCCACGCACAGTTGAACTGCAGCTAAACGAAGCTGTTGGTCACTGTCGCCTTTAGGGCTTGGGTTGATGCTGATTGCGTAAAGCTCTTCGTTCTTATCAGCCAATGTTTTCTCAACCAGCTTTTGAAGAATGTTTTTCGGACCGAACTCAACGAATACACGCGCACCGGCTTCATACATCGCTTCAATTTGCTCGCTGAAACGAACCGATTGCAGCATGTGTTGCTTGAACGCTTTCTTAATCGCTTTCGCGTCTTTGCTGTGTAGTTTGCCCGTTGCGTTCGAGTAAAGCGGCAGCGTTGGAGCGCTGAATGAAGCTTTATCAATTGCAGCAGCAAATGGTTTTTGAGCGTGAGCAACAAGTGGTGTGTGGAAAGCGCCAGATACTGGCAGAGCAATCGCTTTGAAGCCTTGTTCTGTTAGCGCTTGTGCTGCTTGTTGAACCGTCGCAGTTGGACCTGCAATAACCAGTTGAGTCGGAGCGTTGTAGTTGGCAATGCTCACGCCTTCGAATTGGCTGATGCAGCTTTCAACGGCTGGAAGTTTGTCTGCGTCTAAGATGACCGCAAACATAGTACCGCTGTCGCCTTGTTCTGGTGTCGCCGCCATAGCATCGCCACGAGCGAAAGCTAGCTGGTAGTAATCGTCTTGCGAGATAACACCCGATGCACATAACGCGCTTAGCTCACCAAAGCTGTGGCCTGCGACCATGTCTGCTTTGAAGCCAGCTTGAGTCATGATGTCGAACTGACCCATAGACACAGTACCAATCGCACTTTGAGCATTGGCCGTGTTGGTAAGTACCGCTTCTTGCGCTTTGGTTGCTTCTGGTGTGAAGGTTGGAATTGGGAACAGAATTTGCGACAGAGCCGTTTTCTTGTGCTGACCAAATACTTGATCCGCTTGAGCAAGCTGTTGGCGCATCTCAGGGTAGTGACAAGCAAGCTCGCGACCCATGTTTAGGTATTGCGAACCTTGACCTGCAAATAGCGCTGCCACTTTACCTGCGCCGTTTTCAGCAATCAGTGCCGACTCACGGTAGCTAGTGCCGTTTGGCATTTGCCAATGTGCTTTGGTTTGGCTCTCAAGCATAGAAACAGCCTGAGTCAGTTGCGCTTGAAGGTCTGCTTGGTCAGTGACAACTAAACCAAGGCGAGCATGCTTAGCGTCTACTTCGCGTAGAGCGTACTGCTCAGCAACCGCTTCTAGCTTGAACGCGGCATCTGCAGCTTGAGTTGAAACCTGCTTGAGCTCATTGATCAGTGCTTGACGAGATTCCGCGCTGAATAGCAGAGTTTGCGGTACTTGGCGTTGACGGTATTTGTCACCGCGAGCGTGTTCTGGCGTGTACTCTTCCAACACCACATGGAAGTTCGTGCCACCAAATCCAAACGAGCTGATGCCTGCACGGCGCGGTGTGCCGTCGACACGTTTCATCCAAGGACGTGTTTGTGTGTTTAGGTAGAACGGTGAGTTCTCGATATCCAACTTAGGATTCGGAGCCGATACGTTGATCGTTGGCGGCAGTACTTTGTGGTGCAGTGCTAATGCAGCTTTGATTAAACCTGCAGTACCCGCGGTTGATTTAGTGTGACCAATTTGAGATTTCACAGAGCCTAACGCAATGTGTTGCTTCTCTTCATTGTTCTCACTGAATACCGAGTTTAAGCCACCAAATTCAGCCACATCGCCTGCTGCTGTACCTGTGCCGTGCGCTTCTAAAAGACCAAGTGTGTGTGGTGCGAAACCAGCATCATCGTAAGCACGTTTCAGAGCTTTTGCTTGTCCTTCAGGGCGAGGCGCGTAAATACTTTTGAACTTGCCGTCTGAAGAAGAACCGACACCTTTGATTACGGAATAGATTCTGTCGCCATCGCGCTCTGCATCTTCAAGGCGCTTAAGAGCAACCATGCCAATACCTTCACCAATCATCATGCCTTTTGAGTCGATGTCGAAAGGTTGAATGGTTTCATTGGTGGTAAACGCAGGTGTTTTAGAGAAGCTCATGTACATGGTTGGCGAGTTATCAGTACACACACCACCTGTGATCATCATTTCACTGCGGCCTTCAACCAGCTCACTTAGAGCCATACGCATTGCGGCTAGAGAACCTGCACACGCAGCATCTACCACACAGTTGATGCCACCAAGGTCAAAGCGGTTAGCAATGCGACCTGAAATTACGTTACCCAATGAACCAGGGAAGGAGTTCTCTTCCCAGTGGATGTATTGGTCTTGGAATTTTTTGATCAGCATTTCGCTGTCGTCGTCGCTGATACCACTGCTCTTGAAGACTTTTTTCAAAACAGGGTATTGAAGACGTGCATTTAGGCTTTGAGCGATCTTTTGACCACCACCAACACCGAGCGTGATACCGATCTTATCGCGATCGTAGCCTTCAGGCAGCTTGGCATCTTCAAGTACTTCTTTAGCAACGATCAGAGAAAGCAGCTGTGAAGTGTCTGTCAGTTCTAGGATATTTGGCGGAAGGCCGAACTCCATTGGGTTGAAGTCTACTTCTGGGATGAAACCACCGCGCTTACAGTAAGACTTGTCTGGCGTAGTACGATCTGAATCGTAGTAATCTTCTGGACGCCAGTGCGTATCTGGTACTTCAGTAATCGCATCGATCTTTTCGCTGATAAGATCCCAAAATTTATTCAGGTAGCGAGAGTTTGCAAACATGCTCGCCATACCAACGATAGCGACAGGCATATCTTTAAGGCGTTTATTCAGTCGAGAATCGTCGACTGGTTCCGGTGTATTTGTCTCGGGTTGGCTCATTATGAGTCTCCACTAGAAATCACAGAAAGTGATGTCGTGTTTTGAGGCTGCGCTTTTAAAGCTATAGAAAGAAAATCTGAAACAGACTTAGGGAAGCGCAGCTGAAAATTCAGGTTGCTGAGTGGCGGCAACCAGATAGAAATTAGTTTTTCGAAGTGCGTTGACTTACGAGAGTAGGGGAGGTGTTTCATGTGCGAAGAGAGCATTCGAATGTGAGGGTCATGTCCATTAAAATCCTGTCCAAAGTACTGCTTTTGTGCAAAGCAGGTATCCGCAAAAAAAACGTGTGAATTTGTTTAATGGTTGAGCAGGCTACCCGAGGTGAGTAGTTGATACAATGCTCCCAGCGGCCACTATGATCTGTTCAGACCAGATGAATCGAATGTGTTTTTGATTTTTGTATTTTTATTGTATTTAACTTATTGATATTTAATGGGTATGAATTGTTTTTTAGTGTTTATACTCTATTTTTTGGCCTAGTGAGATCTATGTCAGGTTTTTGTAAGTAAGGTTTAATAGATGACTGTTTAACAAGGCTGAGTGTGATCTGTGTTTTAATTTGTTATTATTTTAAAATCAAGTTCCAAGCTCTCATATGAAGGATGTTTCCTTCCCGATTTCTCTATGTTTATAGCAAATCATAGGTGAGTTAAATTTGTTCGTTTTGATGTTTTTTTGATAGCTTGATGAGAGTGATTTTAATAAATGAGTGCTAGAGATATGGGAATACCGATTGTGGATTTGTGGCTTTGCTCCCTGAGTGATTTACATGATGATATCGATAGCGTGTCGTACTTAAAACAGAGGCTCACGATGGATGAGATAGCCAAAGTTGATCGCTATCGAATGCCCTCATCTCAGGTTCAAGCTTTGTACGTTCGTAACTATCTAAGAAAGGTGTTGTCTTGCTATTCTGATTTGAGGCCAGAAGAGTGGCGGTTTGAATATGGCGAGAAAGGAAAGCCAAGTTTAGTCGCCGAACAGCAACTCAAGACGGGGTTAAATTTCAATATTAGTCATAGCAAAGAACATTTGTTGATTGCAGTTTGCCAGATAGAAGGGAAGCAAGTTCAATTGGGTGTTGATATTGAACACGCAAGAAGTTCGACCAATATCGACTCGATCATGAAGCACTACTTTTCAGATAAAGAATTGGCGGATTTACTTGAGCTCAGCAAAGAAGAACAGAGAGAGCGTTTTTTCGATCTGTGGGCGTTGAAAGAGTCGTACATCAAAGCTACGGGTCATGGGTTAGCCACATCGTTGCGAAGCTTTTCGTTCGAATTCTCCAATCTGACGGAGCAAACATTTCCAATTCACGCTTCGGATTTTCAACCAAACTTGCAAGATGAAATTAGATTGTATCGCGAAATTAGGCTACATAATGGAATCAGGTTGGATTTGGATTCTGCTCAAGAAGACGATATTTCTACAGATTGGCAATGTTGCTTGGGTCGATTAGATGACCAGTACCGTTTTGCCGTGACTCTTGGTGGAAATTTGCTACCCATGCAGATAGAGATGAGAACCTTTTCGTTGTCTCATCTCTTTTAAGCTAGTTTGGTGAGGTGAAGTTAGCTCGTTTCGCCAAGCATCGCTTTTAATACTTCGGCAGGCACTGGCTGCAGTTGCTTGTCTTTATCTAGGCAAACCATTTCGATATCACCAATCACCGCAGGCTTAGTTGCATCTTTGCGCCACACTTCTTGTCGCCATAGCGTTTTGTATTTTCCATCGAGTTCAAAAGAGGTTCGGATGTCGCAGATCTCAGCGAACTCAACTCCATCTTGAAAAGTCATGTTGGCTTTATAGACCGCAAAACCTAATCCTTGCTCATTCCACAATTCTGCCAGTTTATCGCTACCCAAGACATGTTCGCGCGCACGCTCGAAGTATTTAAGAAAGTTCGGGTGATAAACCACACCTGAGTGATCGGTATCTTCATAGTAAATTTGTACTGAGTGATGGTAGATCTGACTCATTGGTATCAACTCTTGTTAAGTAGTGGAGTGGTAAATCTGGCTAAGTTGTGCAGCACTCTACAGGATAGGTTGAAATTACTTCAAGGCATCATCGGCAATGTGGCTCTTGGTCAGACCTCATTCGGCTGTATCCATTAGTGATACGTTGGTCAACTCCCACCCATTTACAAATATTCTATGTGTCATTTCCCACCCATTAAATTTTGCAAACAACTGGCGACTGATGTTGGCAACTATGATGAAGCCTTGTAGTTAAAGGGTTGTTAATGTTTTGTATCAACGTGGCGCGCTAATTGCCTTAGTGAAAGCACGCAGTTCCCATTGAAGGGCTGCTTTGTTTACTAAGGAGAATAATAATGTTTAAGCCTCTTACCCTACTGTCTGTATCTGCTCTGGCGCTCACCAGTTTTAATGCTGCTGCAAACTGTGACCCTGGTGAAATCGTGATTAAATTCAGTCATGTAACCAATACCGATAAGCACCCGAAAGGCATCGCCGCTTCTTTACTGGAAGAGCGAGTAAACACGGAAATGAATGGCAAAGCTTGTATGCAAGTTTTCCCTAACTCAACACTTTACGATGATAATAAGGTACTGGAAGCCCTGTTAAATGGTGATGTTCAAATGGCGGCGCCATCGCTGTCTAAATTTGAGAAGTTCACTAAGAAATACCGCATTTTTGACCTTCCTTTTTTATTTGAAGACGTAGAAGCCGTTGATCGTTTCCAAAATTCAGAATCTGGTGAAAAGCTGAAAAATGCAATGAAGCGTCGTGGCCTACAGGGTCTAGCGTTTTGGCACAATGGTATGAAACAGATGTCGGCGAACAAACCTCTTATTAGCCCTGAAGACGCGAAAGGTTTGAAATTCCGTGTTCAAGCATCAGACGTATTGGTGGCTCAGTTTGAACAACTAGGCGCTAATCCACAGAAGATGTCTTTTAAAGAAGTATACGGCGGCCTGCAAACTAAGGTTATCGATGGCCAAGAGAACACATGGTCAAACATCTACGGTAAGAAGTTCTTTGAAGTACAAGACGGCGTAACTGAAACCAATCACGGTATCTTGGATTACCTAGTTGTAACGTCAAACGACTTCTGGAAAGACCTACCTGAAGATGTACGTACACAGCTTGGTACTATCGTTCAAGAAGTATCTGAAACACGTAATGCAGAATCTTCAAAAGTTAACCTAGCGAACAAGAATAACATCATCGAAGCCGGTGGTGAGGTTCGTACACTTACGCCTGAACAGCGTGAAGCATGGGTAGCTGCACTTCAACCAGTATGGAAGAAGTTTGAAAAAGACATCGGTTCAGATCTTATCGATGCAGCGTTAGCTTCAAACCAATAACACCGCTAAGGGAGTGGCGTGCATTTCGCCACTCCTTATTAAAACAATTATAAGCGGAGTCAATTATGGAAAAGCCTCAAATGGAACAACCAAATTCTAGCGAATCAGCACTGGAAACCTCTCTTTTTTCCAAAGTCGGAAGAGTTACGGATGTGATTGAAGAGTCATTAATCGCATTTTTCCTTGGCGCAATGACGCTACTTACTTTTGCCAACGTGGTATTCAGATACGCATTCAATGGCAATATCTTGTGGGCACTAGAACTGACAGTGTTCATGTTCGCTTGGATGGTGTTAGTGGGCGCATCTTATGGCGTTAAAAAACACTTCCACATTGGCGTTGATGTCATCATTAACCTTGCCCCAGAAAAGCTACGTAAAATGTATGCGTTAATTGCCGTTACAAGCTGCCTGGCCTTTTCAATCCTACTTCTTATCGGTTCTTGGAATTATTGGTACCCGTTCGCGACCGATCGTGCATGGTATGAGACCGATGATATTCCAATGCCCGAGATGCTTCAGTTTCTTTCTGACTGGATGAATGAAGGTGAGCGATACGAGAAACTGCCACGTTTTATTCCTTATATGGCGCTGCCGATTGGTATGGCAATGCTGACGTTCCGATTTATCCAAATCGCTTATCAAGTGGCGACGGGAAAGCTTGACCGCATGATTGCAGGCCATGAAGCCGAAGAAGAGCTGGATGCATTGAAAGCTGATGTGTTAGCGGGTTCTGATGAAGACGCGACAGCGGTATTGGATTCGACTAAGCAAAACAAGGCGAACGAGTCGGGTACAAAATCTAACGGTAAGGAAGACTAATCATGGCAATGTTATTTCTATTTTTAATGGTAATTGCTTTCATGTTGGTCGGTGTACCAATTGCGATTTCCCTTGGTTTATCGAGCGTCATATTCTTGTTGATGCACTCTGATGCGTCACTAGCTTCGGTTGCACAAACGCTGTTTAATGCATTTGCAGGCCACTACACACTCTTAGCGATCCCTTTCTTTATCTTGGCCTCTAGTTTCATGTCTACAGGTGGTGTGGCGAAACGTATTATCCGTTTTGCTATCGCAATGGTCGGCTGGTTCCGCGGCGGTTTAGCGATGGCGTCGGTTGTGGCATGTATGATGTTCGCAGCGTTATCTGGATCGTCTCCAGCAACGGTAGTGGCAATCGGTAGTATTGTTATCGCTGGTATGATCAAAAACGGCTACACAAAAGAGTTCGCGGCAGGGGTTATCTGTAATGCGGGTACTTTGGGTATCTTGATTCCACCGTCAATCGTGATGGTAGTTTACGCTGCGGCGACGGATGTATCTGTAGGTCGTATGTTCCTCGGTGGCGTGATTCCTGGCCTGTTGGCAGGTGTGATGTTGATGATTGCTATCTACATTGCAGCACGTATTAAGAAGATTCCTGCACAGCCTTTTGTGGGCTGGGGTGAGATGTTCGCAGCAGCAAAAGACGCAAGTTGGGGTCTGCTACTGATTGTCATCATTTTGGGTGGTATCTACGGCGGTATCTTTACACCGACGGAAGCGGCGGCTGTTGCAGCGGTATACGCGTTCTTTATTGCCAACTTTATCTATAAAGATATGGGGCCTTTCGCTGACAAGAAGAATACAAAGCCTGCTTTGGTTAAGGTGTTCCAAACCTTCTTCCATAAAGATACCAAAGACACGCTCTATGATGCCGGCAAGTTGACGATCATGCTGCTGTTTATCATTGCCAATGCTCTGATTCTTAAGCATGTACTGACAGAGGAACGCATTCCTCAGATGATCACTGAGTCTATGCTTTCTGCAGGCTTAGGTCCGATCACCTTCTTGATTGTGGTGAACGTTCTACTCTTGATTGGTGGGCAGTTCATGGAGCCATCAGGCTTGCTGATCATCGTAGCACCTTTGGTATTCCCAATTGCAATTGCACTTGGCATCGACCCTATTCACCTAGGTATCATGATGGTGGTGAACATGGAGATAGGGATGATAACGCCGCCTGTGGGGCTTAATCTGTTTGTGACAGCAGGTGTCGCCAAGATGTCGATGATGAACGTGGTGAAAGCGGCATTGCCTTGGGTAGGCGTGATGTTCTTATTCCTGATTATCGTAACTTACGTACCTTGGGTATCAACATGGTTACCAACCACGTTGATGGGGCCAGAAATCATCACTAAGTAGGATGTTATGTCATTTTAAAAAGGTGAGGAGGTATTAAACCTCCTCATCAATATTCCTACCGAAGTTCAAGTAAGAGTCGCTCTGTTGATAGAGGGCTCTTTTTGCTTCTAGTTCCGGCGTGTTTAAGTCGACATGTTGATCGATATAATAAACACCGTCGATCTCCATTGTGTCGGTAATTGATGGAACTTTTGTTTTCTCACCCATAACCATTTTCCTATCAACTTTATTGCATAACATCCTGTTAGCGGTTTAAGTATAGGTGATCTTGCTCGCATATCTAATTTAGTTTTCGCTCTGTCGGTATGACTCTTTCGCAAGTTGATGTTTTTGCATCTTGTCATAGAGGGTTTTGCGCGGAAGTTGAAGCCTTTCCATGGTCTCTTTTATACTGCCGTTACACTCAATAAGTGCTTGCTTTAGAGTGCTTTTCTCAAAGTCAGAGACCAACTCAGCTAGCGATAAATGCTGGTTTGATTCAACGGTGTTGTCTGATAAATGAGAAAGCTTGCCTAAAAGTACAAAACGCTCGGCAGTATTACGTAATTCTCGTACATTTCCGGGCCAATCATGAGCTAAAAGTGCGTGCAGTTCTGTTTGTGGAAGTGCAGGGGCTGTTTTGCCATAACGAGCCGCCGCGACGAGCAAGAAATGGTGAAAGAGTGCAGGTATATCTTCTTGGCGACTTCTTAATGGCGGCAAGTCTAAAGTAACTACATTGAGCCGATAATAGAGATCTTGGCGGAAAGCTCCTTCCTCAGAAGCTTTTTTTAGGTCGACTTTAGTTGCAGCAATCACGCGAATATCGAGCGGTACTAATCCGTTCGAGCCGACTCTTTCAATGACTCGCTCTTGTAATACGCGCAATAGTCGTATTTGCGCCTGCATTGGCATGGATTCTATTTCATCTAAGAATAGGGTGCCGCCTTGCGCAAACTCGAACTTACCTACACGTTTGTTTTCGGCTCCCGTAAAAGCACCTTTTTCATGACCATAGAGCTCACTTTCAATCAGGTTTTCAGGAACGGCGCCACAGTTGACCGCAACAAAGTTTTGCTCTCGGCGACTGCTTTGTTCATGCAGAGAACGAGCAACTAGCTCTTTGCCCGTCCCCGTTTCGCCAAACAATAAAATATCGGCGTTGGTATCGGCAACATGAGTGATGATAGAACGTAGCTCTGTCATAGATTGTGTGTCACCAATGATTCTCGGTCCTAGTGCTTTACTCGCCTTCAATGAGCGCTTGAGTTCTTGGTTTTCGAGAGTTAACTGGCGTTTTTCGATGGCGCGTTTGGTCGTCTCAATTAAGCGTTCATTCGCAAAGGGCTTTTCAATGAAATCATAGGCACCGTTATGGATAGCTTGAACGGCCATTGAGATATCACCATGACCAGTGATCATGATGACCGGGATTTCTTTGTCTTTATGCATGACCGTGCTGAGTAGGTCATGCCCAGAAATACCCGGCAAACAGATATCGGTAATGATCACGTGGGGAAGACCATTTTTCTGGATGGCGATCAGCGCAGATTCTGCATCGGGAAAGAATTCGGCGTCAATCTCGGCAAGTTCAAAGCTTTGCTCAATGGCCATTCTTAGATCGGATTCATCATCAATGAAATAGACGTGACACATAGTTTATTCCTTTACTCTTTTGTTCTAATTATCGTTGAGTTTGCTTGTTTGCTTGTTTGCTTGTTTGCTTGTTTGCTTGTTTGCTTGTTTGCTTGCTTGTGAAGTTAGCTAATTTAATGAGTTAGCCTTAATCTGCTTGCGCGCGTTCTGTTCGTGCACGGTGCTCATCAGGCACAATTGGGAGTTCGATACTAAAACGAGCGCCACCTTGTGGGCTGCTATCGGTCAACAGTTTTCCGTTAATTCCACCGATTATTTGTTGAGAAATCGATAGCCCGAGTCCAAGACCATTTTTTTTGGTGGTATGGAAGGGTTCAAAAAAACCTCCCGTCGAAGGTGACATAAAGCCGGGGCCATTATCATCAACGTGAATCAACAGAGTTTTTGATTGTTCATTATTTGATTCCCTAATCTCTAACAGGATAGCCAATTGTTTATCTTCTTGATTTTCCATAGCTTGAACTGCATTGGTCAGTAGGTTAATGATTACCTGTTCCAGTTGAATCGCATTGGCGAGCACGCAAGCATTGAAGGTTTCAGGGAGCTCATTTACTTTGACTCGCTCAGTTTTCAATTGCGGTTTCATCAGCTCTTTAGAGGAATGAAGAACAGGCAATATCTGCAATGTGTGTAGCTCTTCCGCCGTGGACTTTTTTGCGAAGGAGCGAAGCTGGTGGCTAATTTTCGCCATACGATCGGTGAGTGATGAAATTCGAGATAGGTTGTCATCAACACGCTCGGTCTTTTCTTTTGCAAGAAACAGTCGGCCGTTATCGGCATAACTGCGAATCGCAGCGAGTGGGTTATTCAGTTCGTGACTGATGCTCGCTGACATTTGACCCAATACCGCTAGTTTAGCGGCTTGGATAAGCTCATCTTGTGTTTGCCTGAGCACCCGTTCTGTTTCGATACGCTGTTTGATCTCGATATGGAGCTCAGAGGTTCTTTCGAGGACTTGAAACTCGAGTTTTTGTTTGGCTTCAGATTGTAGCCTATCGATTTGCGTACGCTTTTGTTGGCGGTGATGGTTGAGTTGCATCGTGAGATAGATAATGGCAAACACTAAACTCAGCACCACAAGGTAAGCGATGAGATCCCACCAAACTAAGTGTGTTGGAGAAAATACTCTGACAGTTAGTTTCGGGTCATCGAGGAAGCGTGATGAAGTAAAAAAACGTTCTTTTACGAGCTGGTGTGGTGATTGAATGCTGCTGGTGGCGCTTTCTAAGTCTCCTGAAAAGTGAAGGCTCTCGATCTTGGTATCAAGGTATTGTCTGCTTTCTTGAATGCGAGTTTTTTGCGCTTTATCTAAAGGTTGAAGGCTTTTGAACAACCATTCAGGCTTGCTCGACATAAAAACAATCTGGTCTTTATCGTCGGCAACAAAAAAACTCTGCTTTCCTTTCCAACTTGCTTCAATCAGTGATAAATCCATTTTTACGACAATCACGCCAATGATTTCGGCCGCGTAGGAGACAGGGTAAGAATAATAATAGCCTCGCTTTCCCGAGGTAGAACCTAAAGCAAAGTACTGGTTTTCATTGCCGAGAATTGCTTGTTGATAGTAGGGACGAAAAGCAAAGTTACGTCCAACGAAAGAGTGTTTCAGGTTCCAGTTACTAGCAGCTATGGTGGTACCGATACTGTCGAGTAGGTAAGTGTCGGACGCTTGAATTACTGTGTTTACGTGCTCTAGATACCGATTAGTCAGCTCGATTTGCGCGGAATTACTTGGTGAGTGTAGGGCATCGACTAGTTCTTTATCTTTTGAGAGCAGTTCTGGGATATGGGCAAACTTATCCAATTGGCTAGAAATATGAACGGAAAATCGATCTAACTTAGACTGGTGATCATTTAACAAACTTTGATGGCTTGTGCTCCATACCCAGTGACCACCGAGAACCATCAGCAAGACATAGGTGATGAGCAGTAGTAAAGGGATTCTTAAAGCTCGAAACATGAACGCTCTCCGCTAAATTCTAGGTAAACAAATACACCTGTGTTTTCTCGTTTATGACAGCAACTAGCGGTAGTTTTTTCTTAAAATAGAGAGATAACAGATGGTGGTAGGTTAAGGCTTTGTAACGGAGATTGTTGAAAAAGTTATCGACTCTGAGGGGTAAAACAAGAGCAAGATCTCTTTTTAAGGTTTTTAGCAAAAAAAGGCCTCGATTCCCTTGAAAAAGTCGCTATTGTCCCCATTTCTGTTGTGCTAAGTGATGTTTTGATCGTTTTTTTATCATTTAGTTGGACGAATTTAGAGCATTCATCATCAAGCAGAGGCGAACGGCTCGACAGAGATTAAACAGATCGCTAGAATGTCGCGTCTAAAATTTCTGTCCTGAGGCTAATCGGAGATACCTTTCTTGTTTCTGAAAACAAGCTTTGTTGCGTTTTAGTCGGCGTGTGAAGAACGAAGATATCGCTGATTAGTCTGGTGTTTAGTTGAATAATCAATTCAAACATCAATGCTCGATTTTAAATTAGGTGTTCGGATAGAGCACTACACAAGGATGCAGCCAACAACGTCGGCTTTTGAATTAAAGCTAAGTTACGGCTCATATGCTCAGATTACTGAGCCAGTTTTGAGGTTTATATAATGCAAGTTACTGTTGAAACGCTAGAAGGCCTAGAGCGCCGTCTTAATATTACTGTTCCTGCTGCTAACATCGAAGATGCAGTTACAGCTGAACTACGCAACATCGCGAAAAATCGTCGTTTCGATGGTTTCCGTAAAGGCAAAGTGCCAATGAAGATGGTTGCTAAAATGTACGGCAAAGCAGTACGTCAAGACGTGATGGGCGAAGTAATGCAACGTCACTTCATCGAAGCGATCGTTAAAGAGAAAATCAACCCAGCTGGCGCACCTACTTTCGCACCAGTTGAAAACAACGAAGGCGCTGACCTAGTATTCAATGCAACTTTTGAAGTTTACCCAGAAGTTGAGCTGAAAGGTCTAGAAAACATCACTGTTGAGAAACCAGCAGTAGAAGTTAAAGAAGCTGACGTTGAAGAGATGATCGAAACTCTACGTAAGCAACAAGCAACTTGGACTGAAGTTGAAGCTGCTGCTGACGCTGGTTCTCGTGCAACTATCGATTTCGTTGGTTCTATCGACGGTGAAGAGTTCGAAGGCGGTAAAGCTGAGAACTTCCCACTAGAAATGGGTGCTGGTCGCATGATTCCTGGTTTTGAAGACGGTATCGTTGGTAAAACAGCAGGTATGGAATTCGAAATCGACGTAAACTTCCCAGAAGATTACCACGCTGAAAACCTAAAAGGTAAAGAAGCTAAGTTTTCTATCAAGCTGAACAAAGTTGAAGCTCGTGAACTTCCAGAGCTTAACGAAGAATTCGTTTCTAAGTTTGGTGCTACTGACGGCATTGAAGGCCTTAAAGCTGAAGTTCGTAAGAACATGGAGCGCGAGCTTAAGCAAGCTGTTAAGAACCGCATCAAAGAGCAAGCTATCGACGGTCTAGTTAACGAAAACAACATCGACGTACCTTCTGCTCTAATCGATCAAGAGATCGGTGTTCTACGTCAACAAGCTGCTCAACGTTTCGGTGGTAACACTGAAGCTGCTGACCAACTTCCTCGTGAGTTGTTCGAAGAGCAAGCTAAACGTCGCGTAGTTGTAGGTCTTCTTCTTGGTGAAGTAATCAAGACTGAAGAGCTAAAAGCTGATGATGAGAAAGTTAAAGCTATCATCGAAGAGATGGCTACAGCATACGAAGATCCAACAGAAGTTATTGCTTACTACGAGCAAAACGAGCAAATGATGAACAACATGCGCAATGTTGCTTTAGAAGAGCAAGCTATTGATGCAATCATCGCTAAAGCTCAAGTTTCTGATAAAGAAGTTAGCTTCAACGAGCTAATGAATCAGCAACCTGCTTAATATAGTAATATCTGACGTAGAAGGTTGACGTACGGTCAACAATTCTGCTAACAATGGTCCGTATGATTTAATCATTCGGGCCATTTATTTTAGGGACATAAGAATATGAGCTACCAAGAAAAAAATACAATGCCATCGATTATGGACGCACTAGTTCCTATGGTGGTTGAACAGACTTCCCGTGGTGAACGTTCTTACGATATTTATTCTCGTCTATTAAAAGAACGTATCATTTTCTTAACCGGTCAAGTGGAAGACCACATGGCAAATCTTGTCGTGGCTCAACTGCTTTTCTTGGAATCAGAAAACCCAGACAAAGATATCTATCTTTACATCAACTCACCTGGCGGTAGCGTAACAGCGGGCATGTCTATCTACGACACAATGCAGTTCATCAAGCCAAACGTGAGCACAGTATGTATGGGTCAAGCTTGCTCTATGGGTGCGTTCTTACTAGCGGGTGGTACTCCAGGTAAGCGTCACGTACTTCCAAACTCACGTGTAATGATTCACCAGCCACTTGGCGGCTTCCAAGGCCAAGCGTCTGATATTCAAATTCACGCGCAAGAGATCCTAACGATCAAACAAAAGCTAAACAAACTATTGGCAGAGCATACAGGCCAGCCTCTAGAAGTTGTTGAGCGTGATACAGATCGTGATAATTTCATGTCTGCTGATCAAGCAGTAGAATACGGTTTGGTGGATTCGGTTCTTAATCACCGCGGTCAATAATTGCAAGGCAATTGTTTAACGCAAAGTGATTCAAATTGTTATACACTCAAACATAGAGAGTAAAGGCTAAGAGGTTAGCGAATGACAGACAAAAGCAAAGAGGGTGGTAGCGGTAAACTGCTTTACTGCTCTTTCTGTGGCAAAAGCCAGCACGAAGTTCGCAAGTTAATCGCAGGTCCTTCTGTTTACATTTGTGATGAATGTGTCGATCTTTGTAACGACATTATTCGTGAAGAAATTAAAGATGTTCTTCCTAAGAAAGAATCGGAATCGCTGCCAACGCCGCGTGAGATTCGTGAGCATCTTGACGACTATGTAATCGGTCAAGAATACGCGAAAAAAGTGCTAGCAGTTGCGGTATATAACCACTACAAGCGTTTGCGTAATGGTGATACGACAGCTGAAGGCGTAGAGCTAGGTAAGAGTAACATTCTTCTTATCGGCCCTACTGGTAGTGGTAAAACACTCCTTGCTGAAACATTGGCTCGTTTCCTAGACGTTCCTTTCACAATGGCAGATGCAACGACACTAACCGAAGCAGGTTACGTGGGGGAAGATGTTGAAAACATCATCCAGAAGTTGCTTCAAAAATGTGATTATGACGTAGCGAAAGCGGAACGTGGCATTGTTTACATCGATGAAATCGACAAGATTTCTCGTAAAGCTGAAAACCCATCCATCACGCGTGACGTGTCTGGTGAAGGTGTACAGCAGGCTCTGCTAAAACTTGTTGAAGGCACCGTTGCTTCAGTTCCACCTCAAGGTGGTCGTAAGCATCCACAGCAAGAGTTCTTGCAAGTGGATACATCTAAGATCCTATTTATCTGTGGTGGTGCGTTTGCAGGCCTAGATAAGGTGATTGAGCAACGTGTAGAAACAGGTTCCGGTATCGGCTTTGGCGCAGAAGTGCGTTCTAAAGACGAAACCAAAACTATCGGTGAACTGTTCACTCAAGTAGAACCTGAAGATCTAGTGAAGTATGGTCTAATTCCAGAATTCATTGGTCGTCTACCTGTTACAACAACACTGACAGAGCTTGATGAAGAAGCGCTAATCCAAATCCTTTGTGAACCAAAGAATGCACTGACAAAACAGTACGCTGCATTATTTGAACTTGAGGATACAGAGTTAGAATTCCGCGAAGACGCACTACGTGCCATTGCTAAGAAAGCAATGAACCGTAAAACAGGTGCTCGTGGTCTACGCTCTATTTTGGAGGGTGTTCTACTGGAAACTATGTACGAACTGCCATCTTCAACTGATGTAAGCAAAGTTGTGATTGATGAGTCGGTAATTAATGGTGAGTCAGAACCACTGTTGATTTACAGTAACTCAGATAATCAAGCAGCTGCTGCAGAGTAGGTCTTTTTTAGACCACACGCTCAAATTGAAAAAGGAGGTAAGCAATTACCTCCTTTTTTTTATTCTTCCATTGAATCCAGTCGTTTAAGCCCCATATACTGCTTTATAAGTTAAAGCGGAAGAGAGAAATATATGAACTTGGAACGTTCCGAGCGTATCGAAATCCCCGTGCTACCTCTACGTGATGTAGTGGTTTACCCACACATGGTTATTCCATTGTTTGTTGGTCGTGAAAAATCGATTACTTGCCTTGAGTCGGCAATGGAAGCTAACAAACAAGTACTACTTGTAGCGCAGAAAGAAGCGGACACTGATGAGCCTTCAATCGACGACCTATTTAACGTAGGTACAGTCGCTACCATTCTTCAGTTACTAAAGCTCCCTGATGGTACGGTTAAAGTACTTGTCGAAGGTCAGCAGCGTGCAAAAATTCACCAATTCAAAGAAAGTGAATTTTTCTTAGCGGATGCCGAATACGTTGTTACTTCAGAACTTGACGAAAAAGAACAAGAAGTGGTTGTTCGTAGTGCGATCAATCAATTCGAAGGCTTTATTAAGCTAAACAAAAAGATTCCACCAGAGGTTCTAACGTCTCTGAACGGTATTGATGAGGCTGCTCGCCTTGCTGATACGATTGCTGCGCACATGCCACTTAAATTGGTAGACAAGCAGCACGTTCTAGAAATTTTAGATGTCACTGAACGTCTGGAATTCTTGATGGGCCAAATGGAGTCAGAAATTGACATCCTACAAGTTGAAAAACGCATTCGTGGCCGCGTTAAGAAACAAATGGAGAAATCTCAGCGCGAGTACTATCTGAATGAGCAAATGAAAGCGATTCAGAAAGAACTTGGCGAGATGGACGACGCACCGGATGAATTCGAGACTCTGAAGAAGAAAATCGAAGATTCTAAGATGCCTCAAGAAGCTCGTGAGAAAACAGAGCAAGAACTGCAAAAACTGAAAATGATGTCGCCAATGTCTGCTGAAGCAACAGTAGTACGTAGCTACATCGATTGGATGGTAGGCGTTCCTTGGGCTAAGCGTTCAAAAGTTAAAAAGAATTTAGCGAAAGCGGAAGAGATCTTAAATGAAGATCACTACGGCTTAGAGCGGGTTAAAGAACGTATTCTTGAATACTTGGCTGTACAAAACCGTATCAACAAACTGAAAGGTCCAATCCTTTGTCTTGTTGGTCCTCCTGGCGTTGGTAAAACCTCTCTAGGTCGTTCTATTGCTGCGGCAACGGGTCGTAAGTACACTCGTATGGCGCTAGGCGGCGTTCGTGATGAAGCTGAGATTCGTGGTCACCGTCGTACGTACATCGGTTCTCTTCCGGGTAAACTTATCCAGAAGATGTCTAAAGTTGGCGTTAAAAACCCACTGTTCCTATTAGATGAAATCGACAAGATGTCTTCTGATATGCGTGGCGACCCATCTTCAGCGCTTCTAGAAGTACTAGACCCTGAGCAAAACAACGCATTTAACGATCATTATCTAGAAGTAGATTACGATCTGTCAGATGTTATGTTTGTTGCGACGTCGAACTCGATGGACATTCCTGGCCCTCTTCTGGACCGTATGGAAGTGATTCGTTTGTCTGGTTATACAGAAGATGAAAAGCTGAATATTGCTAAGAGCCACCTATTGGACAAGCAAGTTCAACGCAACGGTCTTAAGCCTCATGAAATTGAGATTGAAGACTCTGCAATCATCGGCATTATTCGTTATTACACGCGTGAAGCAGGTGTACGTAGCCTAGAGCGTGAAATCTCTAAGATCTGTCGTAAAGCAGTTAAAAACATTTTGCTAGACAGCGACCTTAAGTCTGTAACGGTTAACATTGATAACCTGAAAGAGTACTTAGGCGTTCAACGTCATGACTTTGGTAAAGCGGATGAGAGCAATCGTATTGGTCAGGTAACTGGTCTAGCGTGGACTCAAGTGGGTGGTGACCTACTGACAATCGAAACTGAATCAATGCCAGGTAAAGGTAAGCTAACGCAAACCGGCTCATTGGGTGATGTGATGAAAGAGTCGATTCAGGCGGCAATGACCGTGGTTCGCTCTCGTGCTGAAAATCTAGGTATCAACACTGATTTTTACGAGAAACGCGATATTCACGTTCACGTGCCTGAAGGTGCGACACCAAAAGATGGCCCAAGCGCGGGTATTGCAATGTGTACTGCACTTGTTTCTAGCTTAACGGGTAATCCTGTAAAAGCTGAGGTGGGTATGACTGGTGAAATTACCCTACGAGGTGAAGTTTTACCTATCGGCGGTTTGAAAGAAAAACTGCTTGCAGCTCACCGTGGTGGCATCAAAACAGTCTTGATTCCTAAAGACAATGAGCGTGATTTGGAAGAGATTCCGGACAACGTTATTGCTGACTTGAAGGTGATTCCAGTCCAATGGATTGATGAAGTTCTTAAGGTTGCGCTAGAACGAGATCCGTCAGGGGTCGAGTTTGACGTGAAAAAATAGTGATGCGTAGCAAAAATAAGTAAAGAATTACGCTGATAGGCTCGAAAAGGCTTGTCAGCGTTTTTTTTGGACGCTAAGTTATTCGCTAAAGCGGCAATCCCTTTTGCAATAAGGCTTGCGGCGAAATAAAAACCAAAATGGAACGTACAGTCATCGAGATTTAGTCACAGATGACACATAGGGGAAAAACAGTGAATAAAACACAACTAGTAGAATCAATCGCAGAAAACGCAGACATCTCTAAAGCTTCAGCTGGTCGCGCTCTAGACGCTTTCATCGAAGCAGTTGGCACAACGCTACAATCAGGTGACCAAGTTGCACTTGTTGGCTTTGGTACTTTCAGTGTTCGTACTCGTGCTGCTCGTACAGGTCGTAACCCAAAAACTGGTGAAGAGATCCAAATTGCAGAAGCTAAAGTACCTGGCTTCAAGGCGGGTAAAGCACTTAAAGACGCATGTAACTAATTTTTGTTTGCTGGAACCTCGAATGTGAAGAGGGGAAAGCATTAACATGCGTTTACTGTTTGAACAATGATGTTTCATTCTTAGGCAGTATGTGTGCAAAGCACATTGAACTTATTTAAATTATGCGCATCCTACTGATGCGCATTTCTTTTTCTGATAATATCGCGTGAATAGATTTTTATTTTGAAGCCAATGCTTCATATCCGGAGAGCACTTAAATTATGATGGATCGATTACGCGAAGGCGTGAATAGCATCGCGGTAAAAATTATCCTTGGGTTGATTATCCTGTCATTCGTATTCGCAGGTGTAGGCAGCTACATCACCGGTGGCGGTAACAACGCAGCAGCTAAAGTTGGCAACACAGAAATTGCTCGTGGCGAGTTTGAACAAGCTTACCAAAACGAACGTAATCGCATGCAATCTCAACTTGGCGATTACTTCGCTCAAATGCTTGCAGACCCTGCATACGTAGAGTCTTTCCGTAAATCAGTCCTTGATCGCATGATCAACGATGTTCTACTTGAGCAGCAAGCTGAGTCTTTAGGTCTACGAATCAGCGATTCTCAAATCCGTACCATGATTCTAGAAATGCCTCAGTTCCAAACGGCTGGCCAATTCGATCAAGAAGTTTACCAATCAGCACTACGTCGTGCAGGTTTCAGCGCAGAAAGCTTCGCTGAATACATGCGTCGTGACCTAATGCGTAATCAACTTGTTACTGCACTTCAAGGCAGTGAATTTGTTCTTCAAGGCGAAATCGATACTCAAAGCAAACTGATTGCTCAAACTCGTGATATTCGTACTGTGACGCTTTCTGTTGCTGATTTAGCGAAAGACATTGAGCTTACCGACGAGCAGATTGAACAGTACTACTCTGAAAACCCATTAGCTTACACTCGTCCAGAGCAAGCTAAGGTGTCTTACATCGAACTTTCAGCCGAAGCACTTAAGTCGCAGCTTAAAGTGAGTGATGAAGAAGCTCAGAAATACTATGAAGAGCATCTAGATAAGTACTCAACTTCAGAGCAGCGTAAAGTTAGTCACATCCTAGTTCAAGGCGACGATGAAGCGAAAGCGCAGTCCATCCTGGACGAACTCAACGCAGGCGCTGATTTCGCAACGTTAGCGGAAGAAAAATCTGATGACTTCGGCAGTGCTGAAGTTGGTGGTGACCTAGGTTGGATCGAACGTGATGTTATGGACCCAGCATTCGAAGAAGCCGCTTTTGCTCTTCAGAATATTGGTGATACAACGGGTTTAGTTAAATCTGATTTTGGCTACCACATCATCAAGCTAGACGAACTGAAAGCATCTCAAGCTCAGCCTTACTCTGAAGTAGCGGCAGAGATTAAGACAGAGCTTCTAGACCAGCACGCAGTAGACCAGTTCTACGAACAGCAAACTGAATTAGAGAAAGTAGCGTTTGAATTCCCTGACTCTCTAGATGACTCTGCAGAAGCAATTAACGCTAAGATCACAACGACTGATTTCATCTCTCAAGTAGATGCACCAGAAGTATTGATGACGCCTGCTGTTATGCAAGCTATCTTGAGCCCAGAAGTGAAAGAAGACGGCCTAAACTCTGAAGTTATCGAAGTGGCTCCTGAACACGTGATTGTTATTCGTGTAGAAGAGACTCGTGACGAAACAGTTCTTCCTCTAGAACAAGTGAAGGATCAAGTTGTGGCTGCGCTGTCTGCTGTACAAGCCGAGCAGCAAGCGGTTGAGTTAGGTGTTTCTCTAGTGAACGAACTTAAGCAAGGCAATGAAGCAGTATTAGCGGATAACAACCTTGAGTTCACTGAACTTGAAACAATTGACCGTAACTCTCCATTGGCAGCTTCTGTATTCGCTCTAGCGAAGCCTGAAGGCGGTCAAGCGGTGTTTGGCCAATCTAAAGACCAAGACGGTAACATCGTTGTTGTAGAACTTTCTAAAGTAACGGCTGAAATCGACCCAGCTTACAGCACTCAAATTGGTGCTCAACTGGAACGAGTTGGCAACCAACAAGACCTGACCAACGTACTAAACGTACTTCGTGAAAACGCAGATGTTGAATACTACGTAGTAGGTCAAGGTCAAGGTCATTAAGGTTAGCTTAAACTGGCTAGCAAGATGACTTTGGTCTCTTACTACTGTCAGTCAAAACAAGGCTTTTGCTTTGCAAGTTAGGTTTATCCGATAAATCAGATTTGTGAGCTAACAAACAATCTGATGAAAACAAGATGTATAACAAAGCGGGTCACTTAGGTGACCCGCTTTATTTTTATCTGGTGATTGTGTTATCTGCCGCGGTAAATGCATAAGTTACCTTTTTTGAACAAAGGAACGGTTTATGCGAACAATATATTCAACATTACTTCTTTCATTTCTAATTACTCTGAGTGCTGGAGTGTTTGCTGATAGTCCGACTAAGGCAGAGTTGTACGACGGCATTGAAATCACCGTAAACATCAATAAAGCTACGGCTGAGGAATTATCAGCATTACTTGTTGGTGTGGGTGACAAAAAAGCCCAAGAGATTGTCGATTATCGGGATAAGCATGGTGCATTTACAAAACCCAGTGACTTGGTCAATGTGAAAGGTATTGGCGAGGCAACGGTTGAAAAGAATCGTGAGCGAATTCAACTTTAATTTGGCGGGTTATTGAGGGTTACTTTTTATTCGGTAGCCATAACGCCATAGCCATGAAGCCTCCAGCGATAGCACCTGCTAGGTGGGCTTCAATGGCTACTCGAGCATTAATCAGTTCGCCAGTCGTGCTCGAAGGGCCAATAAGCTGCTCCCAAGCGATCTTAGTTATTAATCCCAACACTAGGAGCCAGCTGGACCTCCTGCCGCTCAGCGCTTCATTGAGAGCGAATAAGCCAAATAACCCATGCAAAGTGCCAGATAGGCCAACATAGATCTGAATACTCGAAAACAACAAAGCGACCCCAGTCACTAAACTAATCACAAGCATAGCAAGAGCAAGCGGTTTTTTACTCGGTTGAAACAGATAGCTGATGATCCATAAGCCTGCTAGGTTCATCAGAAGGTGCGAGTAGTTGGTATGTGAAAAGTTTCCTGTTAGGATTCGCCACCATTGCCCCTCGGCAATCGCATTGCTATCCCAAACGACCCAAGCTTGTATTGGCTCAAATTGGAATAAGACGCATAAAAGTGAAGTGAAAATTAATACAGGGTACACATTAAATCCATGTCTCGTTATTGCCCCCAATGCAGCAAGGCTTTGAAAGCTTGTATTTGTCAGTGGGTTACACCACTCGAATCAAATGTTGAGCTTATCATTCTTCAACACCCATCAGAAGAGCATCGTCCGATGGGAACTGCGCGTATCCTCTCGTTATCTCTAAATAACAGTGTGACGTTTGTCGGTGAAGACTTTTCTAACAACGAGCAACTGAACATATTGCTGGCCGATGAACATTATCAGCACGTGATTTTATACCCGAGTGAACATTCTGTTCCTGTTAAGTCGGTAACTTATTCAAATAAAAAGCTACGTGTAATTTTATTGGATGGGACGTGGAAGAAGGCGTTCAAAATGTGGCAGGTATCGAGTAACTTGCATGCGTTAAAAACGGTTCACTTGCCGAAAGACCTCAAGGGTAACTATCGAATTCGCAAAGCACCCAGTGAAAACAGTCTATCCACAGTAGAAGCGGGTTATCATCTGTTGCGCTTGTTAGAAAATGACCGAGACTTTAGCCCTCTGTTAACGGCATTTGACCAAATGATTCAGTTTCAAATCAATCAAATGCCACCAGGTGTCTTCGAGAAAAACTATTTAGATTAAGCTGTTCCCCCGATATTTAAGTGATTGAGCACTTAAAACTCTGTATGAGCTGAAAATAATTGCTGATGCATTTTCTGCGCAAGATCATCAGTCATTGACGAAATGTAATCGGCAATCACGCGCATCTTTCTTGAATCGTCTTGATGTTGTAGCCATTGCTTCTTGATTGGCAGTGGTAACAAACGTTCAGGGTCAGCACTGAATGCTTCAAACATATCCATGATGATCTGCTGGCCCTTGTATTCGATGACCTGAACCTGAGGCACTTGAATAACGAACTCGCTGACAAAGTGTTTCAGCTTATCGAGCGTGCCGTCCATGCTTGGTTCAAGCACTGCATTGTAAGCCAAAAGTACGTTCTCAAAGCTTTCATCAACGCGTTTAATCGAAATACTGGTCAACAGTGCGTTGACTATCCCACCAATCGCATCTTTTCTACGATACTGTTCGCCCGAGAATAGCATCTCTGTAATTGAATCTAAGTGCTTACAAATCCAAGGGTCAGCCATTTCTCTGAGCTGAGGGTATGCAGAATCGACCCATTGAGCTTTAGTCACTGAACCTAGCACAATCGCATCTTCCAAATCGTGTACGCCATATGCGATGTCGTCAGCTAACTCCATGATGGAACAGTCGAGCGACTTATATTTAGTCTTGTTGTGCTCAAGTGGCTCGGTGTGCGACTTTCTTTTTTGCTTTATAAGCTGTCGGTCGTTACTCGAAAGTGGCTCAAGTACCCAGTTGAATAACTCTTCATCGTGGTCATAAATACCTTTTGCTGGCATCCAATCTCGCGCTCGGAGCTGTCGTTGGTGTTTAACAGGTTGAGATTGAGTCTTGGCTTGAACTTCGCTAAGCAGTGAAGGGTATTTGATCAACCCCAGCAAAGTGCGTCGAGATAGGTTCATACCGTGATGTTCGGTATAAGGTTCTAACTGAGTGACAATGCGAAACGTTTGGGCATTACCCTCAAAACCACCGTGGTCGCGCATCATGTAGTTGAGTGCGACTTCACCGCCATGCCCATAAGGTGGGTGGCCAATATCGTGCGCCAAACACAGTGAGTCAATCAAACTGTCCGAGGGTAATAGAACTCGAAACTCTGGCTGCTTTTTCTTCAGTTGAGCGACGATACCTGTCCCAAGCTGAGCGGCCTCAAGAGAGTGAGTAAGGCGAGTGCGGTGGAAGTCGTTGACGGTGGTACCGTGTACCTGAGTTTTGGCTTGTAGGCGACGGAAAGCCGCAGAGTGAAGCACCCGCGCACGATCGCGTTGATACGGACTACGATGGTCATCACGTCTTATTTTATGTTCATCGTCGTTTCGATGTTGCCATTCTTGTTCGAGTTCAAATGGTGGTTCGAGTAGAGAAGTCAAAATAGCACCTATCAATTTGATTTGTTTAGCTAATTACACTCAAGTTATACCTAGCTAGCTGATTTCGTCCAGTGATAATTCAAAACTCGGTGCAAAGGTGGTGAGAAAGTAATCCATTTCTGGGCTTTTACGTTGTTCGAGAGTCTCTTCCAATCTACGTTTGGCTTGCTCGTATTCGTGGTTGCCCGCGCTGAGTTCTTCAAGGCATTTTAGATAAGCACAGATGGTGTCTGCTTGCTTGACGATGCTTTGTTCTTCTTTGCTTGCCGTTCCAGAGATTAAGAAAGGGGCGAAGTCATCTTGGAATTCTTCTGGCAACATCGAAAGCAGTCTTTGCTCTGCTGCTGCTTCTATCTTTTTGTACTCTTGGGCGATGTCCGGGTTGTAGTACTTAACCGGCGTGGGCAAATCACCAGTGAGCACTTCACTGGTATCGTGGTACATGCCAAGCAGTGCAATGTGCTCTGCGTTGAGTTGACCATCAAACTTTTTGTTTTTGATCAATGCCAAGGCGTGCGCGACGAACGCAACCTGTAGGCTATGCTCTGAAATGTTTTCGCTTGAGATTGAACGCATGAGAGGCCAACGCTGGATAAGCTTCATGCGTGCTAGATGGGCAAAGAAATGGCTTTGTTTCATAATCGTCCTTTCTAAACTGTGCTCCACTCGCAATAGTTTTCTCACAAATAGTGCGAGACAGCGGTTACAAAAAAGGCTCCTAAACAGGA
Organism: Vibrio sp. S/42/10; assembly: GCF_029890535.1. Taxonomy (NCBI): domain Bacteria; kingdom Pseudomonadati; phylum Pseudomonadota; class Gammaproteobacteria; order Vibrionales; family Vibrionaceae; genus Vibrio; species Vibrio sp. S/42/10. The sequence goes on along the minus strand of NZ_JAKMZC010000001.1, from coordinate 424,180 downwards.
GCCTCTTAAGCATAGAAGCGAATGAATACAAATTAAAGTCTTTTAAAACAGTAAATTGTAGTCATTTTTCTTTGGGTTCATTAATCACTAGTGATGTCATCTTGGCTGTAAGTCTGCAAGAAGCGCTCTAGACGACCAATCGCGATTTCTAGATCTTCGATGTGCGGTAGAGTCACGATGCGGAAGTGATCCGGTTTCGGCCAGTTGAAGCCAGTACCTTGAACTAATAGCACCTTCTCTTGCTTAAGGAAATCGAGCACGAATTTCTGATCGTCTTTGATGTTGTACATGTTGGTGTCGATCTTAGGGAACAGGTACATCGCGCCTTTTGGTTTCACACAAGAAACGCCAGGGATTTTGTTGATCAGTTCCCATGCACGATCACGCTGTTCAAGCAATCGACCACCCGGAAGAATCAGTTCGTTGATGCTTTGATAGCCACCTAATGCGGTTTGTATTGCATGCTGCATTGGTACGTTGGCACACAAACGCATAGAGGCGAGCATCTCAAGCCCTTCAACGTAGCCTTTCGCGATGTGTTTTGGACCGGTTAAGAACATCCAACCACCACGGAAACCACATACGCGATAAGCTTTAGATAGGCCGTTGAAAGTTACCATTAATACATCTTCAGCAAGTGTAGCCACTGATGTGTGTACAGCACCGTCGTAAAGTACTTTGTCGTAGATTTCGTCGGCAAAAATAATCAAACCGTGTTCACGAGCAATCTCAACAACTTGTAATAAGAAATCACGACTGTATACCGCGCCCGTTGGGTTGTTCGGGTTGATAAGAACGATACCGCGAGTTTTTGGTGAGATCTTCGCACGCATATCATCTAGGTCTGGATACCAATCGGCATCTTCATCACATAGGTAATGAACCGGTGTACCACCAGAAAGCGCAACAGATGCTGTCCATAGTGGGTAGTCCGGAGCGGGAACTAAGATTTCATCACCATTATCAAGTAGCGCCTGCATAGACATAACGATAAGCTCTGACGCGCCGTTACCAATGTAAACGTCCTCTACATCGAGGTTACGCAGACCTTTTTTTTGATAATGCTGAACAACCGCTTTGCGGGCTGAATAGATGCCTTTTGAGTCGCAGTAACCCTGAGATGTCGGCAGGTTGCGGATAACGTCAACAAGGATTTCATCAGGGGCGTCAAAACCAAATGGGGCGGGGTTACCAATATTAAGCTTCAGTATTTTATGCCCTTCTTCTTCCATGCGCTTAGCATGTTTGAGTACAGGCCCCCTGATTTCGTAGCATACGCTGTTGAGTTTTGACGACATCCCGATATTTTGCATTGCCGATTTCCTGAAATTAATTTAAATACTTTATTAAAGTACCGCAAAATGGGGTTTGATAGAATAAAAATCTGATGAATGTCGCATTTCAGTGTCACGTTTGGTCTTTTTTTTGTCGCTATTATCTAAATTTTAATTAATCGCTTTTGTGGTTGTTCGCTAAGATGAATAAATACGCTGAATCGCTTAGAATCACAGGAATGTTCAAAAGATTTTATACATTCTTGATCTAAGTGGGTGCTGCCCATAAAGTATCAAACTAATATAATAATAATTTAGATGTGAACGAGGTCGATTTGTCACATTTCCAGCAAACTATCTCCGCTTTGATTGAGCGAGTACAAAATGCCCAAGCAAGCGAAGTTCGTTGTGTTGAAGTTCTAACGCAAAAACCATCGTTTGCATTCATTGAATGGCTTCATGCTCAACCGCTCTTTCCTAAGTTCTACTGGCAGTCGCGTGACACTCGTGAAGAGGTCGTCGCACTCGGTCAACTGCATACTTTTTCCGATCCCGCTCCGGCATACGCTATTCTTGGCGAAGACCAACGAATTTGGGGCGGACGTTCGTTTGATGGACATACCGCAAAGAACCGTCGTTGTATGGAATCGTTTTTCTTCCTTCCTCAGGTTGAATTGATCCGTTTTGACGATACATGGTCGTTAGCCGTTAATTTGTCTCCTGATCGTGTCGCTGCTATTAATGCTTTGAACAAGCTTTCGGTTGAAGCGGCGATATTGGCTCCTTTATCTGCGCATATCGAACAGATTCAACATGTTCCAGAAAGAGAACAGTGGGACAGCTTGGTCGATAAAGTCCTGAAGGGCATCAGCGATGAAGAGTACAAGAAAGTCGTTTTGGCTCGTAAAACCACGTTGCAGCTTGATGCGCCGATTTGTGCTGCGCAATTACTTAAAGCCAGTTATCTGCAGAATCATCACAGCTTTCACTTTATGTTGGTATTGGATTCGAAACACAGCTTTATCGGTTCGACGCCAGAGCGTTTATATAGCCGACATGGTACGGAGCTTGATACCGAAGCACTTGCTGGAACTATTGGTCGTGGGGAGAACGCAACCGAGGATATGGAGCTAGCCAATTGGCTTTCTCAAGACAGCAAAAACCTCAATGAAAACCAATATGTAGTCGACGATATCATTGAGCGTTTGACGCCTCATTCCCAAACGGTGCATGTTGAAAAAGATGCCCGTCTTGTGCGTCTGCGTAAGGTGCAGCATTTGAAGCGTAATATTCACGCTCAACTTAATAATGGTATCAACGGTGTGCAGTTGCTTGCTGCATTGCAGCCGACTGCGGCGGTTGCTGGTTTACCGCGTAAAGAGGCGATGGACTTCATTCTTGAACATGAACCATTTGCGAGGGGTTGGTATGCGGGTTCAGTTGGTTACATCAGCCATCGACGAGCAGAATTTTGTGTCGCGATTCGAAGTGCTTTGGTTGTAAACGATCAAGTACAACTGTTTGCGGGCGCGGGGATCGTGCCAGGATCGGTTGCCGAACATGAGTGGCAAGAGTTGAACAAGAAGATGTCGACTCTCCTGAGTTTGATTTCAGACCACCCACCCTTAGGTGTGGCGTCATGAATCACGACCAAGCCGTATTAAATAGAGTTTGGTGTAACACGCTACTTGAAGAGCTAGCACGCAACGGTGTTGAACATGTTTGTGTTGCGCCGGGCTCTCGCTCAACACCGTTAACTCTCGAAGCTGAAGCTAATCCTAAGTTAACCTTACACACGCATTTTGATGAACGTGGTCTTGGTTTTCTTGCGCTGGGCTTAGCAAAAGCCAGCGATAAGCCAGTTGCAGTGATTGTTACTTCTGGTACTGCTGTTGCAAACTTGCTGCCAGCGACGGCTGAATCTGGGCTGACACGAGAGAAGCTTATTTTGCTAACTTCTGATCGGCCAATTGATTTAGTCGATTGTGGTGCCAACCAAGCTATTCAACAACAGGGGATTTTTTCTTCCCATGTTGAAACGGCCTTAAATCTCCCAAGCCCAACGACACGAATTTCTTTGAATTGGCTTCTGACATCCGTTGATAAAGCACTCGCTAAACAACGCAGTGTCGGCGGAGCCATTCACATCAACTGCCCGTTTCCAGAGCCACTTTATTCAGCCAACAGTGCTGAGATATATGCTGACTACACAAAGAGTGTAGTGGGGTGGAACACTTCAACAAGCCCTTATTCTAATACTTGTCTGCCAAATCATTTTAATGTTCACCCAGTCGCGCCTGGCGATTATGTGACACGCAAAGGTGTCGTGATTATTGGCTCTATTGACAAAAAAGCGGCGAAGAAAGTACAGCAGTTCGCTTCTACTTTGGGATGGCCGGTATTCTGCGACCCTCAATCAGGTATCACAAGTGATTGGAAGCATTATGATCTGTGGATGCAGATTGACGTAGCGAAAGAACAACTTAACCAATGTGATTTCATCCTTCAGTTCGGTGAGCGCATTGTATCCAAGCGGCTCAACCAATGGCTTAAGTGGCAAGCTGTATTGTTCGATGCATCTCAATACATTGTTGTGTCACCAGATACACACCGTATCAATCAAGATCATCTGCCTCAAACTCACATTGGTGCAGATATAGAATCGTGGGTGTCCGAGCAGCATTTACCTACCTTGTTAGGTCAACATGCAGGTTGGGCGGCACCTTTGGTAGAAATCGCGAATACCGTTCAACAATTGGCGCTGGCACAGATATCTAACAACGACCAACTGACCGAGCTGAGCGTTGCCGTTGATTTGTCGACTAGACTTAAAGACAGAGAGTTGTTTGTGGGAAACAGCTTGATGGTAAGGCTGGTGGATATGCTGTCATCAATATCTGCGAATCAAGTTTACAGTAATCGTGGTGCATCGGGCATTGATGGCTTGGTGGCTACAGCTGCGGGTGTAGTGAAAGCCAACCAGAATCCCTTATTGATGTTGATTGGTGATACTTCTTTGTTGTATGACCTCAACTCACTGGCTCTGCTAACTTACAATGTAACGCCGATGGTTATTGTTGTGACCAATAATAACGGTGGCGCGATCTTTGACTTGTTGCCCGTTCCTGAGCAACAAAAACAATCTCTATATCAAATGCCTCATGGTTTCGGTTTTGAACATGCCGCTGCGCAATTCCAGCTCGGTTATGCTGCGCCTGAAACCTTGAATGGGTATCAAACAATCATCGAACAACATTTCGAACAAGGTCAAGGTACCTTGATCGTGGAAGTTAAGACGCCTCCCGAACAAGCGTCTACTTTACTGAAACAATTCAGTTCAATGCTCACCGAGGCACTAGCCTAAGGACTTTACATGCTTTACTCCAATTATTACCCAGCTTCAAAAGTATCTTCTGATAAACCTTTGCTTGTTTTTTTACATGGTTTACTCGGAAGCGGGGATGATTGGAGCGCATGTCATCCATTCCTAGAGGACTTTCCTCGTCTTTGCATAGATTTGCCCGGGCACGGACAAAGTCGCTTTATCGACCCGGTAGGCTTTGACCATTGCTGCAAGAAAATCGTTCAATGCATTACTTCTCAGCTTGCTCTTAACGATCTTCCTGCAGACTATCCTATCGTGGTTATTGGTTACTCGATGGGAGGTAGGCTCGCTATGTATGGGGTGACAAGCCCTTGCTTTGAAACACTTAACCTAGAAAAAGTTATCATCGAAGGTGGCAATTTTGGTTTGGAGTGTGATGAAGAAAGAGCGCAAAGGTTAGTACATGATACGCAATGGGCGGTTCGCTTTGCACAGCAGTCGATTGAAGATGTTTTAGACGATTGGTATCAACAAAGCGTCTTTTCTTCACTAAATCATGAGCAAAGACAAACTTTGGTCATAAAGCGTAGTGGTAACCTTGGAGTATCCGTAGCAAATATGTTGTTATCGACTTCATTAGCTAAGCAACCAGATTTACGTGCCACATTAAAATCTCATGAGCATCAATTGCATTATGTGTGTGGTGAAAAAGATCGTAAATTCATGGAGCTAGCTGATAATAGTGGCTTTGAATATAGTCAGGTTGATTACGCGGGTCATAATGTTCATTTTGAACAACCAGAGCTGTTTTCGAACCTGATTATTGAATGCATCGCCAGTCGTCGCTAATTTGACTGAGCAATTATCTCGTATAAAGCACTATCAAAAGCAAAGCAACACCGTCACGACTATTCGATAGTCGTGGTCTCTAATAGAACAATGGGAATCACCATGGCTAAAACAGTAGGCATCACAGAAGAAGAACTTTACGCAGCCGTTAACTGGCGCGATGAAAGCAGTCAATTTGAAGATATTCAGTACCACAAATCTGACGACGGTATTGCGAAAATCACGATTGCGCGTCCTCAAGTGCACAATGCGTTCCGTCCACAAACCGTAAAAGAGATGATCAATGCACTGGCTGACGCTCGTTACGACGAGAAAGTAGGCGTGATCATTTTGACGGGTCTTGGTGAGAAGGCGTTCTGTTCTGGTGGTGACCAAAGTATCCGTGGTGACTACGGCGGCTATCAAGATGATTCAGGTACTCACCACTTGAACGTACTTGATTTCCAACGCCAAATTCGTACTTGTCCAAAACCGGTTATCGCAGCGGTATCTGGCTGGGCAGTGGGTGGCGGTCATGTACTTCACATGATGGCAGACCTGACTATTGCAGCTGAAAACGCGCAGTTCGGTCAGACGGGTCCTAAAGTGGGTTCATTCGACGGCGGCTGGGGTGCTTCTTACATGGCTCGTATCGTTGGCCAGAAGAAAGCGCGTGAAATTTGGTTTTTGTGTCGTTTCTACGATGCTCAAGAAGCATTGGACATGGGCCTAGTAAACACAGTTGTACCTGTTGCTGATCTAGAAAAAGAAACCGTTCGTTGGTGTCGTGAAGTACTTCAACACAGCCCAATGGCGCTGCGTTGTCTAAAAGCGGCACTCAATGCGGACTGTGATGGCCAAGCTGGGCTTCAAGAGCTAGCTGGTAACGCAACAATGATGTTTTACATGACAGAGGAAGGTCAAGAAGGCCGAAACGCATTCAACGAGAAACGTCGACCTGATTTCGACAAATTCCCGCGTAATCCATAGTCTTTTCCTCTTCAGAATGAGTCGCTAATAGCGGCTCGTTTTGTTTAATGCTCTCGTTTTTTAGGAAATCTAATGAACTCAGTGAATTCTCAGCGCCAAGCTAAACTCTATCGTTATCAATTGCCTATGGATAGCGGTGTGATACTTCGTGATAATAAGTTGAGCGAAAGAATGGGTTATATCATCCAACTTGAGTGCGATGGTAAATCGGGTTTTGGCGAAGTTGCTCCGTTACCGGGCTTTAGCCAAGAAGATGTCGAACAAGCTGGCATCCAGCTTCAACACGAATTAGAGCTTTGGAGCCACAATAATCCTCAAACGTCGTTTGAAGAGCTATATCCTTCTGTCGCGTTTGGCCTTTCAATGGCGATGATGGAGTTACGCGGTGATCTCAACGCTGAAGGTAATTATCAAGCTGCGCCTTTGTGCACAGGAGATCCGGATGAGCTGATTCCTGTTCTCAATGGGATGAGAGGCGAGAAGGTTGCCAAGGTAAAAGTGGGCCTTTATGAAGCCATTCGTGATGGCATGCTGGTGAGCTTATTCCTTGAATCAATTCCTGACTTAAGTTTGAGGCTAGATGCTAACCGTGCGTGGAAGCCAGAAAAAGCGAAGCAATTTATTAAGTACATTTCGCCGTCGTTGCGTCAACGCATTAGCTTTATTGAAGAGCCTTGCCTGAAACCTGAAGACAGCTTGGCATTTGCTATCGACCATGGTGTGGCAATTGCGTGGGATGAAACACTACAAGAAGCGGTAAGAAGCCCAGAGTTTGATCTAAGTGACCTAACTGGTGTTAAAGCTGTAGTGATCAAGCCAACTCTTATTGGTTCTGTAGAGCGTTGTGTAGCAATCATTGAGCGAGCACAGCAACTTGGGATTAAACCTATATTGAGTTCAAGTATAGAGTCTAGTCTAGGTCTGACGCAGATTGCTCGTTTGGCCCAGCAGTATCTACCAAACGAAGTACCGGGACTTGATACGATTGGCTTGTATCAGCAGCAACTAGAAGTCTCTTGGCCAGGTTGTGAGCTTCCAGTTTCAACTCTTGAGCAGCAGCAATTGATTTGGTCTTCTTAGACAAAGCTATTGTGCGGTACGTTTTACGAGCTAGTTGAATGGCGATTTAATTAGCTCGGTCGGTTCTTCATTTATTTTTCGGTTATTCTATGATGCGCCCACAATCTATTCATCACCCGTTCTGGGTACAGTGGGCGCAACAGAACCCACATCAAACAGCGTTAGTGACTCCTGACCGAAATTGCACTTGGCTGCAAGTATCAACGTTAGTGAGTGAGTACCAACAACAGTTGTCTCAACAAGGCCTATCTAAAGGTGATGTACTGACGATTGCCGGTAAGAACCAAGCTGAAGTGATTCCAGTGTATCTTGCGGCCTTAAATTTAGGTGTGGTTTGTGCGTTTACCATGCCTCAGCCGAAAGCTCGTTTAACGCAGAAGCTTGAATCCCTTTATGGCCAATCAGATAGGCGATACCTGTGGTTATTAGATAGCTGTGGGCTAGATCATTTTGATGCTGTTGAACTCAAGACTATATTGGTAACGTTGCCTTGCTTGAACGAAGTTAAGGTCGATGATGATGACAAACCAAAAACACCGGAAAACGTACACTTTAGTCCTCAATCTTTAGCGAGCATCGTATTCACTTCTGGCTCTACCGGAAACCCGAAGGCGGTGGCGCACACGTTGCAGCAACACTTATGTTCAGCTCAGGGCTTACTCGACGTTTTCCACTTTGAACAAGCTGATACATGGCTACTTAGCTTGCCGATGTACCACGTATCGGGATTAGCGATTGTCCATCGTTGGTTAGCTGCTGGTGGCTGTATCAAAATAGGGTCAGGTAAGCTTGAGTCAGACATCGAAGGTTGCAGTCATGCCTCATTAGTGGCTACTCAGCTACATCGATTACTGAAGAGTAAACAAGCACTTACTTTAACTCATGTGTTGTTAGGTGGGAGCCATATCCCAGAAGCGCTAGGGCTTGAAGCTCAACAAATGGGTATCGAAACTTGGCTTGGATATGGCATGACAGAAGCGGCTTCGACAGTGACCGCGAAACCCATCGATGGCACCAAAACGGCAGGCTTTGTTCTCGACCAACGCCAATTGAAGATTGAAGATCAACGTATCTATATTGGCGGTAATACACTTGCTTCTGGTTATTACTATCAAGGTGACTTAACGCCTCTGGTGGATGACCAAGGTTGGTTCGACAGTAAAGATCTTGGTGAGTGGGTTGGCGAACAAGTATCGATTATTGGCCGTGCAGATAATCAATTTATTTCTGGAGGTGAGAATATTCACTGTGAAGAAATTGAGCGAGCACTGAATCAATTATCTGCAATCAATCAGGCGTTTATCGTTCCAATTGAAGACGATGAATTCGGATTTCGACCTGTCGCTATTGTAGATTGTACGGATTTACCACCCAAAGAATGGTTTGCCGAGCAATTAAATGGCCGTCTTGAACGGTTCAAATTTCCTGTCGAGTACTACCATATGCCAGAGCAAGAACAGCAAGGTATTAAGGTTTCGCGCACAGGGTTGGCACAGTGGTTACAGCAGATACGTTCTAAATAGAACTGAGAATAATAAAATGAAGCGCAATACACGGTGACTAGTCGTAATTGCGCTTCAGGGGGTTGTGACGGTGGTGAAGCCGTCACAAATTCTTAGTATTTCATCTGGTCATTAAGGTTTTTTATCTTTCCATCTGGTTGCTTAACTTAAGCAAGAGCCTTCTTCATTTGTTCAGCGACCTTATCGACCTTACCTAGGCCAATGATAACTTGTAGGCCACCTTTACCAACAGGTACCACACCTGCCGCACCTAGTTTCTTCAGTTTGTCACTATCAGCTGCCCCTGAGTCTTTTACAGTTAAGCGTAGGCGAGTAATACAGTTATCTACTTCTAGGATGTTGTCTGCACCGCCGACGGCTTCAATGTAGCCATTGGTTAGGTTAGCCAGTGCTTCTGGAGTTTCTAGCTCTTTTTCTGCTTCCATCTCTTCACCACGTCCCGGGGTTCGCAGGTTGAATTTAATGATAGCGAAGCGGAAAATGCAGTAGTAAAGCGCGAAGAATACAACACCTTGAACTAAGAGCATGTACCAGTTAGTTGCTAGTGGGTTTTGGCTTGATAGTACTAGGTCAACGAAACCAGCAGAGAAGCCGAACCCTGCCATCCATTCCATACTTGCTGCAATGTAAAGCGATAGACCTGTCAATACTGCGTGCAATAGGAACAATACTGGTGCTAGGAACATGAAACTGAACTCTAGCGGCTCTGTGATACCGGTGAAGAATGAAGCCATGGCCGCTGCAAGCATGATTGCAAATACTTGGTTCTTGTTTTCCGCATTTGAGCAGTGGTACATCGCTAATGCCGCAGCGGGTAAGCCAAACATCATGATAGGGAAGAAGCCCGCTTGGTACATGCCTGTTTTACCCGGAATGCCCGTACCGTTAGCGATAGATTGTGCGCCGCCTAAGAAGGTTGGAATATCATTAATGCCTACAACGTCGAACCAGAACACAGGATAAAGAGCGTGGTGCATACCAACTGATAGGAACAGACGGTTAAAGAAGCCAAATAGGCCAGCTCCCACAGCCCCCATACCTTCGAGTTTAATACCCAAAACGATTAAAGAGTCGTACACAGCTGGCCAGATGTATAACAGAGCAAAAGAGAGAGCCATACCTGCGATTGAAGTCAGGATAGGAACCAAACGTTTACCGCTGAAGAAGGCTAATGCTTGAGGAAGTTCTACGGTTGAATAACGATTATAGATTTCAGCAGAAATGATACCAACAACGATGCCCACGAATTGGTTGCTGATTTTGCCAAATGCCGCAGGCACTTCACTGAGTTCAACATTCATTAATTGAGCAACAGAGCCCGGAGCAAGAAGTGTGGTGACGACAAGGAACATCACAAAACCAGATAATGCGGCAGAGCCATTTTTATCTCGACTTAAGCCAAATGCGACACCTACCGCGAATAAAACCGCCATGTTGTCGATGATAGCACCGCCAGATTTGATCAAGAATGCGGCTAAAATACTTTCTGAACCCCATCCCACAGGATCCAACCAATAGCCGATCCCCATAAGGATTGCTGCAGCTGGCAGTGTGGCGACTGGAACCATTAATGCCTTACCTACTTTTTGCATATACCCGAGTATATTCATATGTACCCCTAAGTTTGTAATTAATTTTTTTAATGTTCCTGATCGTCAAAGCGTAGAACCAAATGTTGATCGAAGCAGGATTTTAAGCAACTGTGGGTATTAGAAACTTATTTCTTGATGCAAACAAACGAAACGGGTAGTAGTATGAATTAAAATTTTTAATGCATGAGTTCGTATGGCTAACCATCAATCTTTACTGAGAAACCTTCATACTTTTAATGTCGCTGCCGAGAACATGAGCTTCACACTGGCGGCGAAAAAATTACATCTCACGCAAGGTGCAGTAAGCCATCGGATTAAAGTATTAGAAGGAGAACTCGGTTTTAATTTGTTTGTGCGAGGAACTCGTAAGCTTGCGTTAACTGAAGAAGGTCAGCGTTTTAAACGAACCTTGTCGAAGTCGTTAAGTTCTATTTTTGGTGAGATTGAAGACATTACTAACACAGACTTGTACGGACAGATCAATATTGGTACGAGCCCTGCATTTGCTAACAGTTGGTTATTGCCAAGACTGGCTGATTTTAAACAGAGATACCCTAAGTTTAATCTCAACATTTTCTCGCAAGAGGAGCAGGATTTTCATCAAAACCACTTAGATGTTGCTATTTATTATGGTGCTGAAGACCTCAAAGATATGCACCGACAACGCTTGTTTGGTGAAAAGTACATACCGGTATGTACACCGAGTTATGCTGCTGAACACAATATCTTTGATGATGGAGTAGAGTCGTTACATAGGATTAATTTTATACATGCATTGGGGTCCGATGTTTGGCAACGATGGATTAAGCACAACGGTTTGGATGTTGATCTGTATGATCAGTTTTATTGCGTGAGTCATCGAGATATGGGTGTAAAGAGTGCACTGTACAATATTGGTGTTGCGATGGGACGCTATCACTTTGTTAAGCAATATATAGAGACGGGTGAACTGATCACGCCTTATCCGAGTATGGATACAGACAAAGGATATGATTTAATTTGTCCGTTAGGCACTGAAAAACGGCCTAAGGTCAGAACTTTTATTAAGTGGTTAGAGGGTCAATCGGACTAGTTTAGTTAATTTAGCAATTAGATAGTTCAAAACAGAATTTATTATCTTTATAACCATCCATCATAATAAGCCCTATAAAGAACGGATTATAGAATAAGGTCTTATTATGAAAATCGCCCTCATTGTTGCGGTCTTACTGCAGATAGGCCAAGCAGTAACATCGTCGGGATTGACTCGATCATTAGCTGAGCTTACCGCATTTGTATTGGTTGTAGTGCTTGTTTTGATGAAAAAAGAGAGCAAAAAGAGTGATAAGCCCCTGTTTGATTAGTGACTGCTTCGAGCACAGATACTTAAGTAACATTAGATCCTTAAGCAACAATGGATGCTTAATTAACAACAGGTGCCTAATTAACAAAAGATGTTTAAGCAACCATAGATACTTAGGAAATAAACGATAAAGGCAAAGCCCATTGGAGCTTTGCCTTTTTATTTTTCTCGTTAGCTTGTTGCAAGCTAACCAATAGATCGCGTTTCCCTTCGCATTAGACGAGTGTTAACCACGCTAATGACCCAGTAGAAATCATTACCCACATCGTAATACCAAACATTAACGGTTTTGGTCCTGCTGCTTTGAGCTTCTCAACTGAGATACCACAACCGATCAAGAACAGGCACACTACGAGTGCACGTTTAGATATATCAAAAATTCCCTGGTAGACCATCTCAAATTGCGGCAATAAGTCGCTAACGGCGATAGCGGCACAATAGAAGAAAATGAAATAAGGGACTGTAATTTTCTTTTGATCGTTCTTAAAAATCATTGCACTGATCAGCGCGATTGGGATGATCCAAAGTGCACGAGCTAGCTTGAGTGTTGTTGCTGTCGTGAGTGCCTCTTCGCCATACGCCGATGCTGCACCGACAACCGAAGAAGTATCATGAATTGCGATTGCCGCCCATGTACCGAAAGTTTGCTGGCTTAGCTCAAGAGCATGGCCAATCATAGGGAATAAGAACAGAGCGACTGAGTTCAATACGAACACAGTGGCTAATGCCAAGCCAATTTGCTCATCGTCTGCTTTGATTGCAGGAGCGACCGCTGCGATAGCGCTACCACCACAAATAGCGGTACCAGAAGAGATAAGGTAGCCCGTGGTGCGATCCAATCCCATACGTTTTGCTAAGAACCACCCAATGACCAACGTGCCAATGATCGTTGTGACAATCAAGCCAATGCCATCACCTGTTACCGCCAGTGCCTTTTCAAACTGGATGCCAAAACCTAAACCAACAATCGAGTAGGCCAATAGCTTCTTCGTTAACTTGCCGACTTCTAAGTGCTCAGGTACCAAGCCTAGACTCGCCAATAGGAAGCCAATAACAAGTGCAGTCGGTGAGCTTACCCAAGGGGTTAAGCAAAATAGAGCAGCAATATAAAATGGAACAGACTTTTTTAAATTCATTATATTTAGGTTGTCATTTATGGTTATGGCAGCGTATTGGAAGACTATACGCTTAACTCAATGGTAAGTAAGTCTAAATGAATTGAACAAACGTTAAGTAAAACTTAACGCTTGTTCATGGATATACTCTTCCATCGATATAGATGCGGCTGGATGTTACTCGGTTGAATGCGGCTTCATAAATGTTGTCTAGAGAACTCGTTATTTAACGATATTAACTATTTAATCATTCAACTAATCGCTGCTTAGTTTACTTAACTTAGCGGTTTGAGCCTCGAAGATCTGCAACAGCCTGGCGGAGTGTCTCGCAATTTGCATCTTTCGGTAGAATAGGTTCGCCAGCTTCTATCTCTAGCTTCGTCCAAAAACGGGTTGGTAAGCCTTTGCACGCTCTTCCTTTGAAACGGCTGAAGTAGCTGCCCCACAATCCTTTAAGTGCCATTGGAATGACAGGGACTGGAGAGCGTCTGATGATGAGTTCCATACCACGCATGAATTCGGCGACTTCTCCGTCTGAAGTAAGCTTTCCTTCTGGGAAAATACAGACGATATGCCCTTCACGCAGTACATCTTCAACATCTTTGAAGGCATTACGCATCGAACTACGATTTGTTGATGAGATAGGAATAACTCCAGCTCGTCTCAAGAAGCGTCGCAATGGTGGAAGCTTTGCATAGTCTTCTTCCATTACAAAACGGATAAGGCGAGGACAAACGGCACTCAATAATAATGCATCCATATAGCTCACATGGTTACATACGATGAGTGCTCCACCTTTCTCTGGTAGGTGATGTAGGTTCTTATGCTTTACACGGTACATGGTGTGAGTGACTACCCATGTGAAAAAACGGAACGCATAGATAGGTACTTGATAGAAAAGGTAAAACACAACTAACGTGTTAAACAGTGCGAGTAATACAAACAGTTGCGGAATCGAAAGTTCAAGAACAGTTAGGCAGATGATACCGAGAACGGCGCTTCCCACCATGAATAGTGAGTTGTAGATGTTGAGCCCTGCGATCACCTGTGCACGCTCGTTTGGTTTGGCACGCAACTGCATTAAGGAATAAAGCGGAACGATGAAGATACCACCTGATATGCCTAATAATAAGAGGTGAAAAAATAGTGGCCACAGCTCAGAATACGTCACGAATTGGTGGAAAGAGCTAAAATCAGGCAGTGATTCGGGAATCGATATTGCCATCAACAAGCCAAATATTGAGATACCAAGGCTGCCTATTGGCACGATACCGATTTCAATTCGATGATTAGATAGTTTATCGCAAGCCAAAGACCCTATCGCAATACCTACCGAAAACAGCGCCAGTAAAAACGCAACGGAGCTTTCTGTGCCATTTAAATGCAGCTTGGTGAAATTGGGGAACTGAGTTAGGTAAGCTGCACCAAGGAACCAAAACCAACTAATAGACATTAATGCTTGGAAAGTAGGGCGATCTTTTTTAGCAATAGCCAGTGTGGTGCGAGTTAGTTTCACTGGCTGCCATTTCACTTTTAGATCTGGAGCATTGCTTGGCGCTTCAGGAATAAAGCAGCTTGATACGTACCCAAGAACAGCAAACAAAACAATACACACAGCGGCAATAAGCTTTGAGCTCTCTTCTGACGCGATAACCCCCGCGCCTAGAGTGCCAATCAGGATCGCTAAGAATGTGCCTGTTTCGACTAACGCATTGCCGGTTACTAGTTCTTTTGTCTCTAACTGTTGAGGAAGCAGGGCATATTTCACCGGGCCAAAGAAAGCACTTTGCGTTCCCATTAGAAACAGAAGCAAAAGCAGTATACCGTAGCTTTCGTAGATAAATCCGACCGCACCCAATGACATTATTAGTATTTCAAGGAGCTTAACTTTACGGATAAACCAAGATTTTTCGTATTTATCAGCCAGTACGCCAGCTAAAGCAGAAAATAAGAAGAAGGGCAGAATAAAAAGGCCAGCAGCTAAGTTAATGAATAAATTACTGGAAATAGGAAGAGTGTCTATGCTCGCAAAGGCAACAAACAACAACAGCACATTTTTGAATATGTTGTCATTAAAGGCTCCTAGAAACTGGGTGATAAAATAGGGTAGGAACCTTTTTTGCGTTAACAGCGAAGAGTGGCTGCTGTTGTTCATTGTCTTTCCTTGGATGATTACCAGTTGGTCAAGTAATTTGAGATTAGGTTATTAATCAACTCTTTACCATCAATAGGCTCTGACGCGAAAAACTTGTCATCAACGCTAAGTAGCGTAATTCCATGCACACCTGACCATAATACACGGCTCGCTTTAACCACTTCGCTTTCTGTGTGCTCTGGTGCGATCGCTATAAGTAATTGTTCTAACATGCCAGTCATTCGATCGATTCGGTTCGATTGCCACTCAGGAAGGTTTTCGCCATTCATGTTGTGTTCGAAGATAAGCTGCCAGCGGTGAGGGTGCTTTTGTGCGTAGTCGTGATAACAGTAAGCAAGGTTAAACAATGCTTGTTGAGGATTGCTCGATTGTTCTACGACAGATGCGGATTCGGCAGCGAGTTCGTCTAGGGTTTGCGCAACAACATGCAAGAGCAATAGGTTGTAGTTACCAAATACATTAACTAGGGTACTAGGAACGTAGCCAATCATATTGGCAATTTTACGTAGACTTAACTCGTGGTAGGAGTGCTCAGCTAAGAAGTCGGTCACTGTCTTTAAAGTTAATTGCACTAATTGTTCGCGAGTATGATCGTTTCTTCTTGCCATGAGTACTTTCTATAAATGAACATCGTTCAATATTTTAATGCTGCCCCCGATTGCCGTCAATCCCTTCGCTAATTAAGTAACCAATTAATAGCAGCAATATTATGATACATGTGTAAACGCCGTGAATATTTCATTGTTCTTTGTTAACGAGTATGATTAAGGTGTCGAAAGATAAAGAACCCTATAAAGGATAATAATGAAACGATTTTTCTCACTAGTCGCGATCCTGTTGGTAACAGTCGCGGTGACGCCAATCGCGGAAGCGAAAAAGTTTGGTGGTGGTAAGTCATTTGGCAAAAGCTTCAAAACGGCTCCAGCACCAAAACAACAAAACACTAACTCGATCCGACAAGATCAGACGGGTAAGAACACAGCAGCTAACTCTAGCAAGAAAGGCCTTATGGGCGGTCTACTAGGTGGTTTACTTGCCGGTGGTCTTTTAGCTGCATTCTTTGGCGGCGCATTTGAAGGTATCCAGTTTATGGATATTCTGATTATGGGTCTAATCGCTTTCCTAGCGTTTAAATTCCTGCGTGGAATGTTGGGGGCCAAGCAGGGCTCAATGAATCAGCAGAATGGACGTGGCCAACAGCCAGCATTCGGTGGTATGGGTCAGAACAAGTATGAGCAACCTAAGCAACAGCCAAATGTTCATAACTTCGAGCAAGCACAACCTCAATCTCAACCACAAGGTGCTGCTGGCGGCTTTGGCTTTGGTGCTCAAAGCGATGTTCCGCATAATTACCCACCGGGTTTTGATCAAGCGGCCTTCATCAATGGCTCTCGTGAGCACTACCGTACACTGCAAGGTGCATGGAACCACAACGAGCTTAACACGATTGAAGAGTACGTATCTCCAAGCTTATTTGAAGATCTGAAAGCTGAGCGTAACAAGCTAGAGGGTGATCAGCACACAGACGTAATGTACGTTGATGCTGAAATCGTTCGTGCAGACCACGATGGTAGCAAAGCACAGCTAAGCCTTCAGTTTAGTGGTCGTTACCGTGATACAGCGGATGGCATCGAAGAAGATATCACTGATATCTGGCATTTAGAACGCGATCTAACTACTGACAATGCGCCTTGGCTAATTGTTGGTATTCAAGGTTAATCTCGATAGTTAACTAAAAATGAGTTAACTAGATATTGCTTTGATTATTGAAAGCCCCTACGGAGAAATCTGTAGGGGCTTTTTTGCGCCTAATAATATGTATCTGTAAGTTGCGTCTGGGAAATTGGCTTTAAGCTTTTTTTGAGGGGGGAGAGTTTTAGATTCACGGAGCAATACCAATATGACGAAACATGCGGAACAGAGAAATAACATGAGTAGAGGAAGAGTGTCATCAAGACAAATATAAGAGATGTATCTTATTCAAATATTGGATTAACCTGAGACTAACTAACTGATTTCATCTGGATGTAATGAGTAATGACAAAGTTCTTTGAATCCGTATTGGCGCCTGAGATCACGGTGCATCAGAAACAGGACATTGAGAGTAAATGCAAAGAGCAAGTTTCTACAAACTACTTAGGTTGCGCTGCTTATCTGGTTTGTGAGCGTCATGCTTAAGTATGGGAGCACTGATGTCCGAATGAGTCAGACTGATCAAGTTTTTTGTAGTAGTGGGTTAGTGTTTAGGAAGTTGAGGGCAATGTTTAGAAAGATGCGTTTAGAAAGATATAAAGCTCGGAAACGAAAAAAGCCAACTCAATGAGTTGGCTTTTCGATTTTCCAATTAAGGAGAATATGGTGGAGGGAGACGGATTCGAACCATCGAAGGCAGTGCCGGCAGATTTACAGTCTGCTCCCTTTGGCCACTCGGGAACCCCTCCAGGGTGTGTCTTACTTTTCACAAAGTAAGCCTAAATTGATGTTTTCCCATAAGCCCATCAACTAGGTTGCTCTCTTAACTCTAGAAAGAGGTAAGAAGAATATGGTGGAGGGAGACGGATTCGAACCATCGAAGGCAGTGCCGGCAGATTTACAGTCTGCTCCCTTTGGCCACTCGGGAACCCCTCCAGGGTGTGTCTTACTTTTCACAAAGTAAGCCTAAATTGATGTTTTCCCATAAGCCCATCAATTAGGTTGTTCTCTTAACTCTCGAAAGAGGTAAGAAGAATATGGTGGAGGGAGACGGATTCGAACCATCGAAGGCAGTGCCGGCAGATTTACAGTCTGCTCCCTTTGGCCACTCGGGAACCCCTCCAGGGTATGTCTTACTCTTCACAAAGTAAGCCTAAATTGATGTTTTCCCATAAGCCCATCAACTAGGTTGCTCTCTTAACTCTTAAAAGAGGTAAGAAGAATATGGTGGAGGGAGACGGATTCGAACCATCGAAGGCAGTGCCGGCAGATTTACAGTCTGCTCCCTTTGGCCACTCGGGAACCCCTCCAGGGTGTTTTTTCCTAACTCGTAATGGATAGGCTAAAGAGATGTTTTTCCCAACGCATCTCTCAAGTGCGGAGCGCATCATAGCAAACACGTTAAACCTGTAAAGAGTTTTTCTTATGGTTTTGTGTTAAATGCTGCCTTTTTGGGCAAAGATGGCGAAAAGTACGCATATTGCTCGTGAAGTGAACATCTCTATTAAGGTGTTACGTAGTGATACGTAACACCTTGAGGTAACTGGCTTTCTGTATTGTGTTTGGTTTGTGTAATTTGCGACAAAACGTAAATGGAATTTGACCTAGATTTACACTTCTTGACGTTACAGCATTCATCAGTTGATAGAATATCGTTAATTTCATTTATAGATCTTAAATCTTACTTGCAGACCATTATTATGAAGCATAAATCTGTTTTAACCCTGCTTAGCTTGTCTATTCTTATGGCGTCTCCAGCCGCACTCGCAAAACGCATGGGCCCAAGTACTGTTACTGTTGTTACTGAACAGGTTGATATTCACCAAGTTAGCCAATCTCTCTCTTTGGTCGGTAAGTTAGAAGCCGAACAATCTGTGATTATTACTTCTGAAGTGGCTGGCAGAGTTGATTCTATTAATTTCAAAGCTAATCAAGATGTCACCAAAGGGCAAATGTTGGTTCAGTTAGATGACGACAAAGCTAAAGCTGCGGTTTCAGAAGCGCAAGCTTATCTAAAAGATGAGAAACGTAAGCTAGCGGAATTTGAACGCCTAGTGAAACGTAACGCGATCACACAAACCGAAATCGACGCTCAGAAAACCAATGTAGAAATTGCTAATGCTCGACTGGCTGCCGCAAATGCAAACCTAAAAGATCTTCACATTAGCGCACCTTTCTCTGGCACCGTTGGTTTCATCGACTTTAGCCGCGGAAAAATGGTCACTGCAGGCACTGAACTGGTGACATTAGATGACTTGTCTGTGATGCAGTTAGACCTTCAAATTCCTGAGCGTTATCTTTCTAAGCTATCTAAAGGCATGAAAGTAACGGCTCGCACCAGTGCGTGGGGCGATACTCAATTTACAGGTACTGTGGTCGGTATTGATTCTCGTATCAACGCTGAAACCTTGAACTTACGAGTTCGAATCCATTTCGATAACAACAATGATTATCTGAAGCCAGGCATGTTAGTGGCGGCTGATATGGACTTTCCACCAGTAGAAGCGCCGATTATTCCAGTTCAAGCATTGGAGTATTCGGGCACTAAACGTTTTGTTTACGTAATTGATGAAGATAACAAGGCAACTCGAACAGAAGTGTTCCTAGGTGCACGTATCGATAACGAAGTCGTGATTGAGAAAGGTATCGAGATTGGTCAGAAGATCGTGGTGCAAGGTATCGTGAACATGCGCGACGGTGTTTTGGTTCAAGAGCTAGCCGTTAATCGCCCCGCTAAACTTGAGGCCGATACAGCTAATCTTGATGAAAATGCAGCAACACAAGAAGGCGCTAACTAATGTTGTTATCTGATGTTTCTGTAAAGAGACCAGTAGCGGCTATCGTATTGAGCCTGCTTTTGGTTGTGTTTGGTATTGTCTCATTTAACAAGCTTGCTGTTCGTGAGATGCCAGATATTGAAAGTCCAGTGGTGTCGATCAGTACACGTTATGAGGGTGCGTCTGCCACCATCATTGAAAGCCAAATAACTTCCAATCTTGAAGATCAGTTATCCGGTATTAGTGGTATCGATGAGATCGAATCTACAACGCGTAACGGCATGTCGCGTATCACGATTACCTTTGAGCTTGGTTACGACCTCAATACGGGTGTGAGTGATGTGCGTGATGCGGTCGCTCGTGCTCAGCGATCATTGCCTGATGAAGCCGACGACCCGATTGTTTATAAGAACAACGGTAGTGGCGAAGCATCGGTTTATATCAACCTAAGTTCAACCGAGATGGACCGAACGCAGTTAACTGACTACACAGAACGTGTGTTGATTGACCGCTTTAGTTTGATCTCTGGTGTGAGTTCGGTGGATATCTCGGGTGGCTTGTACAAAGTAATGTACGTGAAGCTGAAACCTGCGCAGATGGCGGGTCGTGGCGTTACTACCTCGGACATCACTTCTGCTCTTAACAGTGAGAACATTGAAAGCCCAGGTGGTGAAGTACGTAACGATGCGATTGTAATGTCGGTGCGTACCGCTCGTTCTTACACTGAAGCGGAAGATTTCGAATACCTAGTCGTTAAACGTGCCTCTGATAATACACCTATCTATTTGAAAGACGTAGCGGATGTGTATATTGGCGCAGAAAACGAGAACTCGACCTTTAAAAGTGACGGCGTTGTTAACGTAAGTATGGGTATCGTGCCTCAGTCAGATGCGAACCCACTTGAGGTTGCTGACTTAGTCCATAAAGAAGTCGAAGCAATTCAAAAGTTCTTGCCAGATGGTACTCGTTTGGCTGTCGATTATGACTCAACAGTCTTCATCGACCGTTCGATATCAGAGGTTTACAGCACACTCTTTATTACGGGTGGCTTAGTTATCCTTGTGCTTTACATCTTTATTGGTCAAGCACGTGCAACACTTATTCCCGCGGTAACCGTGCCGGTATCTCTGATCTCGTCGTTTATTGCCGCGTACTACTTCGGTTTCTCTATCAACCTGATTACCCTGATGGCACTTATCCTGTCGATTGGTTTGGTGGTCGATGATGCGATCGTGGTGGTTGAGAACATTTTCCACCATATTGAACGTGGTGAATCGCCACTGCTTGCTGCGTATAAAGGTACTCGTGAAGTAGGCTTTGCGGTAATCGCAACAACGCTTGTATTGGTAATGGTATTCCTACCAATCTCGTTCATGGACGGCATGGTTGGTCTCTTGTTTACCGAGTTCTCTGTATTGCTCGCTATGTCGGTGATCTTCTCGTCGCTAGTCGCATTAACGTTAACGCCAGTGTTAGGCAGTAAAATCCTACAAGCGAACGTTAAACCAAACCGCTTTAACCTGTTTGTCGAGCGCGTATTTGGCAAACTTGAATCTGGATACCGCTCAGTATTGCGCCGTGCTTTAAACTGGCGTTGGGCTGCTCCAATCATCATTATCGCGTGTATGGGCGGTAGTTATGGTTTGATGCAACAAGTGCCGTCGCAACTGACTCCACAAGAAGACCGTGGTGTTATCTTTGCGTTTGTTCGTGGCGCTGATGCAACCAGCTATAATCGTATGTCTGCCAATATGGACATCGTTGAAGAGCGTCTAATGCCGTTGCTTGGTCAGGGCTTCTTGAAGTCATTCAGCATTCAATCACCAGCGTTTGGTGGTAATGCGGGCGACCAAACGGGCTTCGTTATCATGATCTTAGAAGATTGGGATGAACGTGAAGAGACGGCTCAGGAAGCGTTGAGCGAAGTCCGTAAATCGTTGAATGGTATTCCTGATGTGCGTGTATTCCCGTTCATGCCGGGCTTCAAAGGTGGTTCAAGTGAGCCTGTGCAGTTTGTACTGGGTGGCTCTGATTACTCTGAGCTTCAGAAATGGGGCGAACTGTTAAAGCAAGCGGCTGAAGATTCACCAATGATGGAAGGTGCGGACATCGATTACTCGGAGAAAACACCAGAGTTGTTGGTAACCGTAGATAAGCAACGAGCAGCCGAGTTGGGTGTCAGCGTATCAGATATCTCAGACACGCTAGAAATCATGCTTGGTGGGCGCAGCGAAACCACGTTTGTGGACCGTGGCGAAGAATACGATGTTTACCTTCGTGGTGATGAAAATAGCTTCAATAACGCTAACGACTTAAGTCAAATCTATATGCGTACTCAATCTGGTGAGTTAGTGACACTAGATACGCTGACGCATATTGAAGAAGTCGCTTCATCGATTCGTTTGTCGCACTACAACAAGCAGAAATCGGTGACCATTAAAGCGAACTTAATGGAAGGTTATACGTTGGGTGACGCACTCGACTTCCTTGATGAACAAGCGATTGAGCAACTACCGGGTGATATTTCTGTGAGCTATTCTGGAGAGTCAAAAGACTTCAAAGAGAACCAATCGAGTATTTTAGTGGTGTTTGCGTTAGCGATGCTAGTCGCGTACTTGGTATTGGCTGCGCAGTTTGAAAGCTTCATCAACCCGTTAGTGGTGATGTTCACGGTTCCTATGGGTATCTTCGGTGGCTTCTTAGGCCTCGTACTGATGAACCAAGGTCTTAACGTGTACAGCCAAATAGGTATGATCATGTTGATCGGTATGGTAACTAAAAACGGTATTCTGATCGTAGAGTTTGCTAACCAACTTCGTGACCGTGGCATTGAGTTTGAAAAGGCGATCATTGATGCTTCAGCACGACGTTTGCGTCCAATCTTAATGACGGCGTTTACGACGCTAGCCGGTGCAGTTCCATTGATTACCTCAACAGGCGCAGGCTATGAAAGCCGAGTGGCAGTGGGTACAGTTATCTTCTTCGGTATGGGCTTCGCGACGTTGGTTACTCTGTTCGTCATCCCTGCGATGTACCGATTGATTTCAGGCACAACACGTTCACCTGGTCATGTGGAAGCGGTTCTAAATAAAGAGCTGAGCCATGACAACGTGGGAAGAAGCAGTCACGGTTAATGAACACGCACGGCCAATGAACATGGAATAGTGTAACAATATAGAAAAGCCTGCGTTTGCTCCTAGCGAATGGCAGGCTTTTTTTGTATAACAACTACAGCTCAACGAATGAATACAAGAAAACAAATACTAAAGGAAAGTAAAGTGGCTGAATTTAAATACAAAGATCTTTCTCAAGAAGAACAAGATAAACTAGACGCAGCAACCTTTCGTCGCCTGTTAGCACATTTAGATAGCAATAAAGATGTGCAAAACATCGACCTAATGATCTTGGCGGGCTTCTGCCGCAACTGTTTCAGTAAATGGTACAAAGCCGAAGCTGAGCAACAAGGCCTAGATTTGGATATCGATGACGCTCGTGAGCGCGTTTATGGCATGACTTACGATGAGTGGAAACAAAACCATCAGCCAAAAGCGACACCTGAGCAACTAGCGGCGTTTGAAGCAAAGCAGAAGCCAGAATAATTTGTCGCATTAGCAGTAAAGACATAGGAATAAGCGACACTGACTGCAAACTATCTATAGCAAAAAGAGCCCATCATGGGCTCTTTTTTGTTTTGTATTTAGGGCGTGTTGATCTTTCGAGCTGATTTTTGCAGCGAGTTGCAGGGTATTTATACAAGGCAGAGGCTTTGATGTGTAGCTAGCCTACATGAGAAGCCGATAACGCAGTAGAAATGACCAGCAAACGCTGCCCGGAGGGTTCGAGCTGGGCGCCCCCGCAAAAAGCGTTTTACTCTTTGTTGAGGGAGATTTGCTTAGAATGACTAGGCGACTTCCCCTTCGCCGCGATTAAAACGCTTTTGACTAGGCGTCCCCATACGAACAAAATTTAACCACGAAAGGTCAGCACGCCCTAGTCTTAGCTATGAATGCTAGTTTCGATCTTAAGCCAGCTCACCCGTTTGCGAGAAAGCTTCTAGCTTCGCCGCGTAAGGTTGTAGGTCACCGATATTCAGATTTACCCACTCGTCATTGAAGTAAGTGTCTAGGTAACGTTCACCGCTGTCACATAGCAAAGTCACGATAGAACCTTTCTCTCCACGCGCTTTCATCTCACTGGCTAGCTGAAGCACACCGTACATGTTAGTACCGGTTGATGCGCCAACTTTGCGGCCAAGAATATCAGACAACCAATGTGTCGTTGCGATGCTTGCTGCGTCTGGGATTTTACGCATTTCGTCAACCACACCAGGAATGAAGCTTGGTTCTGCACGTGGGCGACCAATACCTTCAATCTTGCTGAATGTATTGCCTTTCACGTTCGCATTGCCTGTTTGGAAGTATTCGAGGAATACTGAGTTCTCTGGGTCGACAACACAAAGCTTAGTTTCATGCTGTTGGTAGCGAATGAAACGGCCAATAGTCGCAGAAGTACCGCCAGTACCTGGGCTCATTACTACCCATGCCGGAACTGGGTGATCTTCCATCTGCATTTGATTGAAAATCGAGTTCGCGATGTTGTTGTTACCACGCCAGTCGGTTGCGCGCTCAGCGTAAGTAAATTGGTCCATGTAGTGACCATTCAACTCTTCTGCTAAACGGCGAGACTCATCGTAAATCTCATCTGAGCGATCAACAAGGTGCGCTTGGCCGCCGTAGAATTCAATCTGCTCAATCTTCTTCTTCGCTGTGCATTTTGGCATTACCGCAATAAACGGAAGACCAAGTAGGCGAGCAAAGTACGCTTCAGACACCGCCGTACTGCCCGATGAAGATTCAATGATCGTTGTTTCTGAGCCAACCCAACCGTTACAGATAGCGTATAAGAACAGAGAACGCGCTAAACGATGCTTCAAAGAGCCAGTAGGGTGTGTACTTTCATCTTTAAGATAAATATCAATGCCTTCTACGCTAGGTAAATCGAGCTTGATCAGGTGCGTATCCGCTGAGCGTTGGTAATCAGCTTCAATTTTACGAATCGCGTTGTTAATCCATTGATGGTCAGTACACATAGGCATTCTCTTGATACTAAGTAGGAATTATTTGTAATTGGTATGGTTATAATCTAGCGATATCTAAGGAGAAAAACTTTGCCATATTTCCTTTGTTTTGCTTAAATTGTAGAAAATTATTCTCTTTAAAAGTGGTTTGGTGAAATTGTGATAGATGCCGTAGATAAAAAGATATTAAGGCTGTTACAAGAGGACAGCACGCTGTCGTTGAATGACATATCTGAAGCGGTCAACTTGACGACCACGCCTTGTTGGAAAAGGCTTAAGCGACTTGAAGAGAACGGCATTATTGAGAAAAAAGTCGCGTTGTTGAATCCTGAAAAACTCGACCTTTCTTTTACCGCGTTCGTGTTGATTAAAACCAGCGATCACTCTCATGAGTGGTACGGTCGTTTTGTAAACACCGTGTCTGAATTTCCAGAGGTGATGGAGTTCTACCGTATGGCGGGCGAGTATGATTATATGATGAAGGTTCAAGTGAAAGACATGAAGTGCTTTGATGATTTCTACAAACGCTTAGTGAATAGCATTGATGGTATCTCTAACGTGACATCGACTTTTGCGATGGAACCATTGAAGTACACGACAGCATTGCCGCTTTAAGCAGTGTCTGATAAAACACTCACCATCGTCTCAGTTTAGATGTCGCCTCTGCGATAAAGAAAAGGACTATTCATGTTTGCAAAAGTATCTACTGCTATCCAGCTGGTATTGGCGGTCGCCATTTTTTATTTGGGTTACACCATCTACTCATTTACCAATAAAGTTGGTGAAATCGTTGATACTTACCCGCAGGTGATCGAAGACTTATCGGTACTGACCAAGGAACTCAAAGTTGAAGAGTGGTTGGCATTTGCTGAGCATGTTGATGAACTTGCTCCTCAAGTATTAGAGACGGTTGAAGATGTGAGAAAAACCATCGCTCAAGTCAATAACACCGTTTCATCGGTCGATAGAAAAATCCCCGCCATTCTAGATGAAGTTAAGAGTGTTCGAACAGAAGTCGAACAAGTTAGAACCGATGTGATTCCTCCAACATTGACGGAATTAAAGCGATATCGTGTCGATGTGATGCCACCAATGCTTGCTGAGAGTAAATCTTATCGAGAGCAAACCATTCCAGTGATTATTACTGAATCTGAAATGCTAAGAGCGGAAGTACCGGATATTTTGGTACAAGCGAATTTGTTGGCAGATAAGAGTAGAGAATTAGCTCAGGGCGCAGCAGAAGGAGCGGTGAAAGGAGTGGTGCTATCACCATTTAATTTACTGCGAGACGCGGGAGATGGCATTAAAACGCGCGTACAAAGTGAACTCGAGCCGATGCTTGAGGTTGAATAGAGTTTTATTGATTTTTATGTGACGAGTTTTCTTAAGCGTCATTAAAGAAAGAGGCTAGGTATTATAAACCTAGCCTCTTTTTGTTTGCTCGTACTTATTTGGGACTTTTAAAACAACGCTTGATCGCTATTTAGTAAAGCGCATCACACCTTCTTGTACTGCAGTCGCGACTAATTCACCTTTTTGGTTGTAAATTTCACCACGTACTAGGCCGCGAGTATTAGCCGCGGTCGGGCTTTCAATCGCATAAAGTAGCCATTCATCCATCTTAAACGGACGGTGGAACCAAATAGAGTGGTCAATCGTAGCGACCTGAAAGTTTGGCGTCATAATGGACACTTCATGAGGATGAAGCGCTGTCACTAAGAAGCCCCAGTCGGATGCGTAGGCCAACAAATATTGGTGAATAAGCTGATTATCTGGCAACGCGCCATTTGCTCTTACCCACAGATATTGCTTCGCTTCGGCCTTTTTAGGGTTTAGCGGGTTAACAACCGTGACAGGGCGCATCTCAATCGGTTTTTCTCCACAGAAAGTCTTACGCAGTTTCTCAGGTAAGAATTCAGCTATGTGACTTGCCAGTTCAGTTTCTGATGCAAAGTTCTCCGGACCTGGAATATCAGGCATAGGATTTTGGTGCTCGAAGCCTGGAGCATCGCCATGATAAGAAGCCGTGAGATAGAAAATAGGGCGGCCATTTTGAATCGCTTTAACACGGCGTGTGCTAAAGCTGCGTCCATCTCTTAAGTTTTCAACATCATAAATAATGGGCTTTTCGGGATCACCTGGGTACAGAAAGTAACTATGGAACGAGTGAACACTTCGGTCATCTTGAACAGTATAGCGAGCAGCAGAAAGCGCTTGTCCCAATACTTGACCGCCATAAACCTGCGGAAGACCTAGGTTTTCACTTTGCCCTCGGAATAAACCTTCTTCCAGCTTTTCAAGCTGAAGTAAACTGAGTAATTCTTGTAAAGGTTGACTCATCGTCAGTATTCCTCTTCGTAAAATGGGTGTCAGATTAGTGTGCTAATGATTTAGCTTAGTCAAATATCTGTCAATAAATCATAGGGTTTCGAGACAGAATATGAAAGCTCTCTTATAATTAGGCCGTAGATTTGTCGATTCCGACAAACATGTTGAGAGAAATTGAATATGAAAAAGGCTCTAATTTTTATTACGTCTTTATTATCGTTTGGCCTACTTGTTGGTTGCCAAGCAACATCAGAAACGAGCGCTTCTCAAGAAGCCGTTGCAGAGAATACTCAAGTGATTTCAGGCACAGTAAGCTATCGCGAAAGAATTGCATTACCAGAGAATGCCGTGATTACCGTAACGCTAGAAGATATCTCACTTGCTGACGCATCATCAATCGTGATTGCGACTCAAGAGTTCACTGCTGATGGTAAACAAGTCCCTTTCGCATTCGAATTGAGCTACGACAACAACAAAATTCAAGCTAACCACCGTTACAACATGCGTGCAACGATTCATGTAGACGGTAAGTTACGCTTCACGACAGATACAGTTAAGTCTGTGATTACTGATGTAGAAAACACGCAACAAGCAGACCTGCGCTTGGTTGGTGTTCGTTAATTAGAAATGGATGGCAGCCCTAGGGCTGCCATTTGTATATTCTGAGTTTGATCTTTCCTGCATCACTCACTTCAATCCCTTCTTCGACCAGATGCTTCTTTTGGCGATCCAATGAATCCCCTTTCAAAGAGATCTCACCTTTACTGTTAATCACCCTATACCAAGGTAGTTTACTTCCTTCTGGTAAGTTACCTAACGCTTTACCTACATGGCGTGCATAGCCCGGAAAACCTGCAAAACGTGCTATATCTCCATAAGTTGTTACTTTTCCATATGGAATTTGGTGAATCACAGCAAAGATTTGGGCTAAAAATTGGTCCATACTAAAAGTTCCTAGTTCATTAATACCACGGATCGGTAGAAGGAGAGGGCTATGGTATTTTCAACATTTCAGTTCTTGATCACCACATTATTAGCGGTTGTTTGTGCGAGAGCAATCAGTTTAAGTGAAGGTGACATTCCAGTGCTTGCAATGGTCATTCCTGCATTGTGGATATTACCGCAGGGCGGCATTGCAGGATTAGCTTTGCTTGTTTCTATGACCACTTATGGTTTAACGCTTCCTTTACAACCTATCACGCTATCGGTCAGTGCATGGGTTTTGTTCCCATTGCTGATGGTTGTCTTTTCAAAACGCAGCAGTTTATCCGTTGTCATTATTTCCGGACTGATCGTTACCACTTTACAGGTGGGAATCATGGTTACGCAATCGGCAGGTAAGCTTGATGGTGTTCCATGGGTTACCACACTACAAACATTGTCAATCATCGTTATTTGGTGGGCGGCAAATCACCTTAAGCCAGCCAGCCGACACAGCTGGTGGTCATTGGGTTTGATATTGCCATTATGGATAGCCGACTTGCCATATGCCGCTTTGGTTGCTTTGTGTGTAACGGGCATCATGGCGTCGATGGAAACGCTGACACGCTTGAAGACCTTCCGTTGGAACAAGCTATTATGTTGGACACTGCCTACGGTAGGCTTTGCTGCTCTGGTGATCACGCCAAGCATTGAAGTTCCAAATCCGGTATTTGTGGTTTGGTTGTGCTTGCTAGGCACAGCATGGATGACTGATTACATCATTCGTACCGAAGATAACGAAGACATCGATATCTAGCCTTAAAGATGCTCAAATCCTTCGAACGTAGGTAAATGGTGAATTTACCTACGATTTTCTAGTGGTTTGAATAAAGGATAAGCACTTAGACCGCAATTGTTCAAAAATAGGGTCGAAGAGCTTGCAATGGTTGCTGCGATGCTTAATAATCCAATCACTCTTTGAGGCAAGCCTCTTAGAAAAAGAATCTATGGAGGCTCTGGTCCTCCCGCAACACTAACTTGTGAACTCGGTCAGGCCTGGAAGGGAGCAGCCGCAGCAGGCGACGTGTGTGCCGGGATGTGGCTGGGGCTTCCACCCATAAAAAAAGCCGCTCTTAATGAGCGGCTTTTTGCTATCTGTAGCTTTAAAAAAGTGAACAATACTTGTAAGTAGTGAAGTTCACTTTTTACTCTAGTCTATTCGTAAATGCTGTACGAAAAGTATTTGCTCGCAATTTTTTGGTGCTGACCATTGTCAATCAGCCTTTGTAGCCCGCTATCGATAAGATCTTTCAATTCGTTATCTTGTTTTCTAACAGCGACGCCAATACCTCGACCAAACCACTTCTCTTCTGTAAATTTAGGGCCGGTAAAATGGTAGTCCTTGCCTTGTTCCGTTTCAAGGAAGCCTGTGTTGAGTCCCATTGAGCCACCAAACACAGTATCAAGGCGACCGTTCAGTAAATCAGTAAAGGCTTCATCGAATGAGCCATAACGTTTAATGTCTACATCTGGGTATATCTCAGAAAGATATTTATCACCAATCGTTGCCCGCTGAACCCCAATAGTCAGGTTATTCAAGCTGTCATCATCCATGTTGATCTCTCTGCCTTTTTTCATCACAAAGCGAGTAGGTACTTTGGCATATGGGATGGTGAAGTTAACTTTCTTTTCACGTTCTTCGGTGATTGTCATTGCTGCGATTATCGCATCATTCTTACGACTTAAGAGTGACGGGATAATACCGTCCCAATCTGTTTTTGAGATAATACATTTGACACCCAACTCAATACACAACGCGTTGGCTAAATCGACCTCGAACCCTTCAAGCTGACCATCTTGTGTTGTCCAACTAAATGGTGGGTAAGCCCCTTCAACAGTAAAACGAATCTGTTTCCAATCTTTTGCGTATGTGAACACAGAGAAAACACTGACGAATGCAACTAATATCCATTTCATTTTCATTTCCTTATAGTAGTAATGGATATCGATAGTTAACTACTTGTTAATATTTATCAATATAAATGTGGGTAAATTTGTAATAAGGCTCAAATATGCAGATGAGTTGGTATAAGTACAGTGTGTAACTTCGTTGAATCGCCTTCTGATATGCAACTGATTTTATTCGTCCTGATTAGCTGGCAGCACAACAGCAGAAGCTTCTTCCTCTGAATCTTCTTTGTGTTCTATTTGCCCCGCAAACCAATCTACTGTCTTTGTGAAATACAGTTTGTTGGTTTCGGTATCGCACCAATTTTTTAACAACCCTCTTCGATTAAACTCGCTGCCAATTGCGGCGAGTGTTTGGTTACTTGAGCGCCCGTAATATAAAGTATCGCACAGTTGTAAGTTGGACATCGACTGTGGGTAGGTATTGACTGATGAAGTGTTCACATTCAGTATTTTTGACTGATTGTGCGTGCATCCTGTCAGGTTTAACAGAAATAAAATAATCAAGGTTGGTGTTGGTTTCATGGCTTTTTAAGAGAACTAACGGAGTTTGGTGTCGATTATGAGGATGGATGACGTTAAAAATTGTCAATTTTAATTCAATCCATGACGCAATGAGATCTTTGTACCAACTAAGTGGTAGGTTGTTGTGTTCTGTTGTTTCTTGACCTTCTTGTTAAACGACCAAATGCGCAATTTTGTACAAAAGTTGCGAGAGCCTATAGAGTAGACTGATAAGTCGCTCGATAATTAACAGGCTTGGGGATGGTTATGGATAACAAAAAGCGTTCTAAAGAGAAAGCCGAATACAAGATCACAGAAGAGCTCGGTGGCCTTGAAATCCTCAATGCAGAATATGAAAAGCAGAACTTCTCACGTCATAGCCATGAAGGTTACACACTCGGTGTGATTGAGCAGGGGGCTCAGCGCTTCTATCGAACCGGAGGGCATCATGTCGCGCCTCAAGATGCGATCATTCTGGTCAATGCTGATGAAGTTCATAGCGGTCATTCTGCTACCGAAGGTGGCTGGGCATATCGTGCAATGTATCCACTGCCAGAACAACTTGCCAAAATCACGCAGGAACTCAATCTGCCGAATTATGGGGCTCCTTACTTTCCTAGAGCGGTGGTTGAAGACCCTGAACTCGCCAATCAACTCAGATTAGTTTTCAACACGATTGATGAATCAGATAATCGCCTGCTAAGAGAAACCTTGATGTACGGGATGTTGGTTAAACTGATTAGCCGACATGGGAAGTCGAGCCTTAAGCCTCTGTTAGATGGAAAAACTCAACGCCAACTTGTTCTAGTGAAAGAGTTTTTAGACGATTTTCCACAAGCAGATGTGTCATTGGAAGAATTGTCGAAGCTTGCGGCTTTAAGTCCATTTCACTTGGTGCGCTCCTTTCAAAAAGAATTTGGTCTTCCGCCACATGCATATCAAATTCAATCCCGACTCAGGCTTTCGCGTAAATTGTTAAAGCAAGGGCATTCGATCTCGGATACCGCGCAAGAGTGCGGTTTTCACGATCAAAGTCATTTTCATAGGCACTTTAAGAAAGCCAACGGTTACACTCCAGGTCAGTACATTAAGATGCGTTGATTTAATTTGATTGCTTTGACTTGGTACCTTAGCTTTTGTGACAAAGCAACTTTGTACAATCGAATAAGTGAGCGCTCTTTTACAGTGGAAAACCAATGTAACGAGAACTAAGAGAATATGGATAACAACACAATGGATAAACGTACGCAGTTATGGAAAGGCGTTATGGCAGCGATGCCGTTAAGTATTGCCGTCATACCGTGGGGCATATTAGCAGGCTCGTATGCGATAGATGCTGGACTGAATCAGCTTCAAGCTCAGGCTATGTCTGCCATTTTATTTGCGGGCTCAGCTCAGCTAGTGGCTGCGGGTATGTTTAAAGCGGGTATTGGTTTAGGGACTATGTTGTTAACTACGCTGTTTATTACGTCAAGACACTTTCTTTATAGTGTCTCTATGCGTGACAAAATTAGTCACCTTCCTGCACGTTGGCGTTTACTGCTTGGTTTTTGGCTCACTGATGAACTGTTCGCGATTTGCAGTGGGCAATCCCAACAAGAGTTTAATCGTTGGTATGCCGCGGGCGTGGGTGGCGGATTTTACCTCGTTTGGAATATTGCCAGCTTTGTCGGCATTGTCGCAGGTAGTCAAATTCCATCACTTAACGAAATTGGCCTCGATTTCGCGGTCGCCGCAACTTTCATTGCTTTGGTTTTTCCTTTGATTCGAACACTGCCAACGGTGGTGTGTGTTGTGGTGTCATTGGTGACCTCTGTGGCAATGGCGGTCAATCAGGTTGAAGGGGGGCTGATGATTGCTGCGATTTCAGGTATGTTGGCGGGCTTCATTAGTGAATCATTTGTTGAACGACACAATGGTCAGAAACAAGCGAATGAAGGAGAATCAGCGTGATTTGGTTATCGATATTGCTCATGACAGCGATTGTTTTTTTTAGTCGGTATGTGTTTCTAGAGCCTTCAATTCCTCTTCGGCTGAATAGTACGGCAAGGCGCCTACTGCGATATTCAAGCCCCGCTGTATTAACGGCTATTTGGGGGCCGATTGTATTCGCTCCTGAGCAATCATTCTGGCCAAGCCTCGAAAACCCATATTTAATCGGCGCTCTTGTGACTGGGTTACTGATATGGAAAACAGGAAATGTGCTGTTAACGATTGGAGTCAGTATGGCCGTGTTTTTGTTCTATAACTTAGTCGCAGTTGAGTTTCTTTTCCTTTAATTTCCTGCTTAAAAGACATGGTATGTCTAAAACACAGTGATCTTTTGAAACGAGCTGCTTTCAGTGATGTCCTTCGTATATTTTCGTAATGGTGCGGTTTAAGATTAGATGCATTTGATTACATATGCTTTCGTGTGGTTTAATCTGTTTTAATTATGAATTGCAAGTAAGTAAATTTATAGTTAATTCAAAAGGTTGATATGTAATTTGTGTTGAGCCACACAATCACTTAGTGATAAATCGAACGAATCTTTTCTCTAATATAAATCGCCCAAAGGACTTAATAATGCACAAACTTCTCGCCATTTTCTTTCTGCTAGTTCCGCTACAATTGTCAGCTGCACAGGACACGAAGCAAGCGTTAGTAAAAGAGCTTCTTCAGATCATGGATGTCGATTCCACGTTGGACGCGGTATTCCTTCAAATGGATAGCATGATGGCTGATATGTCTAAAGAACTCGAGGTTTCAGACTCAGAACGAGATATTTTTGATGAATACTATCACAGCATGAATGACTTGATGAAAGAAGAGATGAGTTGGAAAAAGCTAGAGCCAACAATTGTAACGATCTACAGTGAGCAGTTCACTGAAGCTGAGGTCGAGGCTATGATCGATTTCTACAAAACAGAACATGGTAAGAGTATTCTGAAAAAGATGCCAACTGTGACAACAGAGTCAATGATTATGACTCAGTCGGTAATGCAGCAAGTTATACCTAAGATTCAAACTTTAACTACCAAATTAAAACAGGATCTTAAGGAACATAGAGGCTCCTAATTAGATGGATGCTTTCAGGTTGTGATTAAAATTAGCGCTCTATACTTGATTGACAACGCATCTATTCTCACAACACAGTGTGTCTTCTATGTAATGATTTATGTGTTGCGAACATAATCAGGCATAATAACATCCCCACAGCAGAATCATTTTGGTGTGGGGATCGTGTTTTAAGGTTCTGGTAAGGAGTTAGTTTGGCTAAGAAATATTATGTGGTTTGGAAAGGTCGTACACCGGGTATTTTTACCACTTGGAATGAATGTAAATCGCAAGTTGATGGTTTTGCCGGTGCGAGATACAAATCGTTTCCCACATTAGGTGAAGCTGAATCTGCTTTCGGTGGTAAAAAGTCGTCTGTGTCTGCTCCAACTTATAATTTTACATCCGTAAAACCAAGTGCTACAAGTAAGGCGAGCAAAGCTAAAACTCCGCCGCTTTCGGAGCAGCAAATCACTGATATGCCTTTTGACATCAAGATCTTTACTGATGGTGCTTGTGAGCCAAACCCTGGAGAGGCCGGTACAGGTTTAGCGGTTTATCTAAATAATGAGTTAACGGAATTGTGGTATGGCTTGTACCAAGCTACGGGCACCAACAATACCGCAGAGCTACAAGGTTTGAAGCAAGCATTTATACTCGCCAAAGAAAAACTGCAAGCTGGATTGTCTGTTGCGATTTATTGTGACTCAAAATACTCAATTGACTGCATTACCAAGTGGGCTTCAGGTTGGGAGAAAAAGGGCTGGACGAAGTCGGGTGGTGAGATTAAAAACCTCGATATTATCATGCCAGCCTATGCAATGTACCAAGAGATCGCTTCTCAAATCACTATCTATCATGTTAACGGTCACGTTGGTATTGAAGGTAATGAACTTGCAGACCGAATGTCTATCGTTGCGATTGCATCGAAAGAACAAGGCCTGAGTCAATATACAGAGACGGACGATCTTACTGAGATTTTAGCGTTGCGAGCGGGTTAAGAGCACACGACAAACTGTTTTAGTCAAAGGAATCATTATAGCCCAGCGTTATTGGGCTACTTCTATTCAGACTCATGGTGTATAGAACTAAAGCGTTACAGTGTGTATCAATGTGACGCTATGGTTTTTTGTTTAGCTTCTAATCCATTGCACACCTATTTGCGTGTTTATAGACAATCTTAAACTGGATTCTCTATCCAGTGAGACAGCTGCTGAGCTTGTTTAAGAGAGTTGAAGCGTTTCTCTACTCTTGTTCTTGCCATCATGCCCATCTCTATTTTGTCATTACTACTTAATTGCGCAAAACGCTCAATGCTTTCTCTTAACTCGTCGACGTTTTTTTCATTCACTAAAAAGCCAGTATCAGGTGTGACAATCTCCTTACAGCCCATAATGTTGGTTGTAATCACGGGGGTTCCGACAGCCATAGCTTCTTTTAGTACTAACGGCCCAGTATCAACACAACCTGTTTCTGAAAAACAGAAAGGAGCGACTAAACAATCGTAATGCGGAAGGTTTTCTTTTACCCATTCATGAGGCTTTGAGCCCAGAAAGGTGACATTTCGAGTTAACCCTTGTTGCTCTACTTGCATTTTTAACTGCGACTCTAAATCTCCAGTGCCAACGATATCGAGATGAATGTCGAGAGGCTCGGCTATCGGTGCTAAAGCGTCAATGAGAAAGTGGATACCTTTTTGTTCAACTAGTCTTCCCAGGAAAACAAAACGAAGCTGCTTGGTTTCAGTCTTTGGGTGTAACCGGAATTGCTTGGTATTTACACCGCAATGTAGGAGCTTTATGTTTCCTTTGGCCATGTGATTAAAGTCTGTGAGCATGTCTTTACAGACTGCGACCACAAAATCACTCGATGTAATTTTACGTTCAATATCGTAAGCGAATTCGTAAACATCATGACCATGGGCGACAAACGAACACGTTATATTGAGAAGCTTAGCGGCGACTATAGCGTGGGCGGTGGTGTGTTGGCAGAAATGAGCATGAACATGGTTGACGTCTTTTTCTGCAAGTTGTAAAGCCAGCTTAAACCCATAAGCAAAAAGTGACTTCTTCGGCATGCTAGTCTGCTTAGAGACAAACGAAAGTGCTTTGACAAAACCCACCCAATTGATGCTAGTTATCTTGCCCGCCCGAACATCCTTGCCAATTTTGACAATGTCATAGTCGAAAGCTTTTTTACTTTTTTCTACTTCGAATGCCATTACGCATACCTGATGCCCACACGCTTTCACGGAGTCGACCTCTGTTTGAATGAAGGTCTCACTGAGCACAGGATAGGTTGGCGCTATAAATGCTACTTTTTTCATTTTCTTCTCCTTGTGTATCGGCCACTACAATGGTTTAAGCAAAATACGAACCAAGATGAGAGGGTACTGAAGAGGTGCTTTTTAACGGTTTTTTGCTGTTATCGTCAGATCGCTTTTGATTTTCTCAAATTGGTAGTCAAATTGGATATTTGAATTTCTGTGTCGACAGTGCTTGTTCGTCATTTTGCGAACAGATACGTAGGGTGCTGATATAAGGCCAGTTTAATAGTGAGGAATACTCGGCACAGGATATGCAGACATGCTGTGTAAGATATAAATCTGAGATCGTCACTATGGCTAAAGTTAGTATTGTTATTCCTACTTATAATTGTTTGGGCTACCTGCCGAAGGCAATCGGCAGCGTACTCAAGCAGACTCATCAAGACCTTGAGCTGATCATTATTGACGATAACAGCAATGACGGGACGTCAACTTATCTTTCTTCGATACACGATGAGCGAATTATAAAGTTATCGACGTTGGGCGTAGGTGCTCCTCAAGCCAGAAACTTAGGGATCGAAAAAGCGTCCGGTGAATTCATCGCTTTTTTAGACGCTGACGACTTTTGGTTCCCTGAAAAAATTGAACGACAACTTGAATTCCATCAGCGGAACCCCGATCTGGCGATGAGTTTTACTAACTACGAGCATCTCACTGAAGACTACCAAGTGATTGTCGACTGCTTCAGTTATTGGTCGCAGTTTCAAGATCATGACGAGTTATTCTTTAATATTGAAAACCCACTAGAGTTTATTATTGAAAATAACGTGATTGGCACATCGACAGTGATGGTGAAAGCCGATGTCTTTTCGCAAACAGACACTTTTAACGCGGACATTACTTACGGAGAAGATTGGGAGCTTTGGCTTCGCGTGAGTGAGAATCATCAGATTGGCGTATTGAATTCAGTGCAAGTTGGTTACTTGATGAGAGCGAATTCTGTTACTCAAACGGAAAGCTTCAAGCTGAGGAATTTGCAGTCTATAGAATCTATTCTTCAGCATTACCAAAATGACAGTGAACGTTGGAACCTACCTTCTTCTAGTTTCAAGATCGCAAAGGCGAGAATACTTGAAGGTTACGCTGACTATTACCGAAGCCTACAACACAACCGACAGGCGGCCGCTTACAGTTTTAGATCTTTGGTTTTGGCTCCTCAAAAACGAACGTTACTACACCTAATCAGAGACTGTAAAAGTTTCCTAACGCCAGCAGGGTAAAGGATAGGTGACCGCTATGGGTTCATTAAAACAGTCAGCCTATTACGCTATTGGTATTGTGATGATGAAAGGGATATCACTTGTGATGATTCCTTACATTACTCACAAAATGACACTAGCAGAATATGGTTCTTTAGAAGTGATTGTCTTGTTAGCAGACATTGGAACGATATTGTTTAGCTTTGGTATCGTTGAGGCAATGTATCGTTATGTGGGCGTGTCCGATGGCGATGAAAAGCGGGAACTCGTTTCTAACTGCTTTACGCTAAGTGTTTTGGTGTGCGTGCTAGGAGGGTTATTAATTGCGCTCAGCATGCCGCTATTGATTTTAATGTTACCCGTCGAATTTCAACCCTACCAAATTTTTATCCTACTCATTCCTACAATGCTTGATGGGGCAATCTCTATTCCTCTGACCTTAATGCGAATGAACGCGATGGCGAAACAATTTTGCCTGCTTAATGTATTGAAAGCCGGTGTTCAAGCCGTGATGACTTTTGCATTGCTTGAGGCCGGATATGGTATTGATGGTGTGTTGATTTCGGCAGCGGTATCGAGTTTGCTGCTAATGATCTGTTTAGTGCGCTATCAATGGCAAGAGATGGGAACATTTGGTTGTTTTAAATACTCAACCAAGATCCTGAAGTTTGGGTTACCCGCTTTGGTGGGAGGGGCATCAATGTATATGATCATGGGGTTAGATCGTTGGGTAATGGCAAGTTTCGTTGGAGTCGAAGAACTGGCGATTTATGCAGTCAGTGGTAAATTTGCGTTGATCCTTGGATTGTTATTGCAACCCTATGCACTGTGGTGGTTCCCAAACCGTGTCGCCATTCTTCAGCAATCAGGAGGTAGTAAGGATTGTGCAGACAAAGCCTTAGTTGGCGTCAATTTCGCCATCGTATTGGGTGCTTTGATGATTTTAACTGTTCCAGGCTTTATCGCTTTAATTCTGCCAAGCAGCTATCAATATTCGGGTACGATTGTTGTCGCATTGCTTGCCATTAGTGTTATCAAGAACGCAGGTGATTATTTGAATCTTGGTTGTTTCAGTGGGAAATCAAGTCAATCGCAAATGTGGATTCAAGGTGGATGCGCGATCTTGGCCGCTATTGGTTATGTCACCGTGACGCCCAGTTATGGCGTATGGGGGGTTATTGTTGTCCTCTGCGGAACTTACATATTGCGATTACTACTTTTATATTTCGTCAGCCAAACAATGGAACCGTTACCTTATCAGCACAGTAAATGGATAGTTGCGCTCAGTATTGCCGTAGTTGCGGTCGCTTGTGATCGATTGCTCGGGTTGGTGCTCGTTGATGTTCATGACTTTGTTTTAGGCTGCTTTGTGGCAGTGGTGACATTAGTGGCCTTCGTAAAATATTCGGTCATCATTATTCCGCCTGTGTTGCTTGATAAGTTCACGTTACGCAAGCACTCCCAGATAAGTTGAAATTACGGCATTTATCTTTAAGCTTTTTCCGGGGTAGACAATGAAAATCTAAGTTTATCAAAATAAAACACTGTTCATAATGTTTGTGATTAGATAGTATTTATAAGTTTGATGAATATTAACTATGGAATGAATTATGAATAAGTGGATTGTATTTTCAGCTATGTTTTCGACCTTATCACATGCTTCCTTAGAGCTTTCTAGTTCTGATTTATCGGCTGGAGATTTTGATATCCCCGAGGCTATCTCGTTAGAACAACAAAGCATCGTATGTGAAAGTGTTGTTTGTAATACGGTATCAGAACCTAAATCTGTCCCGGTTGTTGGTGAAGTGCCGGAGCGTGAGCCTAATCAAACGATAGAAACTTTCGCCAGTGCGATTTATATCGTTGGTGAGATTGGAGCTGCGGAAAACTTATCAACTCCAGAATATGAACAATTTTTCGAAAACTGATTCAAAGGTTTTGACAGAGGGAGGGACAGTTTTCAAGTGTCACTATAAAAGATTTCAAATGCTGTTATAAAAGGTAATCTTGCGTTAAACGATTCAATAACCTTGGTATATTGTAGCTAGGAAGCCCTCAATGGAAATATGGAAGTACTGCTATTCATCCCAGCCTGCTTTGCGCTCAATATGCCTAAACAGGTAAAAACTCACTCAAGTTAACAGCACGATACCATGCATCAACACAACGCTAGAAGTTAGTCGAGTTCTCATTTCAAAATACCCATCAGGCCCTTCGCTTTTATTCTGTTCCTTCATCGACCTCTCTGCTCGCCAAACCGAAATGTAACCGACCAAGAGAATAAGTGTGGTTATGAATTCCTTTTGCTCACCGAGTAGTACCGCTAGCCACGCTGCTAACACAATAACATTGCTTAGAATTAGAGCATTGTTACTTGATTGGATTTTGAAATTCTCTATGCCATTTCCCCATAAAATACCAGACAAGAAACTTAAGATAACCACGCTGTAAGTGATGAAGAGTGTTTCTCCGCTCAAGTTAAAAAACTGACTGTCGGTGAGCGATAACAATAGGCCGAATAAAAAGGGGACTAAACCCATATAGCCGAGCTTAGCCATGGTGTTACGTGTTTGAGTTGTTTCCATGTAATCTGACTTCATAGCTGCTGCTCGATAGCATTTTTGAGGGTACTACTGGTTGGCGACGTAGAACTCGGGAAGGTTGCTATCACTTTGCCTTCTTTGCTGACCAAGAACTTGTAGAAATTCCATTTCGGTTTGATACCAGCTTGTTGTTGGATTTCGGCAAAGACTGGATTTGCGTTCGGCCCAGAGAGTGAAGCACGCGCCATCATTGGAAACGTGACGCCGTAATCCAGATAACAGATTTTGGCAGACTTCTCCTCGCTTCCTCTGTCTTGACGAAAATCATTGCTTGGGAAACCAACAACCGTGAATCCTTGATCTTTATATGTTTGATGCAGTTGCTCAAGTTGCTCGAACTGTGGCGTGAAACCGCATTGACTTGCTGTATTCACGATCAATAAAGTTTTACCTTGAAACTCTTCACACAGCTCAATCTCTTCGTTTGAATTTAACAGCCTTTGTTTGCCGTTGAGTATCTCAGGACAGCTTGCTGAAAAAGCGAATGAACTTGTTAGGCTCGCGATTAGGGCGGTGGAGCACAGCAGCGAATGCTTCATTAGTCTGACTCATTTTAGTTGGCGTAACTGTTACTACTGTTCAACGACTTGAAATGATCACTTTAAAGACCAGAATGGCTTTAGTATCAGCTGTCGCTTAGCAAATAGGGTTCTACCAAGCGCCTGATGTTCACCTTGGCCCCAAGGCGAGATGCCAGCAGATACATGCCTCCAATCTTTCGGTGGAGGAATAGGGCATCGGCTGGTGGTGTGTGCCAATACTCTTGCTCCATGCTGAGTATGGTTCCTGCCTCACGAAGCCTTTGTGCTAAACCACTAGCTTTGAAGTCGTAATCTTCATCGACAAGCATGGGTTCACATGCCATTGTCACTAGGTTGAGAATCGCTTGGCGCTGGTCAGGGAGGATGGTCTCGCTAAAAAATCCAATTTGCTCTAACGCCTTGTTGAGTCCTTGTTCATTGTGATTAATCACAGAGGTAAAGGCTGAACGATAACCATCACTGAAGCGATCACTGTATTCACGGGTGGCACCAAAATCCAACAAGCCAATTTGACGTGTTTGTTCTACATACAAGTAATTAGCGAAATTGGGGTCGGTTTGCACCATCTTGAAGTCAAACAGCTCTTTGAACATTAACTCGATTAGGCTGTGCATCACGAAGTCACGGGTGCTTTGGTCGTAACCTTCTATTTGCTCTATCGAGACACCTTCAATGAAGTCCATGGCGAGGACGGAGTCTGAAGAGACTTGCGGGTGAATTTTAGGTACGACGAAGTGAGAGTGCTCTTTTAATGCATCATGGTAACGAATCGCGTAGTCAGCCTCGCGAGCATAGTCCGCTTCATCATGGAGCTGTTTCTTTGCCTCTTCTAGTAAGCTTTTGTAGTCGACCGACTTTGGTATCAACCCAACAATGTTGAGCAGTGTGCCTACGTTGTCTACATCGCTGTCGATACTTTTTCGAATGCCTGGATATTGGACTTTGATAGCAAGTTTGTCTCCTGCATCACTGTAAGCTTGGTGGACCTGGCCGATAGACGCACTAGCTAAAGGCTTAAAGTTGAAGGTAATAAATTCCACCTTCCAATTTATTCCAAGTGAATTTTCTAATACTTGGTTAAGCTGCTTAGCGGGTAATGGGTCGGCGTCTGAGCGCAAGCGAGCGAGTATATTGGCTAACTCCGGTTCTAGGATATCACCGGCATCCATCGACAGCATCTGACCTAGCTTCATTGCAGCGCCTCGCAAATGTGCCAACTGATCTGTAAGGCGAGCGATATTTTGAGGTGTTAATACCAAGTCTTTTGCTTTGGGTCTGTTTCCCTGCGCGAGCTGTTTCGTGCCTTCAGTTATGACACTTCCCGCTACTCGAGTTGCGAGAGACGCGAATTTACTGAATCTTGAAATACGATGGGTAGGTAGATTTCTTTCTTTTGCCGACATAAAAGTTCTCTCTGGGAATCAAGGTTCTCTACAAAGTTCTATAAATCATTACCCAACCGAATGTTTTGTTGTGGTAACTTATCTCGCGAAATAGTAAACAGAATTTAAAGGATAAAACATGAAATTTATTTGGTTAAAAGTCGCGGTTACCGTTTTAGTTTTTGCTGCGCTGTTTGGTGTGGTGTATTACAAAGTCGCGAGTGGTATGTCTTAACCAAGCACTATTTAGTGCAGCTGTTTCCATTGCAGCGTGACTTTCCTGTTAGCCAGAAAGAAACTTTGTATCTGTTCTTGGCAAATCGTAGATAACACCAGTCGGCCATTGGCTTGAATATGGCCCAGCGCAATGGGGCGTATAGCCAACCTTTTCCTACTAAGCGCCACGCTTGGTAGGTCACGTCTAAACCTAGCAAAAGTTTTCCATTCTCATCCAGTGCATGCAAAATGGTGTTGGCTGCGTCCGCATCAATCTGAGGGTAGTCTGAAAAGGCTTCACTGTAGATATCGATGGTTTGAATCTTATTTTCAGTGTCATGCTTGGCAAGTGCCGCCATCTCTTTTGCACACAATGGACATGTCCCATCATAAAATATCGTTAATGCCGTCATCATTTTCCTTACTATTCTATTCCTATTAATTTGTACGGTGTTATTTCTTCAGTGGATCATTTTGCGGAGTTAACCGACACTGTCATTGTGACAACTATTTTACGGTATTATTCCAAGATAAAATCCGTGCCTTGCAATGACATATTAAGAGTTTAACCGCAATGACAATAAAGTTAATCAACCGCTTCATTATCGCTTTTTCTGCCCTGATGCTAGGTGGTTGTGTGAGCTACAGTATTACTGAACAAGACATGACGAAATACCTACAAGATTCAGTGATGTTAGAACAAGAAGTTGGTGTTCAAAGTGTTATGTATGCGCAAGTGGCTGTTGATGATTTAGAAGTGAAAATTGGACGAACAGACAATCAACGAGTCTCGGTTATAGCTAATACTAATGCAAAAGTTGAGATATTTAATATGCCAAATATGGGATTGGATTTGGATATTGAGTTCAGTGCTATCCCTGAATATGACAAAGAAAGTGGTGAAGTGTATTTGAAATCGTTACGACTAGAGCGTTTTCAGGAAAAAGGACAACAACTCCCCCCTGAGGTTGAGAGGTTGCTTAAGCCTGCGGTATCCATGATTGGCTTTGCTTTGTCTCAGTCACCGGTTTATAAATTGGATAGCAACAAGGTGCAAGAGTCATTGATTAAGTCATCGGAGCCTAATCTAGTGATTAAAGATAACAAACTGGTTATTGAGTTGTTTGATTAGTTTTTTAAATTCTGAACGGCATTATGGTTATCTTTCAGGTAGCCATTTTTTATTAGCTTCAGTTAATTTGCACCTCACTACTTTATTGCCAATTACCTAGTTCCTAATTACTTCGCCGCGAGTCGGTTTATTAAAAATCATATCGTTATCATAAAAATAGTAATCGCTTAGCTCGTTGGTGTTGGTATTCAAAGTTCTGCTCTCTTTACTGGTGATGGAGGCAAGCTGTGGTTACTATTAAGTTAAAGTGAACTTTATCTATTTGTGAGCACCAAGGACAAGGTAATAATGAGGAACATCGTATATTTGACGATAGGACAGTTATCAGAGCGCAGTGGTGTTGCTCCTTCGGCACTCCGCTTTTATGAAACCAAAGGGTTGATTGCTTCGATTCGTACCAATGGCAACCAACGTCGTTACCAATCAGCTATGTTGCGACGAATTGCTTTGATACAAGTAGCGCAGTCGATAGGTTTTACGCTGGAAGAGATTACGGAAG
Organism: Vibrio sp. S/42/10; assembly: GCF_029890535.1. NCBI lineage: Bacteria > Pseudomonadati > Pseudomonadota > Gammaproteobacteria > Vibrionales > Vibrionaceae > Vibrio > Vibrio sp. S/42/10. The sequence goes on along the minus strand of NZ_JAKMZC010000001.1, from coordinate 380,754 downwards.
AGTTATCTACCTTACCTATGAACCAGACCGCAACTAAGCGAGATTGGGAGCGAGTTGCGAAGAAGTGGCAAGGTCAGTTAGACAGCAAAATGTCGCAGATCCGTTCGTTACAAGAGAACCTGACAGGTTGTATTGGCTGTGGCTGCTTGAGTATGCAGAAGTGCCACTTGTTGAACCCTGAAGATATTTTGCATGATCAAGGGCAAGGTGCACAACGCATTGTTGATTAGTCTTTATTGCGTTAAATAGCTAGCCAAACTCTATGCTTTCATTCAATGAGTTAAGCAACAACTATGACCGAATAGCGTGCCTGGACAAACGCAAATTATAGGTCTAGCTTGGGAGGTTCTTTCAATCAAAAGAGGTGAGTTATGTTTAGTCATGTTTTTCTCGGAACCGAAAATATTGAACGCGCGAAGTCATTCTATGATCCAATTATGCAAGAGCTTGGTTACAGCGAAGGGACAATCGATCCCAAGGGGCGTTGTATATACGTTAGTAAAACGGGCGTACTAGGTTTAACTAAGCCGATTGACGGTCAGCCCGCGACTTATGGTAATGGGATGACCGTCGGGTTCTTGGCAAGCTCAACAGAAATAGTCGATGAATGGCATCGTCTTGGTGTTGAAAATGGTGGTACCAGTATTGAAAATGGTCCAGGTGCCAGAGGAACAGATGAACGTCGACTCTATATGGCCTATTTACGAGACCCTGATGGAAACAAGATTTGTGCAACTCACTTTATGCCATAGTTAATTTTATGCCATAGTGGCGTATAATTAGCTGATGTTGATAGTTTTGAGCCAATTTATCGCTGCTCTTAACCTCCCTCATGATTCTAAAGACTGGCTGATTATTGCAAAGGAATTGCTAGATGAAACCGAATGAACTGTTTTATGAAAGCTTTGAGCGTTGCCGGATTGATCAAGAATTCTTGGAAAGCTTTCTGGCAGACTTCTGCGAGCATAACCCAAGGTTTTCAGAACGTTTTGAAAAGATAGGGTTAGAGCAGCAAACTAAGATGCTTAAGGCCTCGATCATTCTTATTTATAATTCCTCTGGTCTGCCAAGTGTGCGGAACTCGGTCAAGAAACTGGGTAAAAGGCACAAAGATTTGGGGTTGGACATTTCAGAAATTGAATTAAACGAATGGTTTAATTCGCTGCTCAATACGGTTAAAAAGTACGATCCTCATTATGATGAGAACGTAGAACGAGCTTGGGCAGAAACGCTGGATGCTGGTCTAACGATCATGAAAAAAGAGTGTGTTGAAAAATAAAATAAACTTCGCATAACAACACGAGGTTTATCTTATTTTTAAAATGATGGCTTTTAATTCATTACCCTAAATGGTTTTTATTCAGGGTAATGAATATGTTGGCTTAAAAGGTAAAGCCAGTTTGAATACCTAAAGTTGTTTCCTTGGTATACCAATCATTTGAACCTCCGAGCTCATACCAATCAAACCCTAAACGAGTCAACAGCTTGGAGTTGCCAAACAATGGTTTTGATGACTTGTACTCTGCGCCGATACCGTAAGTTAAGCCAAAATTACCATGAGAACCTTTATGAATTTCATTTCCTTTGCTAGAGCTTCATTTAGATTGAATTAGAGAACAATTTAATAGAGATTAAATACTCTGGCTGACTAGTCATTCCGCTTGTGCTTAATGGTAAAACAACCAGTGGCTTAAAAGTGAGCAGCCCAACCAATCAAAAACCCTTGCGATGCGGTATCGTATTCAAAGGTTCCCTTGTTTTCGTAATCAACCCAAGTGGATTTATACGCCAGATTTAAATCCGACCAATCGTTAATTTGATAGCGAGCGCCGGTTAGTATGGAGCTAGTAAAATCGGTGTCAGCACCAAGGCCGATATCTAAACTGGTGTGAACTGTCCAATCTTTGTTGAGTTCTTTAGTCCAGCGAACGCCGACAAGGTAATCGATCCAATCTTCATTTAAAGACCGAGAGTTGATTGTTGTACCATCGTTTTTATAAAGCCTTGAGTCAATATCATTGTCCCACCAACGTATACCGACCATATAATCAATCATGCCGATATCGTATTGAAAGCGTTTAAACCCTTTTGCTTCCAAAACACCCTGTCTTATATCGAGTTTACCATTAAGAATTCCTGTATTACCTATTATGGAGTCAGATTTGCCACTCAGTTTCATGTAGCTGTAGTCTAAATAGTAGCCCCATTGATTGTCGTAAATCCCCTCTAATCGCAGCATCGCACCCATATCCAGATGATCCATGATAAACGCTGGGTCAACATCAACACCTGTAGATATCTTGCCGATTGTACTATCACCACGGATATTCAAAGCGAGCGCATAAATTTCTATACTGTGCTGCCATTTTTTTGTGTCCGAGTGCGAGCTTGTTTCTTGTGCATTTATGGTTGAACTTGCAGCCAACACTGATGCGATGAGGTAATGCCATTTAGCCATGTTGATATCCCTATCCCAAGATTGAAGAGTACATACCATAAATGTATGTATTAATTATCCATTTTCCGTGTATGCAACTTGTACATTGCTGATTGTAGACTATGTTTTTAGAAAAGAGCCAAATTACAAAGAGGAAATAAATGAAGCAACAGAGTGTGTTTTTGTTGGTCGCCGTTCTGGGTTTAACGCCCATAGCTTTGTCTTATGGTTATGCACCAGTTATTTCTCTGGACTACCTTTTCGGGATAGATGCTCGTCCTGTTAACGTTACCCACATCTTTCGTGCGGTAACGGGTTTATATTTGGCACTTGCTCTGTTTTGGGTGAGTGGCGCATTGACTAAAAAGTATCGACTGCCAGCGCTTTATAGCTTGGTGGTCTTCATGTTGGGTTTGGCTGCAGGCCGAGTCGTCAGCTTAGTCTTAGATGGCATGCCTCACTGGCTGCTTTTTGTCTATCTAATCTTGGAGCTTGGCTTTGGTTTAGTCGGAATAAAAATGATTCAAAAAGAGCAATCTGAAACAATATAAGGATATTCTATGAAAGGGATTTTTCACCTTCTCACCTTAAGTGTGCTGAGTAGCTTTTCGCTATCGGCATGGTCTGCACAAGAACAACCTAATATATTTGTTATTTTTACTGATGATATTGGGATCTCAAACTTGAGTGCTTATCACAATGGCGTGATGAGTAGCCAAACACCAAACATTGATAGTATTGCTGAGAAGGGAATGCTTCTGACAGACTACTATGCGCAGCCATCTTGTACCGCGGGTCGTTCAGCTTTCTTAACCGGGCAATTACCAGTTAGAACCGGAATGCATACGGTTGGATTACCGGGTGGTCCAGTGGGTTTAAGCGCAGATACACCAACACTTCCCGAGGTATTAAAAACCATGGGCTACGTGACTGGGCAATTTGGCAAAAATCATTTGGGTGACCGAGATGAGTATTTGCCAACGATGCATGGTTTTGATGAATATTGGGGTTGGTTATATCATTTGAATGCCATGGAATACACCGAAGATCCAGATTGGCCGAAAGATGGATCGTTAGATGCCTTTGCTCCTCGAAACGTGATTTACTCTAAATCTGATGGTAAAGGTGGCCAAAGCATTGAAGACGATGGTGCGCTGAATATCGAGCGTATGAGAACACTAGATGATGAAGTAAACAAACATGCGATTAACTTCATTGAACGAGCCGTAGAAGCGGATAAGCCGTTCTTTACTTGGTACTGTCCATCTAGAGGGCATGTGTGGACGCACCTTTCTCCTGAATATGAGGCAATGCTTGGCCAAAATGGTTGGGGGCTTCAAGAAGTCGTGATGAAAGATCTGGATGATCATGTCGGTGAAATGTTGGCGAAGATAGATGAACTTGGCATCGCCGATAACACGATTATTATTTTCACGTCCGACAACGGCCCTGAAATTATGACGTGGCCAGATGGTGGTATGACACCATTCCACGGTGAGAAAGGGACAACATGGGAAGGGGGAGTTAGAGCTCCTGCACTGGTTAGCTGGCCGGGTAAAATCCCTGCGGGTAGTGTCGGTAATGGCATCTTCGATGGTATGGATTGGTTACCAACATTGGTTGCAGCCGCAGGTGGTCCAACAGATTTAAAAGAGAAAATGCTCAAGGGCCACGATGGCTTTAAAGCACACCTAGATGGTTACAATCAAGTCGATATGCTGACGGAAAAAGGCGAATCTAATCGTAACGAAATTTACTATTATGAACGAGATAAACTACAAGCTGTTCGCGTAGGCGATTGGAAGGCTCACTTCATTGTACAAAATCGCGGATGGGGTGGTCCGAAAGATGAATTGAATGCGCCGTTACTCTTCAATCTACGTCGTGACCCTTATGAAAGAGCGGCAGAAGAGTCAGGTATGTACTTGAAATGGATGGGCGAAAAAATGTGGGCATTTGGTCCTGCACAAGCTGCTATTCAACAACACTTAGCGACATTCCAAGAATGGCCTCCAATAACGCCTGAAACACCAGCAGAGAAAGTAGGTGGTGTGGGTAATTAGTTGGCAACTAATAAAAAACATCTAGAGACAAAATAAAAACTAGTAGAAAAAATCCCGTTAGACATCTTATATACTCTTGATATAAGGCGCCGAACGGGATTTTTGTATTTTGGTCGTTTAAAGGCGTATTTTAATCATTCAAAAAAGGCTGAAGAACAACACTATTTCGCTTTCAACGTGGTGTTTCTTTCAATGAACTTCACTGGCACCATCAACTTGACCAAGCTCGTGTCTTGCTCTTGAATCTGACTAACCACAATTTTCACAGATTCACGTGCAAGGCGTCTGAAATCTTGCTTAAAGGTAGTGAGTTGATAGTTCAACCACTGAGTTTGTGGAATATCATCAAAACCAATCACTTGAAGATCTTCAGGAATACGCAGATTGAACTCTAAGCGCGCCACATCCATGACGGCCATCGCTAGGTTATCTGTCGCGCAGAAAATAGCTTGAGGATGTGTGGGTTCAGAAAACAGAGTCCTAATGGTTTCTAGTGCATCAAGGTAGTCATAGTCGGCTTCAATAACTCGAGCTTGTTCACCGGTAAGTTCTTCAAATTCTGAGCAGAACCCTGCTTCACGTTCGCCGTTAGTGTAGGTTGGAACATTACCTGTCAGGTAAACCGCCGACTTTGTCCCTACGCTATGCAAATGCTGAGCGGCAACTTGGCCAGCGGCGTAGTTGTCGCTCACCACATGGCTACTCTTAGTCCCTTCAACAACACGTGCGAACTGAACGATAGGAATGTCGAATTCTTCACACTCTTCATAAAGCGACTTGTTAAAGGTCGCAGAAGCAGCAATCACGCCATCAACTCGGTATTGGAAGATATTGGGAATTGAGTGGTTATCGTTGCCATCAACTTGCCAAGGGATCAATACCGCAGAATATCCCTGTTTTTGTAGTTCAGTGGAGATAAGCTGCAGCGTTTTCATGTGAATAGGGTAGTCGGCATCAGGGAAAACTAAGCCAATCAATTTTGATTCATTTGTCGTAAGGCTACGGGCAAAAGCATTGGGACGATAATTCAACGATTTCGCGGCATCGAACACTTTCTGCTTGGTCTTTTCAGACACTGAACTTCCCGGTACAAATACGCGAGATACAGTTGATTGAGAAACGCCAGCAAGTCTAGCGACATCTTTAGATGTTACGGTTGTTTTGGACAGCGAAGAGTGTTTTGGAGAGTTCATAGACCATACTTTTGAACCAAATTGATTGTGCATAGAGTAACATAATTAGGTACGTACTCAAAAATACAATATGCCATGATAGGATGAAAATAAGGGGTAATAGAGAATGTTGGATATTATTCTGGGTACGACCCAAAAAGCTCTGCATTAATAGCAGAGCTTTGTTTAGCGAATTTATGACTCGATTAACTGGGCGTTAGAAGTAGTAACGGATACCCGCAGCGAATTGGTCATCGCTATTTTCATAATGGTTACCAACAGATTTGTCGTTGCCATTATCAAATTGGTATTCAGTCCATACTAAGAACTTGTTCTTCTTAAAGTGGTATTCAAGGCCAGGGATAATCAACTGACGATCGTAGCCATTAGCGTTGTCGTCTGTGTCCATTAAGTAGTTAACGTTAAAGGTTGGACGCAAACCATTTTCAAAGTGGTAGTAAGTGAAGAATTCAGCACCACGGTGGTCGTAAAATTCTGCTTTGCTGGTGGTTTCCCAATTTGAGCCTTGGCTGTAAGTGAAACCAACGAATAGGCTATTATTGGTGTAGTTCACACCCAATAAACCAATACGTTGTGTATCACCATCTTTGATGTTTTTAACGCCCGCATCGACATCATCAAACTCATTCTGGTGGTAAGCTAAACCAATTGTTAGGCCATCCATAACCGTGTACAGCGTTGATGCGCCCATACCGTTTTTCAGCGTTGCTGTTAAACCGTCAGCAAGGCCAACATCTTCACGGGTAGTTTGGTAAGTGAAGCCGTATTTCCAGCTGTCGTTAATGCTGTTGCGGTAAGTAATCGAATTCTCAGCTCGGCCTGTACCAGACGCAATACCCCAGTCAGATAAATTGTAGTAGCCTGAACCACGCGAACCAAATACACGACCCATATCGGTAAACCAAGCCACATCGTAGAAGGTAGACCACTGCTTAGTGCCGGCAGCAATCTTGCCATATTTGTCGTGCTCTACGCCTGCGTATAGAAGTCGGTCGTAAATATTGTCGCCGTTAGCACCCGAGTTGTAACCCCATTCAGCATGGCCAAAGCCAGTCCAGCCGTTATCAAATCCCATTTGGCCTTTTAGGCCGAAACGAGAGCTACCGCTGTTCCACTCACCGTTGTGGTCGCCGCCTTTATCTTGGTAACGAACGTCGAAACGACCGTCTAAAGTAAGGCTATCGCCCGCGTCATTGGTGAAAGTGTGTGCAGCAAAAGCAGAACCCGAGGTAAGTGCTGTCAGGATCACTGCAGAAAGAATCGACTTTTTCATTGTAATTCTCTTTATTCAGGCCGTAGAAAGCCACCGTGCTTTCAAGCCCGTTATATTGGTAATGGTTTGGCAGGGTGTACCCCATCCATGAGGCACTAGTAGATTCAGTTATTAGTGGAGCAATAATGAATTGGTTGGAGCACCTACTAGGAGCGAGAAGGATCTCCCAGCAAGCGTGGAAACCTAAATCAGATGTCTATTTAGGTTGCCACTATTTCGTTTCAATCTTTTGGATTAAAGCGTTTCGATTACAGTGTTGGGTTCATGATGGTTGAAGTGCGTTCGAACACGTCTAGACCTTGCTGTTGTAGCCAGTAAGGAAGGTCGATAAGAACCCAGTTCTCAGATAGCTTGTCACCGTCACGGTAGTACACGTCAACCACTTGCATGTTTGCGCGTACTTCGCCGCCAGTCATACCTAGGAAGCCACCCGTTGGTGTGTTTGATAGGTTTGGCCAACCGAAGAAACAAGAGAAGTTACCTTCAGCGAAACGACAAACATGGCCGTTAAATTTCTTGTCTTTCAAGTTGTTACGGAAAGGAAGTTGGTGCTGTTGTTGGTAACGAGGAATCGTGTAAGACGCGCCGATACCACAAGGACCGTACCAAATCATGTCTTTTGACCAGCTCTTCGCGAGTACTTCTGGTGGGCAACCCATTGCGCCGCTGTCGTTAAGTGCAGAAAGGTCATCAACCATCTTGTTCACTAGAGCAAGTGTCGCAACGCCTTCTTCTGGAGCTGCATCTTCAAACAACAGGCCATCGTGATTACGTGGGCCAGGGTAAACGAAGTGCTTACCGGTTGATGGTGGAAGTGGGTAGCAACCCGCTTGGTCCATCATGCCTAGTAGATCTAGGAACAGTCCAGTTTTTGTGATTTTGCCATCAACTACGCAGTTAAACTCTGCGTAGCGAACGTTCATGATCTTGCCAGTAGGGCGCATGCCTAGGTATTCAGCGTCGAACAGACCCATGAAGTGACCCATGCTCATTACCCAAATTTCATCTGGGTTAACTTCGTTGTTACCACCGATGAAGATATCTTGACGACGCTGCATGCGTGTCATTGATTTCATCATTGGTGCCCAGAATACGTCAGCCGCTGCTTGTGCGCCTTCTTGCTCACGGAATGGGTAAACACCACGCCACAAGTAATCTTCAGAAGTGTGTGCTTTTAAAACTTCAGTAACGTTTTCGTGGGTAGCGTTTTCCATTGCGTCAAAGTAGTCACGAACAATGCGTTTAGCTTCTTGATATTTAGACATAGTAAATTCTCTTTTGTGTTGTCGAGCCAACATTCGGAACAGGACTCGATTTGGATTTTGTTACCGGCTGACTTCTCAGCCGGATTGATGTTTATTTCGTGCCTTTAGAGGTTTCAACTTTTAGAGGTTTTAACTAAAGGGGATTAAGCTTTTGCTGTTTCCGCTTTTTTACTCTTGTCGAAAATGCCGCCTTTCAATGTTTCTGGTAGAGATAGCCACAGTAGACCAGCCAGAATCCATACGATTGGTGAACCCCACATTGCTGTTGCAAGGTCGCTGCGCTCTTGGATGAATACCAACACCATTGGTGCCCACATACCGATGATACGACCGCCGTGGAATAGTGCTGCACCGAAGCTACGTAGGTGAGCAGGGAACAACTCAGAGAAGTAACCACCCCATACCGCAGAAGCAGAGAGGCCGAAGTTGTAGATAAGGCCTAGGATAGCCAGCATGTTTAGGCTGCCGATCATCACGTCGCTTGGTGCCACGAAGAATACTGAAGCCATGACACCTGCAAGGATGAAACCAAACGCGTTCACTTTACGGCCGTATTTGTCGGCGATTGCTCCCCATACCCAAGCACCGAATAGAGAACCGAATGCTGAGATAGAGAAGATGATACCGATAGTTGAACCGTCAAATTGGCGAACTTCTTTCAGGTACGTTGTCACGAAGCCTGAGAAGAATTGGTAGCCGTAGAAGTTAAGGCCAGCCAGTAATAGACAAGTGATGGTGAGTTTGCGGTAAGGCGCGCTTAGCATTTCACCCCAAGAACCTTTCTTTGCTGGTGCGTTAGATGCTTCAGCCGCGGCTTGATCTTCTTCCCCGTAGGCGATCACTTTTTTGTCGCTAGGCAGGATAAAGATCATCAGTGCAGCAGCGACTAGAGGAGGAATACCACCTACCCACATTAGGCTCTGCCAAGGTGCATCGATGCTAGAAATGAACGCTGCGTATGCACCCATTGCCATTAGGGCAACCGAGAACATAGAAGAAGCGAATGCGGTTAACTTACCGCGAACGCTTGGTGTGAAGAGACCGATCATCAGGCTTACCGCTACTGTGAAGTAACCACCCAAAGATATACCGATAATGAAACGCATCGCTGCCCACATTGCGTAGTCAGTAAACATCATATTGATGATGGTTGCGCCGCCGTTCAGTGCCGTGATGACAATAAGAGTTGATTTCTTACCAAAGTTTGATGCCACCCATGCACAGCTTAGAGCACCAATAAGTGCACCAACCGACTGCCATGTATAGAACTGAGCGGTATCCGCCAAGTTAATACCATCATACGCATCAACGATATATGGGCGTACGTAGTCAATAATTACAAAGTTATAACAATAGAAAAAGTAGCCAACTAGAATTGCAAGATAAGCAGCTACCCTTTGAATCATAGGAACTTCGCTCATGTGTTTTTTAGTAGTCATGACCGATAAACCTTTATTTTTTATAGGGTGTTTGTAGTTTTGATTTTTGTGTGGTGATTATCAATCTTCATCACACAGTCTTCATTTCGGGAGAGATGATAGAATTTTTGTGGTTATTAGATCCGTGATCAAAGTCAACTTTAAAATGAGTGCGTACCCATTTTGTGTGTTTTGGTGATCTTGATCTCATTAGATCGTATTTTTGCGCTTTTGAAAGCGTTTTGAGCGTTTAATCATCTATATTAGTGACAATACTCACACTTACTATGGGTTTTTGAGGGAAGTTATCCATTTTTGAGTAATATTAGCGGCGAATTGATTGCACAATATAATAAACGGAATCTAAAAATGGTTACGTACTCAAGTTTTTTGGTTATTGCTCTTTATGTGCTAACTACCCTATTTATCAGCTACTTAGTTAATAGACGCTATAGCGTTGGTGGCGACTTTTCGACTGGTGGTAAACAGTTTGGTTGGTTTACGGCAGGTGTGTCGATTCTTGCGACCTACATCAGTGCAATGACGTTCGTGGGCATGCCGGGTTGGGTTTACAGTTCGGGCATGGAAGCGATGAGTGTTCACCTGAACTACCCAGTTGTGATCTTTTTCACTGTGATTTTCTTTGTTCCGGTGTTTTACAAGCTCGGCTTAACTTCGATCTATGAATACTTGGAGCACCGCTTTGGCGTTGTTGCTCGCACGATCAATTCCATCGTGTTTATTGTGGTTCAGTGTATTTCGGCAGGAGTTATTTTGTATGCGGTTGCTCTGATCTTAGTGCAAGTGCTGCCGGTCAGTATCTCTGAGGCGATCATCTACATCAGCTTATTTACCGCGTTGTACACCTATGCGGGCGGTATCTCGACAGTAATATGGACTGATATGCTGCAGTCAGCAGTGTTGATTATCGGCAGCATTGCGATCTTTGTTTTATTGTTGATGAAAATTGATGCGGGCGAGGTGTTGTCTCCTGAACATCTGAATATCATCAACCTTGATTTTGACTTAGGCGTTGATACCACATTGTGGGCAGGCGTAGTGGCTGTGAGCTTCCTGCACCTGAGTGTGTATGGAACTAATCAATTGATTATTCAGCGAACATTAGCAACTAAGTGTGTTAAAACAGCGCAAAAGTCGATGTTGCTTTGTGGTTACGGCGCATTCTTTGTTTATCTGTTTTTTGCTGTGATGGGGGTGCTGTTAAGTGTCTTTTATCAGGACAGCAGTTTTGAAAACAGCAATGAAGTAATTCTCGATTTTGTGTTTAATCATACTAACCCGATCATTGTTGGTTTGGTGATCTCGGCTTTATCTGCAGCGGCAATGTCGACATTGGATTCCACTTATAACTCAATGGCGACTGTGGCAACGTTCGATTTCTACAAGCGCTTTTTCCGTAAGAAAGCCTCTGACGCGCACTATGAATCGGTTGCTAGAAAAATGAGCCTTGTTGCAGCGGCGTCGGTTGTTGTTCCTGCACTGCTTGCGGTTTCAAATGAATCCGTACTTAAAACCATTGCTAGCCTGACCTCCATTTTTGTTGGTATTCGCCTTGGTTCTTTCATTCTTGGTTTGTTCTTCAAACAAGCGAACGAGAAAGGGGTGATTGCGGGCAGTATTGGCAGTGTGGCCGTCGTATTCATAGCTAAATACAGTGGAATAGCTTGGCCTTGGTTTGCCTTGATTGGCACCGTGGTTTTCTTAGTGTTAGGCGTTGTCGTCAGTCGCTTCTGGGGAGAGGTAACCGAGCAACAGAATGAATTTATAGCCAAGCAAAAGCATTTGTTTGCAAAGCCTACCGCGAGTCATTACGGCTTGTTGGTGTTCGCTGTTGTGACGATTGCTGCTTGTACTGTTATCCCTGATTGGCTTTATGCCGCTCTTTCTTAATTGACCGATTTTTTACTGGTATATCTATGTTATCGATCTTTGATATCTACAAAATTGGTGTGGGGCCATCGAGCTCTCACACCAACGGCCCAATGATTGCGGGTTTCCATTTCACACAGTTAATCGCTGATGAAATCGCAGAAGTGACGCGTGTTCAGGTGGATTTATACGGTTCTTTGTCATTGACTGGCATAGGTCACCACACAGATAGAGCAACCATCTTGGGGTTGCTCGGTAATAAGCCAGACACCATCAAAATTACCAGTGCCAACCAAGCTATGCGTCATGCAGTGGATAATGGTGAGATGGATCTTGCGGGCACGAAGCGTATTGTCTTCAACTACCAAACCGACATGTTATTCCACGAAGACAACCTGCCTTTACATGAAAATGGCATGATGATTACTGCATTCGATCAGACTGGAAACGTAATCGTTGATGAAACTTATTATTCGATTGGCGGTGGTTTTATCGCAACTGCTGACGAACTGCAAAATGGCACTCAAATCCAAGCAGTAGAAGTCCCTTTTCCATTTAAAAATGCCGATGAAATGCTGCAACAAGCCGATAATAGTGGGATGAGCTTGGGTGGCATGATTCTAAGAAATGAAGCGCAGTTCGAAGGATCTGACATTATTTTAGAGAAAGCGGATCAAATCTGGCGAGTGATGAGTCGTTGCATGGAACGAGGCTTTGAAACTGAGGGCATTCTTGATGGTGGCTTGAACGTCACTCGTCGTGCTCCAAACTTGTTGAAGAAGCTTGAAGCGAATGCGGCGGTTGAAAACGATCCAATGGAAATCATGGATTGGATTAACTTGTTCGCCTTTGCGGTGAGTGAAGAAAATGCGGCTGGTGGCCAAGTGGTAACATCACCAACCAATGGGGCGGCGGGTGTTATTCCTGCCGTGTTGATGTATTACCATCGCTTTATTAAAGAGCTCGATACTAAGCAATTAAAAGACTTTTTAGCCGTATCGGGCGCGATTGGTATTTTATACAAAACCAACGCTTCCATTTCCGGCGCGGAAGTAGGGTGCCAAGGTGAAGTAGGCGTGTCGTCTTCTATGGCGGCTGCGGGATTAACGGCACTACGCGGTGGCAGTAACGAGCAGATCTGTATCGCGGCGGAAATCGCGATGGAACATTCGTTGGGTATGACCTGTGACCCGATTGGCGGCTTAGTTCAAGTGCCGTGTATCGAGCGAAATGCGATGGGCGCGATGAAAGCTATCAACGCATCACGCATGGCTTTGAAGCGTAATAGTAAATCTTTGATCTCGTTAGATAAGGTTATTGCGACCATGTATCAAACGGGCAAAGACATGAACAAGAAATACCGAGAAACCTCACTCGGTGGCCTTGCCCTAATTCACCTTGCAGCGCCATGTGAGTAGCTATCAAACAGATCAATTAGGCTCAATATCAAAGCCCAGCATCGTTAGATTTTAAGATTTTAAGATTTTAAGATTTTAAGATTTTAAGATTTTAAGGTGGCTGGGCTTTTAAGTATCATTTTTTGTTGCAAGACGACTGCTTATTAACTGAGAGCAAGATTATTCTCCAAGAGGGAGCTTATAGCTGTTTTTCAACTCTTTAACCGAGATATTCGATTGAATCGCACTCACACCTTTGACTCGCCTGATCGAGCTAATACGCTCAAAGTACTCTTCTAAATCTTTAGCCAATACTTGCACCATATAATCGGCACCGCCGGCAATACAATGGCACATAGGAATCCAATCGGTTACAGCAACAAACTCTTCGAACGGCTCGGTATTCTCAACTTCATGGTTGCCCAGTGTAACTAAGGTAAAGCCTGCTACATGCAAACCTAACTTCTTGCGATTGAGTTTGGCGGCATAACCATCGATATAGCCTGTCTCTTCCATGCGTTTCCAACGGCGCCAGCATGGGGTTTCGCTGAGGTTAACCTTCTCAGCGAGCTTACTGTTGCTCATGCGTCCGTCTTGTTGGATATGTTCTAAGATGGCGATATCAGTATCATCTAATACTTCTTTGGTGGATTCTTTCTGTTTCATGGCTTTTTTTGAAAAGTCTTGCTCAAATTTGCATTGATATTAGCCTATATAGCAATTTAATTTCTAGTTGAATCTGTAAACTCTCTCCGTATAAATACTTTACTTATTAGGAGTGAGAGGAAATGAGCTCTCAATTAATGCTGGCGTTCTTGCTATTTTCAACATCCATTGCAATTACACCTGGGGCAGGCAATATCGCATTACTTGGGATTTCAAGTCGTTATGGATTTGCTGCGACTTTACCTTTTATATCTGGAAACGCTGTTGGCATCATCATCGTACTGGCGGGTTCCAGTGTCGGTTTAGTGAGCCTATTCACCCTTTATCCAGAACTGTACAACATTTTGAAATACGCAGGCGCGGCTTATTTGCTATTCATGGCGTGGTCGATTGCGAACATGCAAATCGAAGAAAGCACTGTCGACAATCGCTCGGGCTTTATGTCTGGCGTATTGGTGCAGGTGTTAAACCCTAAAGGTTGGATAGCGTCATTAACCGTGTTTTCACAGTTCATCACTCCGAACGCAGACTACCTGATTCAAGTGGTGACGATTATTGCTGGTATGGTGATCACGGGCGTACCGTGCATGTTGGTGTGGGCGTATTGCGGCACCATGCTTAAAAAGTTACTGCAATCACCAAAACAGATGATGTTTGTGAACCGTTGCTTGGGCGGAAGTCTCGCTCTGGTGGTTGCTTTCATGCTTTATCAACCCGCATAAATTACAAATAAAAAAACCACTCCTAAATCCATAGGAGTGGTGTCTAAAAATCGACTAAGTGGTTAACAATAATTAGTAAGTTAACAAGAACGTTTTAAGGAATGTTTGCTTAAAAGATTAAGCGGTTTCAGCTTCTTTAACCGGAGCTGAGTTACGGATTAGGTGGTCAAATGCACCTAAACTTGCTTTTGCACCTTCACCCATCGCAATGATGATTTGTTTGTAAGGCACTGTTGTTACATCACCCGCTGCGAATACACCTTTCATTGATGTTGCACCATGAGCGTTAATTTCAATTTCACCGCGTGGTGAAAGCTCAACTTTTGAACCCTTCAACCATTCACTGTTTGGCATCAGGCCGATTTGAACAAAGATACCTGCTAGTTCGATCTGTTTAAGTTCATCGGTGTTGCGGTCTTTGTATTCCAGACCCGTTACTCGATTACCATCACCAACCACTCGTGTTGTTTGAGCCATTTTGATGATTTCGATGTTCGGTGTCGTGTTCGCTTTGTCTATAAGCACTTGGTCAGCACGTAGTGTGTCTGCAAATTCAAGTACGGTTACGTGTTCAACGAGACCAGCCAAGTCAATCGCCGCTTCGATACCTGAGTTACCGCCACCAATAACCGCTGTTTTCTTACCTTTGAACAAAGGACCGTCACAGTGTGGGCAGTAAGCGACACCTTTATTGCGGTACTCTTGCTCACCCGGAACGTTCATTTCACGCCAGCGCGCACCAGTACTGGTGATCACCGTACGAGCTCGCAGTGTTGCACCGCTTTCTAACTCAATATGGATGTAACCGTCTTCTGTGTCTTCTGCTGCGATGATGTTCGCTGCACGCTGCTCAGTCATTACCTCAACACCGTACTCTTTTACGTGCTCTTCTAAGCTTGCGACTAACTTAGGACCGGTGGTTGCTTTTACTGAGATAAAGTTCTCAATCGCCATGGTATCCATCACTTGACCACCGAATCGGTCAGCAACAACACCAGTGCGAATGCCTTTACGTGCCGCATAAATTGCCGCTGAAGAACCCGCAGGGCCGCCGCCTACAACCAATACATCAAACGGTGCTTGTTGGTTTAGGTTTGCCGCTTTCTTTTCTGCTGCGCCTGAATCGACTTTGTTCAATATTTCAGCCAGTGACATACGGCCTTGACCAAATAGCTCACCGTTAATGAATACGCTCGGTACTGCCATGATGTCGCGAGACTTCACTTCGTCTTGAAATGCTGCGCCGTCGATCATGGTTGTCTTAATCAGAGGATTAATCGCCGACATCATGTTGAACGCTTGAACTACTTCTGGACAGTTTTGGCATGATAGCGAGATGAAAATCTCGACATTAAGCTCTTGATCTAATTCTTTTACTTGCTCGATTACGTCAGCTTCAAGCTTGATAGGGTGACCACCACTATGAAGCAGTGCCAGTACCAGTGAGGTGAACTCGTGACCCATCGGTAAACCTGCGAAGCCAATCGCTGTACCTTTCTCTTGGTTCACCACCTGCATGATAGGGCTGCGAGTGCTTGCGCTATCATTTCGAATTACTTCAATTTTGTCAGTGAGAGAGGCGATATCATTCGCTAGGTCTTGAAGTTTGTTTGCGGTATCGCTGTTATCAAGGCTCAGCACTAACTGAACATTGGTTTTTAGGTTTTCTAGGTATGCTTTTAGCTGCTGCTTCATTGCTTGATCTAACATAATCGTGCCTGCTCTTAATTCTGTGTCTTGGTATTGACCAATACCTTCTTGCTGAAAAAGGAAAATAAAAAAGGGGCGCAAGTCGGCAAATATTGTGGTGTTGATGGTTTGAAAGGGTGGCACGCAACTGCCCTTTAGGAGGGAGGCCGAAGCGCGCCTGTAGAACCGTTTTATTTGTTCTTTTTAGCTATTCTTGTTAGCTAGGCTTAGATTAAATCTTACCTACTAGGTCTAGAGATGGCGCTAGAGTCTCTTCGCCTTCTTTCCATTTAGCTGGGCAAACTTCACCTGGATGAGCGGCTACGTATTGTGCTGCTTTAACCTTGCGTAGTAGGTCTTCAGCGTCACGACCGATACCTTCAGCGGTGATTTCCATTGCTTGGATAACGCCTTCAGGGTCGATTAGGAAAGTTGCACGGTCTGCAAGGCCTTGACCTTCACGCATTACGTTGAAGTTATTTGTGATGTTGCCCGTTTGGTCGCCTACCATGAAGTATTCGATAGTGCCGATTTTGTCAGAAGTATCGTGCCATGCTTTGTGAGAGAAGTGTGTGTCAGTTGATACTGAGAAAACTTCTACGCCACGAGATTGAAGCTCTGCGTATTTGTCTTGTAGGTCAACTAGCTCAGTTGGACATACAAACGTGAAATCTGCTGGGTAGAAGAAGAATACAGCCCACTTACCTTTAACGTCTTGCTCTGTGATTTCTACGAATTCGCCGTTTTTGAATGCTGTTGCGTTGAATGGTTTGATTTCTGTGTTGATCATGATTTGACTCTCTTTCTAATTTGTAGTGTTTAACGCTATCCCGCGTCGATGTAGATATATTGCATTCGCACCAAAAATTAGTGAAATCGGACATTTCTATAGATTCAATAGGCAAATCCTATCTTTGATAGAAGAAGGCTATCGATAAAAGTTATCAACAAAAGCCATCAAAGTGGGCACTGCTCTATTTGGGTAGCTACGCTTTTTAGGTTGTTCTCTACATAAGGCTTATCTCTATTAGCGTGAGCATCTATTTATAGTGTGAGCATCTATGTATAGCGTGAACATCTATGTAGATACTGCTTCTTTAAGTGTTCTGAGATCTCATGGTTATCTATAAATAACAAAAAATTATCATTAATATAAATTATGATAATTTCAGTTAATCTTATTATCTCCATATACTCTCTCCATCGAAACGAAACACCGAAGCTACTCTTCGGAAAGCACAGAATTAAAAACGAATTTGGAGCAAGTTATGAAAATGAATCACGTAGGCATCATGGTGGGCGACATGGATAAAGCAGTCGAGTTTTACACTAAGGCTCTGGGTCTAAGAATCGTAATGAACAACACTAAGGTTATGGAAGAGCGTGAATCAGCAATCGGACGTATGTGTATCGCAGTATTTGGCGAAGGCTTCAAAGGCTTCAACATTGCACACCTAGTAACATCTGATGGTATCGGTGTTGAGCTGTTCGAAATGAAAGATCGTCAAGAGCGTCACGAAGTAGACTTCTCTCGCCTAGGCATCTTCCACTTCTGTCTACAGCTTCCAAAAGAGCAGTTTCATTCCGCGATTAAGCGCGTTGAAGAGTTTGGCGGTAAGGTTCGTATGGACATCATGCGTTACCACCCAGAAGACGAACTAAAACAAGCGCAAATGGTTTACCTAGAAGACCCGTTTGGCAACCTATTCGAATTCTACTCGCACACATACGAAGATACGTACGCGACTGATTACGAGTAATCGCGTTACTGCCTTCCATAGGTAGAAAAACCGAACCCCCCCCCTAAAGAGGATTGGTAGAGATACCAATCCTTTTTTGTGTCTGTAGGGCTAAATTTAGGAACATCGGATAAACTATCGGTTGCACTAAAACAAGCCGACAGTGTTGCTCTATAGTGCAGCAATGGCTAGAGATGAAACTTAACCGATTGATAAATATAATGTTAAACCATTGGCATATATGTTGCTCTATTGTCTTTATGTAAATTGTATACAATAAAAAATACATTAAGGAAATCACATGGAACATAACAGTGAATTGATTTACGGATTGGATGACCGACCATCCGTCAAAGCAGCCAGTTACGCGGCGTTGCAACATGTTTTAGCAAGCTTTGTTGGAATTATCACACCCACACTCATTATTGGCGGCGTTTTAGGGTTAGGTGAACACATTCCTTATTTGATCAGCATGGCACTGATGGTGTCTGGTGTAGGTACATTCATACAAGCGAAAAAAATTGGCCCTGTTGGTGCTGGAATGATTTGTGTCCAAGGGACTAGCTTTGCATTCTTAGGGTCAGTTCTAGGGGCCGGCTTTCTAGTGAAAGCGAATGGAGGTGGTCCAGATGAAATGCTTGCAACTATCTTCGGAGTTTGTTTCTTTGGTGCGTTTGTCGAGATCCTACTATCGCGTTTTATCGAAAAACTGAAGGTGGTTATCACTCCTGTTGTCACCGGAATCGTTATCACGACGATTGGTATCTCTCTGATCAAGGTCGGTGTTACTGATATTGCTGGTGGTGTTGGTGCAGAAGATTTTGGGTCTGCAAGTAACCTGATGCTAGGTGCTATCGTTCTCGGAACCATAGTTGCACTTAACCTTAGTAACAGCACTATGGTAAGGTTGTCATCAATTTTAGTCGGGTTAGTTGTTGGTTGGTGCGTGGCTATTTTGATGGGTAAGGCTTCAATGGTAACCTTTGCTTCTCAACCTTTATTGAGTATCCCTGTCCCATTTAAATATGGTTTCGCTTTCGATTGGCAAGCATTTCTCCCGATTGCTTTTATCTACTTAATCACCGTTATTGAAACGACAGGTGACCTTACCGCCAATAGCATGTTCTCAGGACAGCCTGTTAAAGGGCCTAAATATATCAATCGACTAAAGGCAGGTGTGCTAGCTGATGGCGTGAATTCGCTTATCGCCGCTGTTTTCAATACTTTTCCGAATACGACTTTCAGCCAGAACAATGGTGTGATTCATTTTACGGGAATAGCGAGCCGATACATCGGCTACTTTATCGCGGCTATCCTTTTCCTATTAGGGCTTTTTCCTATCTTAGGTTCGGTATTAATGACAATTCCAAAGCCAGTATTAGGCGGAGCTACATTGGTGATGTTTGGTACGGTTGCCGCTGCTGGCATCAAAATTATTGCTAATGAGAAGCTGGATCGCCGAAGAATCATGACGATTGCTATCTCACTAGGTTTGGGACTAGGGGTCATGCTTGTGCCGGACTTATTGAAAGAAGCTCCTAAGTTAGTGCAAAGCATATTTGGCTCGCCAGTGACCATGTCGGGTATTGCCGCACTTGTAATTACAGGGCTGATGTCTTTAGTGCCAGACACTAAAACAAAACCGCTTACGAATTCGGTACAAGCCAGTAAAGCGTAACTGTTTTGATGGGAATGGCTTTTATAATCTTAAACAGAGCCGAATACTGCTATACATGGCTCTATTTAATTTTACTGGGGAAACCTTAGAAAAATGACAGGTTAATTCCAAAGGGCGTTACCTCACGTAAACGTCAGATTGGTCCTGCTGTCCAAAAGGCAATTGAGAGCTTTTAGAAAGTAAAAGCTGTTATCTAATAAATAGGTAACGAAAAGGATTGGTAGCAATACCAATCCTTTTCGTATTTTGAGTATGTTTAAATTTTTATGTGTATATACGTTAGTTCACTTTGGATGCTGCGTGTTGCTGTAGCATGAAGGTGATCACTTCATCATTTAAGCAAGACTTGCTCACATATTGGCGCTGTTTACCTATGTGAAGAATAAACCCTAAATCCGTTTGTTGAAGTTGGTCGATTTCACTCCAGGTAATGCTACGGGTGTTTTTAACGTTTTTATAACTCACACCTTTAGAATCAACCTGAAATACTACCTTGCTGCCAGAACCCGAGCTGATGGTTTGTCGCCATAACCACCAGGTTCGCTTGCAATAAACACTGAACGCTTCAATAACACTTAAAACAATAAAGAACCAACCAACATAACCGTTGGGCAATAGCTCAAATTCTAATAAAACCACACCGAAAATAAGAAAAAGTATGCCTTTCAAATAGGCTTTCGGAAATTTAGCAGGAAGGCTAGTTTGATCATAACACTCCGCAAAAAAGGGTTTATCGAGGGTGTATTCTGTAGTGAAATCGAAGTCTTTAGACATAGGTGGCTGCTTTCAGGTTTTCTGTGAATGAATATTCTATGCTGCGATCTCGCAACCCGAGTATTGTATAGCTTCTTTTGGCTTTTCTTTAGCTGTTTTGATTCTCTTTTGTAAACCAATGATACGACCGAGGCCGCTCTCACCATCGCTAAATTGGTTGGTTTTTTGCCAACTTGGCTATCAAATTGTACTGTGAGATCTCTCAACTCAATACTCAGGTCAAAACATCGCCTGTTATTGTTTGTTTATTCGAGCGTTTAGTTATCTAAAGAACGGCTTGCATTAACCACTGAAAATAACGATGAGGAACACACTATGCCTACACAAACCATTCTGTTCGATATAAATGAAACGGTGCTTGATTTGCGCATACTTAAACCTAAGTTTCGTCAATATCTTGGAGATGAGAGTCATATGAGTACCTGGTTCTCGATGTTATTGCATTCATCCACCGTTTGCTTAGTTACTGACACCTCCAGTGATTTCAAAAGCCTTGCATTATCAGCCTTACAGTCGATCGTGGGTCGTTTAGGTAAAACAATCTCTGATGAGGGCTACCAAGATATTTTGAGCACATTTGCTTGCTTGCCTGCTCATGATGACATTAAGCCCGCGATGATTGAATTAAGACAAGCTGGCTATCAGTTGGTTGCGTTGTCCAACTCTTCATCGGAGCTTCTTAAATCTCAGTTGTCCTTTTCGGGTTTACTCGACTATTTCGATAATACAATTTCTGTCGAGCAAGCTAATACTTTTAAGCCCGCGAAATCAGCTTACCAATATGCGTTGCAACAACTACAAATAAAACCTGCTCAGGCTCGATTAGTTGCAACTCATGATTGGGATACGCATGGTGCGCTCAGTGCTGGTTTAAAAGCCGCTTATATTGATCGATCCGGCGCGCCATATAATCCACATTATTCGGTGCCAGATGTCTTGAGTGATAATATGGGTGATATCGTTAAGCAGATTATAAGTAAGGACGAACGTTAAGCTCTTTGTTCCAAATAAAGTAAGCTTTCGTTTCACTATATGACTCTGATTTTTAAGAAGAGGTGCAATTTAGCGCCTCCTTTTAACGGTAACGTTAATCGTCAAGTCACATAAATCGTGCATAAGATTTTAGTTAAACTTCAAATTGACAACACCTATAAGGTAAATGCAATTCTACTTTCTCTTACCTTTCCTGCCTTTACCGCGATGGTGATATTCACGATGTCACGATACTTCTTCAGATATCCATGGTCATTTATGGCATGGGGTTCCGCGTCAAATAAACTCAACACTCGTGGCAGATTAAGCCAAATAGCCACTAAAGTGGGGAGTACCCGCACAGAGCAATCAACATTATCCTCGTAGACGCTGGCGATACCATCCAAGGTAACTTCGTAGAAACATCAACGATGATCTCGTCAATTCAATGATGCTTGGTTTTAATCACCTAAAAGATCAAATGTGCTGATTCTGATGAGGACATGGACGAACTGTATCATCGATATCATAAACAAATTCGAGAAATCATCCAATTTAAGACGTTGTTAAAATTGACGGTTTGACGATAAAACCTTTCACGAATATGACGGAATAAATCGTCGTACATGAAAATATTGGTAAGTCATACCGAATGGAAGTCTTGACTGATTAGTGACTATACTCAGACGTATACAGCTGAACCAAAAACAACGAAAACAGAGAACATGCAGAAATTAGCGCACCTAAATCACATGAAAAAATCACATATTATCTTTACCGCTTTTATTCTTATGATATTAGCCGGATGCACCTCAACATCGGCTGTCGGCAGTTCTAAAACAAAGGAATATGCCGAGTCACATGCTCTTGCTGGTAAAGCTTCTTGGTATGGCGATAAATTCCATGAAAGGCTCACAGCAAGTGGTGAGACATACAATATGAATGCGAATACTGCGGCTCATAAAACCTTACCTTTCGGGACTATTGTGAGAGTGACCAATACAGTCAATAATAAGTCTGTTGATGTGAAAATTAATGATCGAGGCCCTTATGTCAAAGGCCGGGTTATCGACCTTTCGCACAAGGCATTTGCAAGAATCGGCAATGTTAAGCAAGGAACCGTGCCTGTCAAAATCGAGATTGTTGATGATAGCAATACCTTTAGGTACAAACATTAATTGCCTCTTAGCCTGAACTGGTTTGTGAAACTCAAAGGATTGGTAGAGATACCGATCCTTTTTTTTGGGTAAACCTAATGAGAGGCGAATTACATTTCGTTACTTACTGAAGTAAATCTGAAACATCGCTGACACGGTTCTGAAATTTTTAATGGCTAGCTTATGGGGTTCTGAAACAAATCCAAATAAGGAAATACCCGTGAAGCTAACACCTGTCGTTACCGCCGTAATCATGTCTTTCAGTTCAGCAAGTTTTGCTTTTAGCTTGCAACAATCAGCCAATGAAAACAGTGAAGATCTCGTATGGACGGGGCACCTTAGCCCAGATAGCGACACGGTAATGTCTGCAATGCTCGCGGCTCATATCTATGGTGGTACAGCGACAGTGCCTGAGCCAATCAACCCTGAATCAACGTTTATCTTGAACTACTGTAATGCAGAATCACCACGAGTAGAGTCAGATTACTCTTCATACCGAGTAGGGCTGGTGGACTTTAACCAAGTGACTCAATTAGCGCCAACCATCGATCAATCATCTATTGTTGCTGTGGTCGATCACCATGCGATTGGTGGCTCACCGATTAATACGCCACAAATTGTCGAGATGGATATTCGAGGTTGGGGTTCGGCTGCCACTATTCTGGCTGACAACGCTGAAAAGCTTGATGTGACCTTACCTAAACACCTTGCTTGTGTCGGCTTAGGCGCGATTCTTTCTGATACTGTGGTATTCCAATCATCAACCACCACTGAACACGATCGTGAATACGCAGAGAAACTGGCAAAAATTGCAGGTATTCCTGATGTCGAAGATTTCGGACAACAGATGTTGATTGCTAAATCGGATCTCAGCCATCTTACTTCTGAAACCATTCTGACGCTGGATTACAAAAACTTTAAATACGGTGGCAAACAGGTGGGAATCGGCGTTGCTGAAACACTAACCGCTCAACAACTGATTGACCGCAAAGACGAGCTTTTGGCGGCTATGAAGTCTTATAAAGAAGAGAACGGCTTAGACCACCTGTTCTTCTCAATCACAGACACCAGGAACAAAGAAGCTAACCTATTGTGGGTAGACGAAAGCGATTATCAAGTCATCAAATCGGCTTTCAACGCTGAACCAACAAGCGATATGTTAACTTTGGAAGGCGTCACTTCACGTAAGCGCCAGATTGGCCCTGCGGTTCAAAATGCAATTGAAAGCTTGTAGTTACAGGTAGTTTGGAAAAGGGATTGGTAGAGATACCAATCCCTTTTTGTTTTGGGACTGAATTGGAGTTGGACAATTCCGATTTAGCAGCAACAGACAGTCTCCAATCTTTGGATAACTTCTCGTATACCAAAAATAAAAATGCAGTAGTTTCGACAGGAGGTATTTTTGGTCGGTTCTGAACAATTCCAAACATGGCTGATTTTGACGGCTACTATTTTTAATGGTGAGATACTGCATGGTTATTCAACAAGTTTATGAGGAAACGATTTGAGATACCTTCCTCCTAAGCAACTCCCGAAAAGCAATAACAGCAGGACTAACCTGCTCTCGGCTTGGACAGATTAGATTTAGCTCAACCGATGGTGATTCAAAGTCTGGTAAAAGCTGTACAAGTTGCCCGCTACTAAGATCTGAGTAGAGATCTATCTGAGAGCGATATGCTATTCCTTTGCCATTAACTGCCCATCTACGAACTATATCGGTATCATTGCTGATTCGGTTACTACCTACTTTAACCTTGTATGTACCAGAGTGGTTAGCGTACTCCCAACAGTTAAACAGGCGACCAGCCTTGCGGTGTAATAAGCAATTATGCTCCCTCAAGTTTTCAGGATGCATTGGCTCTCCATATCTAGATATATAGGTTGGAGAGGCGCAAGTGATCCTGCTCATGGTCGCGATATGAAATGAAACCATCGATGAATTTTCTGGCTTCCCATAGCGAAGAGCCATATCAACCTGTTCGAGAAAAAAATCTGAAATAGAATCGCCTACTGTCAGATCAATCGATAATAAAGGGTGCTCATTCAATAACTCTTCTATCCACAGCAAAAGTGTATTGCGGCCCAAATCAGATGAGACGGACAATCTGAGATTACCACTTACTTTTCCTTGTGTCTGATGTGCGGCTATACGACCTTGTTCCAAACTAGCTAGTGCCTGACGGCAATGAAACAAGAACTGCTCTCCTTGTGGCGTTATTCTCAGTTGTCTGGTTGTTCTGATAAGTAGTTGTACCTCTAACTGTTTTTCGAGTCTTTTTAGCGCAGTGCTGACTGCTGCAGGAGTAAGACTCAGTTGGTTTGCAGCCTCGGTTATGCTGCCCGTTTCCACGATTCGAATGAATAGATAGAGATCTGACGTATTCATTATTAAATATTTTTTAAAAGTATATTAATCATTAGTGTCTTTTTAGTTTACTTAAAGTCTGGAACAATGTCTCTACTGTTATTCATAACAATGGTGCTCAGAGAGGCAGATATGACCCAACCATTACACACCGAAAACTTACTTAACCGTCCTTTAGAGCTCCCATGTGGCGCCATCATTAAAAACCGTCTAATGAAATCAGCAATATCTGACTCACTTGCTGATGGAGAGGGAAACCCTACTCAGGCACAGTCTCGACTCTATGAACGCTGGGCAGAGGGCGGTATTGGGTTATCGGTCGTTGGAGAGGTTCAAATTGACGCACTATTTCCAGAAAATCCAGGAAATCTCGTATTATCCGAACAGTCTGATATTAAAGAGCTACAAGCATTGACCTCACGTGCTGCAATTAATAACGCACATATCTGGCCCCAACTTGGGCATGCAGGTGGATTGGCGTATCAACCGTTGAGTAAACCCAAAGGGCCTTCAGCTCTTTGTATTGGAGATTTCGAGTGTGAGGGGATGTCTGAGCAAGACATAGCCTTATTACCACATCAGTTTGCTAAATCCGCAGCAATTGCGAAACAAGCAGGATTTACTGGCGTACAGATTCATGCAGGCCACGGGTTTCTACTAAGTCAGTTTTTATCACCACTCTTTAATCATCGAACGGATCTATATGGAGGGTCGGTAGAAAACCGTTCCCGTATTATTATTGAAGTAATTGCGGAAGTGAGAAGTACTGTTGGAGGTACTTTCCCTATTGGTATAAAAATAAATTGCTCAGATCAGCTCGAAGGTGGTTTAACTCAAGAAGACGCACTAGAGGTCATTTCCCTTCTCAACACAACCTCTATTGATTTGATTGAGATAAGTGGCGGATCATATTTTCCTGGGGCAAAATCCAGCTCTGACAGCGCTTCAAACGGCCCGTACTTCATTGATTTTTCAGTAAAGGCTAAAGGATTAACAAATATTCCTTTAGTGGTGACGGGGGGCTTTAAAAAGCGGGAGCAAGTAATAGATGCCTTATCTATAAATGCAGCGGACTCAATTGGTCTTGGGCGAGCATTGATACTCAGACCTGATTTACCAAATGAATGGTTAGAGGGAGAAGGTGTTACATTTGACTTTCCAAAATTTAAGTCACCGCCGCAGGGGGGAGTCACCGCTTGGTATACTATGCTTCTTACGGCTATAAGTCATGATAATGAAAAAGAGTTCAACTTAGAGCTATTGCCAGCAATTCAGTCCTACGAAAATCGTGATAAAGCTCGTATTACGAAATGGCAGGCGAAGTATCAACTGTAGTCCACCATCTAAGATCTAGAAACGCATAGCTATGCGTTTCTACGGGGCACTTTTCCTGAAGTTAGGTTTATTTATGGTCGCATCCTTTCATTTATTATTTCCTCTTCTTACCATAAATATAAGTACAGCAATTCCAGTGACACTATCTGCTTCTGAATAATTGCATCAACAAACAATGGGGCAAAGACGTGTTACGAGCCCCGCTGAAACGTCTCTGGACAAAGACGTGTCAGTGACTCTTCTAATTTAACTCTCCTTGAATAACTTTTTGTATCCCAAAACGTTAAAGAACACCGTTGTCATCGGTGGTCGATTTGCTCTGTACCGAACGAATTATTTTACGCTCGTACTAAAATTGAACTAAAGCGAAGATACATACTTATCCAATTACTCGAGAGAAAATACTATTTTTCTGTTCTCACCTTCATTACACCTCTGAATACTGGATCTTTTGCGATCCAGTTATAAAAAAAATGCAACAAGTCGCACTTATCTCCCCCATAACCAAGAAAACAATGAAGCGAGTCACACCAATGTAACCGGTTACTGTAACCGGTTACTGTAACCGGTTACTGTAATCGGTTACCGTAACCGGTTACATTAATGGTGAGACAAGATATAACCCTAACGTGAAACAACAAGTCAAACAGACTAAGGAAAATAATATGACTAAAATCCTCCTTTGCTGCGCTGCTGGAATGTCAACCAGTATGGTCGTAAAAAAAATGCAAGAAGCCGCTTCTAGCAAGAATCTTTCTGTTGAAGTGACGGCTGTGGGCTTGGATGAGTTTGATGCCAACCTGGATACTTACGACTGCTTCCTTTTAGGGCCTCAAATCAAATACAAATTGAATGATTTCAAACTGAGAGCAGACGCGGTAGGTAAACCCGTTGCCGTTATCAATGCTATGGATTACGGCATGATGAAAGGTGAAAAAATACTCGATGAGGCACTAGCTTTGCTCGCCTAATAATGGAGAAAAATTATGTCTAACCCTTTTTTTGATTTCATTGAAAATAAGATTGCGCCAGTAGCTGGTGCATTTGCTTCACAACGTCATGTCAGTGCAATGCGTGATGGGTTTATCGGCGGTATGCCCTTTATGATTGTAGGCTCATTTCTGCTCGTATTTGCTTTTCCTCCATTTTCGCCAGATACCTCTTTTGTATTTGGTCAATGGTGGATCAGCATGTCACAGGAATATTTTGACCAAATCATGACCCCCTTCAATATGACCATGGGGATCATGTCCTGCTACATCAGCGTCGGTATTGCCTATAACTTAGCAAACCATTACAAATTAGATGCACTTCCTACTGGCCTATTGTCGTTAATGACTTTTTTACTAGTGGCAGCACCTATGGAAGGCGGTAAGTTATCCGCATCATTCATGGGGGGGACGGGTATTTTTACCTCTATTATCGTCTCCATTTATGTTACCGAGCTAACACGCTTTCTAAAAGTACGAAACATTGGCATCAAATTACCTGAACAGGTACCCGCTAAGATCCGTCAATCGTTCGATTTGTTGATTCCAGCATTAGTTGTTATTTTTACAATTTATCCACTTAACCTGTTCTTACAGGGACAGCTAGACATGATTTTGCCAGCAGCCATCATGTCATTATTCGCTCCATTGATTTCTGCTTCGGATTCTTTGCCTGCCATTCTTTTAGCTGCTTTCCTTGCACACGCGCTATGGTTTGCCGGTATTCATGGTGCAGCAATTGTAGGCGGTATCATGGCGCCGTTTTGGTTGGTTAACTTAGGACTCAATCAAGATGCATTAGCAGCAGGTGTCGAATTGCCCGCTACCTTTATTGAACCGTTCTGGAGCTTCTTTATTACACTTGGAGGTTCAGGTGCAACCTTTGCGCTTGTCTTACTCTATTTGCGCAGCAAGTCCGTTCACTTAAGGTCTATCGGTAAATTATGTGCAGTTCCGACACTGTTCAATATCAATGAGCCGGTTATTTTTGGTAGCCCAATTGTAATGAATCCAATCCTATTTATTCCATTTGTAGGCACACCGATGATCAACGCCACCATTGCCTATATAGCGGTTCAAACGGATTTGATTGGTAAAACAATATCATTAGTACCTTGGACAGCTCCTGCACCAATTGGCGCAGCATGGGGTGCGGGTTGGGAGATGAGTAATAGCTTGCTCGTTGTGGGACTCATTCTACTTGATTTAGTTATTTACTACCCCTTCTTCAAAATATATGAAAAACAATTAGTTGCTGAAGAAAGCCCAAGTGAAGACGAAAAAACCATTAACGAACCTAACTACGCCTAACATACAAATCTGAATATTCCCTGGCGTGATAATCCTCCCGCCAACAATGACTTGGAGTAACAAAATGGATCTCGAATCAACCGTTATGGAATTGATCATCAATGCAGGTGAATCCAAAAGCTGTGCAATGCAAGCTCTGCAATGCGCTAAACAAAGTAAATGGGATGAGGTTGATGATCTGTTAACTCAGTCAACCGCTGCAGCAAAACGAGCTCATGCAGTACAAACTGAACTCATTGGCCTTGATGAAGGTACAGGAAAGGTGCAGGTAAACCTGATTATGGTTCATGCACAAGACCATATCATGACCTCGATGCTAGCAAGAGAATTGGTTGAAGAACTTATTAATATTCATCGCACTATGCAAGAAGCCTAAAAAGAATAAAACCAGGAACTAAATAATGAAAAGCACTCAATTAAAAAACTTTCCAGAGGACTTCTTCTGGGGGGCTTCAACTTCTGCGTATCAAGTCGAAGGGGCATGGAATGAAGATGGCAAAGGTCCTTCAGTCATAGATATGGGAAAAGTGGTTGAAGGCACAACAGATTTTAAAGTAACCAGCGACCATTATCACAGATACAAAGAAGACGTTGCGCTATTTGCAGAGCTTGGCCTCAAGGCATACCGTTTTTCTATTGCCTGGACCCGAATTTTTCCAAATGGCGATGGTGAAGTTAATCAAAAAGGTATTGAGTTCTACAGCAACCTTATTGATGAATTACTGAAGTACAATATCGAACCTATTGTCACCATGTATCATTTTGATTTGCCATATGCACTACAGGAAAAAGGGGGGTGGTCTAATCGAAACACGGTAGAAGCGTTCGCCCTATATAGTAAAACTCTGTTCGAACTCTATGGCGACAGAGTGAAATACTGGCTGACCATCAATGAACAAAACATGATGATTCTGCACGGCGATGCCTTAGGAACCAAGCATGTTGCTGGTGAAAACCCAATGAAGGATCTTTATCAGCAGAATCACCATATGCTGCTGGCTCAAGCGAAAGCGATGAGTCTTTGCCATCAGGTACTACCGGAAGCAAAAATTGGCCCGGCTCCAAATATCTCGGTTATTTATCCAGCCTCTTCAAAACCGGAAGACATTCTGGCTGCAAATACGTTTACAGCTCTGCGTAACTGGTTGTATCTCGATATGGCTGTCTATGGCCGATATAACAAAACCGCTCTTCATTTTCTGGAGGAACGTGATGCTCTACCTGATATTGAGCCTGGTGACATGGACATTATGGCGACAGCCAAGCCTGATTTTATCGCCTTTAACTACTATAACTCCCAAACCGTCGCCGCTAGCACCGGCGACGAGAGTGATATTAACTCCACCGGCGATCAGCAGATCACCATTGGTGAAGTTGGCGCATACAAAGGGGTTGGTAATGAGAACTTGGATAAAAATGAATTCGGCTGGGAAATAGATCCGGTTGGCTTCCGTACTACAATGCGCGAAATTTACGATCGTTATGCTCTGCCGCTTATCGTGACAGAGAATGGTCTGGGTGCTTTTGACACTGTCGAAGAAGATGGCTCAATTAACGACGATTATCGTATTGAATACCTGCACAAGCATATTGAGCAGGTGCAACTTGCAATCACTGATGGTGTAGAGGTGTTTGGTTACAGCCCGTGGTCCGCTATTGATTTGGTTAGTACTCATCAAGGTTGCTCTAAACGATATGGATTTATCCACGTAGACAGAGAGGAGTTTGACCTAAAAGAGATGAAACGCTCTAAGAAGAAAAGCTTCTATTGGTATAATAACCTAATTACAAACAACAGCTTATAGCATCCCCCATCGTATTCCTGAAAGGCAATCTGCCTTTCAGGATGTCAATTTAATGGAATTCAATAATGAAATTTGCTAACGATTTTTTAATAGGTGCTGCAACCGCTTCATATCAAATCGAAGGGGCGTGGGATCAAGACGGGAAAGGTCCTACAAACTGGGATGAATTTACAAAAATACCCGGAAAGACGTTTGAAGGAACGAATGGCGATGTCGCAATCGATCATTATAACCGCTATAAAGAAGACATCGCTTTAATGGCTGAAATGGGCTTAGAGTCTTACCGCTTTTCGATCTCTTGGGCTCGAATTTTCCCTGAAGGTACAGGAGCTGTGAACCAAAAAGGCATTGATTTTTATAATGCCATTATCGATGAGTGTCTCAAACACGGCATTGTTCCATTTATCACGCTATACCATTGGGACTTGCCTTTAACGTTAGAAAAAAAAGGGGGGTGGCTAAATAAGGAAACGACGGAAGCTTATATCGAATATGCCAAACTTTGCTTCAACACATTTGGCGACAGAGTTAAGCACTTTATTACCTTTAACGAGACTGTCGTTTTCTGTTCACTCGGTTATATGCGCGGAGCTCACCCGCCCGGTATTCAGAATAATCCCAAAAAGTACTTTCAAGCCACACACAACGTCTTTTATGCACATGCAAAAGCAGTAATCGAGTATAAAAAGTTAAATCAATTTGGTGAGATCGGCCTCAGCCATGTATTTAACCCGGCATTTGCGGTGGACAATTCTGAAGATAACCTATTTGCCCAAGAGCATGCGAATCAATTCAAGATGAACTGGTTCTTTGATCCTATTCTACTTGGAACGTACCCTGACTATGTCATCAAGCAACTAAAACAAGAAGGGAACCTACCAGACTGGAATGATGAGGAGTTAGAAACCATTTTTGAAGCTGCGCCTTTGAATGATTTTATCGGACTAAACTACTACCAGCCAATGCGCGTTCAAAAAGTGAGTGACCACAAGCAAGACCAAGAAATGACACGTGAAAATGCGACGGGGGCACCAGGTGGTCCAAGCTATGATAATGTTTATCAGACCGTCAAAATGAGCGACAAACGATACACCAAATGGGATTGGGAAATATCACCAGAAGGCTTCGTTAGTGGGCTTAATATACTCAAAGAGCAATATGGGCAGATTAAAATCTACATTACCGAAAACGGACTGGGTGATGAAGATCCTGTTATTGAGGGAGAAGTTTGCGATATAGCCAGAATTCATTTTATAAAAGAGCACCTGGTAGCAGTGAAGAAAGCCATTAGTTGCGGTGTCCATATTAAAGGCTATTTTGCTTGGTCAGCTATCGACCTGTTAAGTTGGTTGAACGGCTATAAAAAACAGTATGGCTTCATTTATGTAGATCATGACGATGGACTGAAGCGGAAGAAAAAAGCATCATTCTATTGGTACCGGGATGTTATCGCCAACCGTAGTGAAGACATTTGATTCAATTAGATGAGAGAAAATAGTACTATGACAACCTATCTGTCGTTTGATATTGGTGGTACTGACATTAAGTTTGGCGTTGTAAATGATCTGGGAGATATTCTCCGCCAAGGCAAAGTGAAAACCGCTTCTGCCGGAGAAGATATTATTCAGACCATTGTCGATATAAAGCAGGATTTGTCCCAGACATATCGCTTTGATGGTGCAGCTTTCTCAGTGCCCGGATTTGTCAATGTTGACACTGGTTACTTAAAGGCGGGTGGAGCCATTTCAGACTTCTGTGAGTTCAACTTTAAAGACATTTTGGCAGACAAACTCGCTCTGCCGGTAGAAGTCGAAAACGACGTTAATTGTGTCGCACTAGCTGAAAAGTGGCAAGGTAAGGCAAAAGATATGAGTGATTTTATCTGCATTACCTTAGGCACCGGTATCGGCGGAGCTATCTATACTAATAACCAGTTAATACGCGGACATCGCTCAATGGCTGGGGAGTTTGGCTATACCTTTATCCACTACGCGCATGAATCACAAGACAAAGCCTCTGAAACAATGAACCTGACTGCTTCGGTAAGAGATGGATTAAGGCGGCGTTACGCCCTTTATAAGGGATTATCGGGCTTTGAGCATATATCGGGAAAAGATATTTTTTCATTAGCAGAGGGTGGTGACAGTGTTGCTGTGAGAGTCATTGATGAGTTTTATAAGAGTATTGCCGTCGGGTTACATAATCTTACTTTTATATTAAATCCTGAAAAGATCATCATTGGTGGCGCTATCAGTGAGAGGCCGGATCTGATCCCCAATGTAACCCAAGAAATGAAAAGGTTACTCAAAGCCATTCCGGTCATCAATAAACTTAACCTCGATGAAGTGGTCTCTATCGAAAACACATCATTTACCAATGATAATGGCTTAATCGGCGCGGTATATCACTTTTTAATCATGAGGGAAAAAAGAACGCAATAGATAAATATCGAGCCGTTTTTACATTGAAATCGAACGCACTATGCTGGCTAAGAGAATTATAAATCTAGCCAGCTTTTTTGTGTGTGAAACGAAATAACAGAATTGCGCAGAATGAGTCTACCATGGTGATGATGACAAACCGGGGACGTTTTAGTTTCAATCAGTTCTAATGCCAATTCCACAGCCTGTCTCGTCATTTCTTCGATAGGAAGCTCAACGGTCGTGAGTGTCGGGTTAAAAAAATCTGCTATAGGGTCATTATCAATACCGGTAACAGAGACCTGTTCTGGAACACTGATTCCTGCGTCATCCAGCGCTTTTAATGCGCCAACAGCCATATTGTCATTAAATGCGATAATAGCAGTAAAAGGAATCTTATGATTTAACAGCTCCTGACATGCCAGATATCCACTCATCATATGATAGTCACCGGTTTTAACAAGATTAACCTGAAATGGTATTTCACTGGATTTTAGCGAGTTTTTATATCCGGCTAGGCGAGCTTGTCCGGTTGGGTTTTCAAGTGGGCCAGTAATACAAGCAATTTGTCTATGTCCAAGACTTATCAAATGATCCATCACTATACTTATCGCTCCCTCCTGATCGAAGGAGACCGCGTGATATAGGGGTTCAGAGGGGTTTCGGTTCAAAATCACCAATGGTATGGATAGATGGCTATGTAGATGTTTAATGTGTTCATCAGACAACGTTCGGCTATAAAGAATTACCGCATCACATCGCCCTTCAAGCTGACGAATGGCTTCATATTCCTGTTCGGGGTCATTTTTGCCATTAGTCACTATTAGCTGTTTATGTGCATCATCAGCGCTTGCGGCAGCCTGCTTTAATAACAACCCAAAATGGATTCCATCAAAGTCAGAAACCACCAACCCTATACTGTTGGTTCGATTGGTTGCTAATGCCTGAGCCAGTTTATTTGGCCTATAGCCAAGTTGATCCATTGCCGCAAAAACAGCTTCTCGGGTAGACTCTTTAACTTGTCCTGTTCCATTCACAACCCTAGAAACCGTTGCTTTAGATACACCGGCTAATTTACACACATCAACAATAGTACTCATCAGCACCCTTACTTTTCTCTAATAAATTAATAGTCTATACACACCCAGTAAGTGGTTAAAAGGATAATAACATGCAATGAAACCGGTTACACTTTGGTTGAGGAAAAATTGACACATTAAATTGAGGTTTTGTCGTAAATTGAACGTCAGGTTATGATCTGCTGAGTACTCATTACCTTTAGTATTATGACTATCTACTTTTTGGGGCGACACTTTCCTGATCCATACCATACAGGCTGGGCAATCCTCCAAGTGAATAATTACGCAAATATGAAGCTGAAAGAAATTCAAAACTAAATGAAAACTTCTACCCAAGAACATGCACAGCCCGGTTCCGAACTGACATTAGGAAATGTAGGACAAATTCTAACAGTATTTACGGTTGAAAAATTTCCTAACGCGAAAAGGGGTAAAAATAAGCTAGAGTCCATAGGCTAGATTGCTCGTTTTGGGTTAGTAAATGTATGTAAACCTCATTACATAAAAACGAACCTAATTCAGGTAAGCTCTTGGCAACTATATGCCACGATTCGAAAAGTAACGCGTGGGTGAATCGCCATAGACCCGACGAAACATCGCGATAAAGTTACTGGGCGTCGAATAACCCAAAACATATGCGACGTCTCCCACTGATTCTCCGCGCGCCATCATTTCTAACGAATGTATTAGTAGTATTTGTTGCCGCCATTCACTAAAACTCATGTTTAACTCACTTTGAATCAATCGTCTTAACGTCCGAGATGACATTGCCCCGATATTTGCCCAATGCTCAACAGAGTGTTTGCTGTTTGGATCAATTAAAATTGCTTGAGTGACTTTTTGTAATCTAGGGTCTTTGGGTAATGGGATGTAGAGTGACTCATGAGGGCTACCGACGATTTCATCAGATATTACGGAAAGAATACGTAAACACTGTGTAGGTAGCTCGTCTGTTTTGTTCCATCTCGATGCCCTAATCGAAAGGACTTTCAAGACATCGCTCATTTGGATTACACAAGGCCTTATTGGAAACTGCTCACAGCTCTCTGGAGTGAACAGTAATGAACGACCTTTCAGAGGACCACAAAAATAAACACTGTGCATCGCACCTGGGGGGATCCAACCAGCTCGGTGAGGGGGTAGTATCCACGTTCCCTCATCGGTTTTTACCTGTATTAGCCCTTCATCTATACAAAGTAGCTGGCCTCGATGATGATTGTGCCAATTATGCGGCCGTTGAGCCAAATGATTGACGTCACTCCTTTCATGCTGCCACTCCTTAGCGATCAGCGCGGCTCCATTTTTCCATTCACTGTAATCAGAGTTTGTCATTTGATTTACACAATTCCATTTTGGCCACTACTCATTATTTTCTGTCTTATTAACGTTACCATAGCAAGTTAGCGTTCGAGTAACATTTTAACAAAGACCATTTTTATCTAAGGCAGAACCATCATGAACGAACCTATCTTTATTATCTATTACATTACAGCAGGATTGGGCATTGGCTTTCTCGCTGGACTCGTTGGTGTGGGTGGTGGTGGAATGGCCGTCCCTATTTTTGCGTTTCTGTTTTCACTACAGGGAATAGCTGATACAGAAGTGGTACATCTTGCATTAGGGACATCGATGGCTTCGATGATTATTACAACATTGGGCAGCATGCGTGCACACTACAAAAAAGAGAATGTAGAGCCAACAATGGTAGTAAAAATGTTGAGCGGAGTTCTAGTCGGAACATTTTGCGCCACATTCGCAGCATCGTATCTACAGGGAGTTTATCTGGCAGGTTTTTTCAGCGTATTCATGTTGTATGTAGCTTATAAGATGTTTCTTAACACTGAAAATGAGTACAATCCAAATCCACATGGGACTATCGATAATATCACTGTAGGCTCTGTGATTGGCTCTGTATCAGCACTTGTCTCTATAAGCGGTGCGGGCTTGATCATCCCTTATCTTGTCCAGCAAAATTTTGAGGTCAAACGTGCTATTGGCACATCTGCTGCGATAGGTTTCCCTATCGCACTATCTGGAAGCCTCGGATACATGTTAAACGGATGGGAAAATACAGATTGGAACAACTTAGTATTAGGATACATATACCTTCCTGCAATGATCAGCTTCTCCATTAGCAGCTATTTAACTACTAGCCTCGGAGTGCGTTGCGCAGAGTATTTCCCAAACAAAGTTCTTAAGAGGATCGTTGGTATTTTGTGTGTTCTTCTAAGTTTCAAAATGTTAGTACAAGTACTTAATTAGGGAAAATAAATCTGTCATCAGTAAGTCTTGTAATATGATATGGAGACAACCTTGCTGTTGCCCACCTATTATATATTTGATGATTATCCGTGTTCTGCTTAAAAGTGTAACTAATTTTGGTGTAGCGACAAGCCAGCAAAACATACTCCTCGCTTTGCTGGCCCAAGCAGACAATGTGTAAGAAAGCTCTGCATGGTTGTTATTCTTATGGCTTTGTTAACCTAGCCAGAATTACATCCAAAATTTGCTGGTGATTGTCCCTTCTAGAAACCTCGTCACGATCCTGGCAAAGTACTTCTTCCCCTTCTGATGCAAGAATTTTAATGCCACGCTCAGTACATTCTGCAAACGCACTAAACTGAGTCGCACCGGGAATCACTTGATATTTCACATTGGGAAGAGCAACGAGTGATTCGGCTGGTGTCAGTGCGGGATGTAGCCGATCAGAAAGCGTCACCACAGTGATGGCATTGTTCATCAAGGCCAGTGTTTCAGTGGCAAAGGTGTTCGTTAGCTCAGGGTTGATAACGACGACCGATTTCAGTTTGTTTTCAGACCGAAATCGAGGGAATTTTTGATCTGGGATGTCCGTAATATCAACGTTATTTTCACTTAACCAATGACAGTCCATATTAGTGGCGTCGTGACACGATGTTCGGTATTTTTCCGGGCTTATTTGCGCTCCGGAGAGTATTAGCATAGATGTGCCGCCCAGAAAGAAGCCGACCCCCTGCACTTCATCAGTATCTACGCCTCCGGACAGTATCCCAACCGAACTTAATTCATTCAGCCCTAGTATCAAATCACTGGTTCTGAATGTGATTTCATCAACAGCCATTTCTGCATTGATTTCGTTCGGTGCAGGAGGCTTAGGTATAATAACGATATAACCTTGTTGCGCTAGGCTTGAGGCTATCCAACCACTGTGGGAAAACGCTGACCGCGTTCCGCCCTGCGACAAAAGCACAACGGGAAATTTTCCACTTGCTAAAGGGGCATCTAACTGTGTTTCGATTGATTTGAAAATGTTCCCCCTACCAAACATGAAGTTTGTTTTTTCGTTCGTCGTAGGATACCAGTAATAGACTTCTACAGGCATGTCTCTGTCTTCACTAAATATTGCTTTGAATGTTAGCGCAGAATGGTATCTTGGCTCCTTCGCGCTAGCACTGACACATAAGGTACCGAGTAGACACAACATTATTATCTTGGTTTTCATTTTCCTTCCCTCTACCAGTCAAGATATTACTCTCTACGACATATGGAAAAATAATGTGTAGGAGATTATTTATTATTTTTGCCAAACATAACAATAAAGTTACTCACGTCGAGTAACCAAAAGCAAGTGCTTGCTATGAACTGCGCTAACACACTCTTGGACAAAAGCGTGTCAGTGATTTTGCTAATTTAGTAAACAATGAATTACTACAAGTATATAAAGTCGTTTAATCAACTTCCATGAGTGATGTCAATCTGAGTGATATGTCGGCCAAGCACAGCATTTTTGTGAATCGTTGTATTTTTATCACAGGTTTATTCAATACAGTCCCGCTTTAGACGTAAGAAGCTACGCTGCTATCAATTCATTAGGAGCAACATCTTATGACTATTAGATAAAACCGACATTAACGTTGAACTTTATGAAAACAATACATCAAGGTTTGAACTGGCAACTTAATAAATACGCTTTCATTATGTAATGATTTTACTTACAAAGTCATACAGTCATAGACAAAAGATTCCGTAATAATACGTCAAATGGTATGAGTTAAAACTTATATGGCGGTTCGTATCATTGGTGTTAAGTTTGGCTACACCAATTACGCAAACTACAAAAATAGTGCAGAAAAGCTTTCGATAACATTAGCTTCAATATTCCAGGGCTTTGTCTATTTTTGCATTGCGATTGGCCATCTTCGATAACATCAAGATTTGGCCTACACTAAAACTTCAGGGTAACCAGCACTCTTTCTTTAACGCTTACCGAACTAGTTGTCCAAATTAAAACAAGTGGACTCGATATGAGAACAAGTGCGCCTAATGAGAGAGCACTCGTCAATGGAATGGACGTCAGTGTTGAATGCAAAGGCGATAAGATGTTGGCCACCATTTTAGCTGATAAGTGATATACAAAATGTAGCTGGCTGAGAACACATTAAAGTTATCTTTAATCACACTCGTCAGCATTCTATCAGGGAGTTTGTTTTGGGTTTTGTGACGGCACATTGTAAAAATACTATACGTACCCTCTTTTTGAATCATCGTGGGCAGCGCTTGGAACTAATATTTCTGTCATGGGGGCAGACAAAATAGGAAACAATAACTTCCATCATCGTTTTTAATTAAGACATATATATACCTTAATTAAAAAAATTGGCGCGTTCTAATATGCGTCAGATAAAGAGATCTATAAGATACTTGAAGAGTCTATGTTAAAAGACAGGAGAAAAAGCGACATTACCATTTTGATAACTCAAGATTAGCTTATCAAGATCCTTACATTGGCCAGTTACTTTTAATGAAACACCTACCCAAGGTAAATAAGCATGAATAAAATTAGCTTTTTAAAAATAAACAATACCATTATCGATGACATTATTGATCTCTCAGTGGAAGAGTCTCAAAAACAACTCATTGCTAACAACGCAGAGTGGCTTGCAGAAGCCAGTTTTAACGACGATAGTATCAACTATGGTATTTACTTAAACAATAAACCTGCGGGGCTAATCTCTCTGATTGACCCTAGAATACTGGACACACACGATGAACACTTTCAAAAGGAGCATTTATATGTATGGCGCGTCATGGTTGACCATCGTTTCCAAGGAAAAGGATTGGGGAGTCAAGCGATTAACTTCAGTAAGAAATACGCTTCCATTATCGGTTTAAAAGGCGTCTCCCTGACCACGATGGATAAAGAAAAAGGCAATGCGCTCTCTATTTATCAAAAGCTTGGTTTTATACCAACGGGCAGAAGACTTGATGATGAAATTGAATTAATTTTTGGCTTAAAGGAATGAGTGGATAAACAAGTCAGATGGTGTGTCTGGGACGGCTATTTGGCCGCCTCATTTTATACTTCAACTGTAAAGGTATTGAAGAGTTCATTCAAAAACGCTGACCCCTCGTGCACTCTCACCTCCTCCCGGTCACAGAGTAACCAACAATCAAATTGACTCTTATTCAGTCTCCGTAACCTTTAAAGATCTTGAATCGCTTCGATGAGCTTTTTGACTGGAGTATGGTCTGACTCTATCCTATTGTCCATACTATCTAAATATGCTGACTACCTAGAGTGAAGAAAGAAAAGGTGTCGGGCCTTTTCCTAACCATTAGTTTATGTATTGTAAAAATAGATTGCCGATGTAGTTCACTCATCGAAGTGAACACACAATGGGGCAATTCTGAGTTAGCCTTACCCCAAAAATCCTTTCCGAGTCTCCTCTTAATTAGCATCTTCGGTTCATTGTGGATCGTGGAAAGGGGAGGAATAGAATGCCGGTCGTTTCGTGCGCAATTATATCTTCAGCGCCAAAGAAGGTTCTTCCCCTCGGTCGTCAATCTGAAGGGGGTGATGAACTTAACTTGAGAGAGGAGCTAGAGGGGGAAGGGGTTACCAGATCAGCCTGAACGTGCCTGATAGATACCTTTAGATAGAGAGTTACTTTAGATAGCCAACAACGTTCTATTGAGCTTTAAGCGAGGTACTTATAAATTCAGCAACAGTAAGTACTTAGCTATGAAGCCTTCTTTAATTTGTTCTAACGGGTAATCACAATCCGAGAACAAGTAACTGAGTGTGATACCATCGATATCGGCGATCAACATGTGGCTATCGACAATACTGTTGGCATTTGGAATGTCGCATAGAATAACTTCAAAAGAATCCATCATCAGTTGGTAGCGTTCGTCCAACAGGTCTTTTAATATCAGTCTTAACGACAGTTGACATTTCACTTGGTAGTCAAGTTGATAAAACAGCTCTTGTTGCGGATCCGCCATAGACAAAAAGATGTGCTCGATAAGGTTAATTAACCTCTCTTTTGCTGATATTCCTTCACTCGATAAATCGGAGTTTTCGCCGACTTCGCTAATAATCTCTGCCATGCGAACAAACACTTTTCTTAGTAGGTCATCTTTGTTTTTGAAATGATGAAAAACTAAACCTTTCGATACTTTCGCCGTTTCACACACCTGTGCGATAGACGTTTTTTTCAAAGCCTTGTGTCGCGAATAATTCAATCGCGGCTTGGATTGCTTGTTGCTTCTTGTCCATGGATATCACTCAATTATTTTACAGAGCGACTATCCGGTCTGTAATTTTATAGTGCGGATAATATACAACAATGAGGATCGCAAGATCTTTAAAGGTCGTTGAATTGGAGCGAGATGAATCTGATTTTAATGAGAAGAGGTGCACTAGCGTTGCTTGTTGGTCGTCACGCTAATCATTAAATTACATGAATTATACACAAAGCGTTTAGCCAAACCTCTACTTGACAATACCTACCAAACTGTAAACTCGATGTTAATATTTTTGGGCTCTGACATTGACCTGAAGTTTAAGCCAGATTCATAAGGCAACATTCTAATTCCAAAGATTCATGTATGGTTAAGGAATAACTTATGAGAAAGCAACATGTGTCAGCAGCAGTACTTATTGCAATTACTATGTCTGGGTGCGGAGGAGAAAGTTCATCTGGAGGTGACAGCACAACTTCTGATAGCGCTAATAACCCTAGTAACTCTAATACGCCAGGCAGCCTTGGGAACTCCGATAATTCATCAAACATTACCTCGCAGCAGCCCGACATTAAAGCGCTCGGTAGCAATATGCTCTTTGCAATTGAAGGCTTTGTCGATAGCTCGGATCCCATCAGAAACTACTCATATATTACCGTTAAAAACGAACTTCCCGCGTTTAAAGGTTCAGATACCCAAAAGGTGGATGTGGTTATCTCTGCACCCACTATCATTATCGATAATGGAAGCAGTTTTGTTGACGACTGGCATTGTTATGAAGCGGTTGGGTTAAGCGCACAAAGACAAAGTAATAAATTGCTTGTGGATGGAACGCTTACAGAATACCGATACGATATGAATAGCAACTCTTGTTCTAGTGAGCACCTTGGAACGTATGTATTTAACAATGCTGTCATCGACAGTTCTTTGGAATTTGAAACTGTTGGTAGCGTCGTGAGTAAAGACGAGAGTGGTGTTGAAGCCGAATTACCGACTTACGAATTTATCGCTAAGGCATATGAACAGCAGTCCGAAGATCGGTTTGGTGATTCTTGGGCGTTATTACAACGTGACAAAATTAATGCAGCAGCCAAGGAAGCCGGGGCATCAATCTTTGAGTTAGATGCTTCATCAGGAAATATCAATTTGGATTTAGGTCAGCTTACTAGCGATACTCTGATAGATTTCGCATTGCTCGATAAAAATCAAATATTGAATGGCTCAGTGTGGGGCATGCCTGGCCAAGGTGTTGCCGATGAAAGATGGTGCCGAATTGTGAATATTCCAGATGAACTAAACCAAGACAGCATTAAGTATCAATCGGTTATTTCGACAAACTGTGCAAGATCGACACAGCGCTATTGTGATGCATTTGGTTCATCATTCGCGAGTGGAGATTACCCTCCAGTAGCCCCTATCGCTTGGGACAACAACACCGCCAGTAATGCCCAGCTAAATTCAGACGAGCAGTATCAAAGAGACGCTCAAGGTCACTTTGTTGTGAACAGTTTAGGTCAGAATGCGTTTGTCCTTTCATCGAACTCGGTGGTCATCCCTATTTTTGGTTATACAAGCCCACGCACGGATGGCAAAGTTAACAATGCAGGTCTTAATAGTTGGGCTGGTCATCAAGGGCACTGTCAAAATATTATGAACAGCGCGCACACAAAGATGGGGATCGGCTCTAAAACCAGTAAGTCTGACTCGTCGAAGGTGTCTTATTGGACGCAAGATTTCAATTAAGTCGATCACTGCTTAAGTACGCTTAAACTCCATCGAGGTGTCATTGTCGTTTATACAACAGTGATACCATAAAGAGATTTATTTATGTTGTGAATGATTTTGAGTGGTGTCATGAAATGGTAAGTTTTGCTTCGATTCGAACGCTAAGATGTATTTCAAATCAAGGCTACTTAACAAATTAGA
This sequence comes from Vibrio sp. S/42/10, assembly GCF_029890535.1. NCBI lineage: Bacteria > Pseudomonadati > Pseudomonadota > Gammaproteobacteria > Vibrionales > Vibrionaceae > Vibrio > Vibrio sp. S/42/10. The sequence continues at coordinate 338,687 of NZ_JAKMZC010000001.1, read as the reverse complement.
GAGAGACAGAATGACTAAATCAGATAAAGTTTACGGGTTCAACACACCACAACGTCTATTTGTAGGTTACACGTTAGCCGTGCTGGTGGACTTAGTAGTGCTTAACTTTTTCGATGAGTACTGGGACTTCGTCAACATTGAATCTTTCACTATTTCTTTGATAGCGGCGTTGTTACTGCAGTTATTGTTGAAGCTCTCTATTGGCTTAGAACACAAGGTAGCGGATTACTTCAAACAGAAACCTGGAACGGCACCTAAGGTGTATCGAGCGCTGTCGACATACATTATTCTTGTTGGCTCAAAATTCGTCATGCTAGAAGCGATAAACCTTATGTTCGGTGACAAGGTGAGCTTCACAGGCCCTTGGGGCGGTGTGGTAGCGTTCTTCGCTGTGGTATTTACGATTCTGGTTGCTGAAGTGATTGTATCAAAAATCTACTTTGCTCTGGATGAAAAGCAAGAATCAAATGAGAAAGCACTAAAAGAGCCCAACGCGTAACAGAACTAAAATACATATGTGAATAACAGACGAGCCAGCTGAATAAGCTGGCTCGTTTTCGTTTGTGTGGTGATAACCAATTCGACGTGTTTGTTGGTTCTATTTTTCGTAAACCACATCTCCTCGTAATACTGTCATCAACACCTGAGTTTTGGCTATTTGTCTTGCCGATACTGTGGTGATGTCTCGGTCGAGAATGGCAAAGTCAGCCGATTTTCCCACCTCAATTGAACCGGTTATATCTTCAATTCCAAGACTTTTGGCTGCATTGAGCGTATAAGCGTCGATAGCGGTGTAGATATCGGTTAGGCCGGTTTTGCCCATGATTAAGCTATTTGCGATTCCAACTAGAGGGTTGATGTCGTGTACGTTCCAGTCACTGCTCAAGGTGATATTGGCATCAGTCTTAAGTATCGCGTCTAGGTTCATCATGGCTTTGGCACGGCGAGCACCAAGGAAGGCTTCGGCCCATTGGTGTTGATGCCTTGCAACGTAATCAGAGCCGACTTGGAAATCTGCGGTTACGTCTAATTGGCGAAAGCGTGGCACATCTTCATCATTGATTAATTCGACATGGGTTAGGGTGTAGGGTTTGGTTGAACCTTGTTTGCGAATGCTTTCTATCGCATCAAGTGATTCACGAACGGCGCCATCACCAATCGCATGAATGTGCGCACTAAAACCAATTTTATCGAGCGCGGTTAGCCACTCTGTCATCTGTGCTGGTGGAATATAGTTTAGGCCATTGGGAGATTGTGGCAGATAGGTATCTAAGTAGGGCGCGAGTGTTTTTGCTGTACCGTTAATGAAGATGCCATCGCTGTACATTTTTACCTGATCGACAAGCAGCAAGCGGTTTTTGTCATCGGAATACATCTTCTCAAAGACTTCTAATTGAGAGGGAATCGCCATTGATGGGTAAACCCAAGGGCGCAATGACACGCGAGCAGTCAAATCTTGGTTTTGCTCCGCTTCTAGCCAAACGTCGTACCAACCTCGTTTCCAATACATCCGGCCGTCACCAATGGTGGTAATGCCGTGCGCTGCGGCTTCTTCAAGTCCGAACATTAAGCCTTGATAGCTTTGTTCAAATAGCTCGCTTTGGCTGTTCCACGCCATCTCCATAATTTGGTCGCCAGCGTTGTCTAGTAAGATGCCGTTAAGCTTGCCGCTGTCTTGGTCTTTTAAATAAGCGCCACCTTGTGGATCTGGCGATTGCTGGCTGATTCGGGCGATTTTCAGTGCTTTTGAGTTGACCCACATCGAGTGTGAGGTTTGCTCCATGATGACTACGGGACGATCCGGGAAGATACTGTCGATGATCTCTAGTGGCGTGTAGTCATAATCGCTGTCGAGTGTCGACTCCAGAGAAAAACCATAACCCATTAACCAGCCTCGACCATCGGTTTCGGCATTGATTTTACAGGCTTCTAAGTAAGGGATTTGTTCTTCGAGTGTGGCTTCAGAATCCAGTTCGCAATTACCACCCAACTCTGAGGCGGCTTCAAAAACATGGTTATGGTTATCAATGAACTCCGGCAGAACAAAGGCATTCTCTAAGTCGATGACATCGGTACTATGCCCTTGAAAAGCTTTCGCTTGTGAGTGGTCGCCAATGAAAATGATCTTGCCTTATGGGTAATGATCGAGTCCGATTCGCGATGCCCGTAGATGTCGGCATTGGTGAAGATCTGGTCTGCGGTTTGGCTATTCGTCTCTACTTGATTTTTAATAGTCGGTTGGCTTTGAGCAGCTGTGCTGTCTTGTCCAAGTACCGGCGAAATAGTGCCTAAGCTAGCGAGTAATGCAATCCATGCAGTGCGCGGCAAAGTGAGCTTGTTGTTCATTCTTATATTTCCCGTGTTCCACTGTTTAATAAGTATAGAAAGCGAGTGGCCAGTGTGAAACTCTACATGAATGACAAATAAAAACTGCGATTAATCAACAAGCTGTCGTTTGAATGAGCTTCTAGTTACGACTCTTCTCTTAGGCTGTTACGTAGATCTTTTTTGTATTCTTCATGAGAGTTATAGCCATAAAGTTTCCAAGTGTTCTCACCTTTAATGTTGTGGTTGTAGGTGATCTCGCCTATCCACTGTTGACGAGTGGCAAGAATCATATCGCGGATTTTTAATAATAAAGTGTCCATAGTTGCTCTCCTGGTTAAGTTCACTTGCAGTATATTTAGCGGTGATAACCGGATGAGTATCGTTAGCGCAATGTTCAATACTTTTCAGTCAATGTACTCATTTGAATGGTTTGATGCGTATACTTTCAATATTAAAAAGTCACTGAGCATCGCAATGAAAGGTTACTTGGAAAACGTGCCACAACGAATTGGCACGTCATGGCGCTATAAGAAAATTGTCGAGAACAGCAAAAGCTATGGTTGGCATAGACATGAAGAGTACGAGATCGCGATTCATCGTCACTTTGCTGGTCATAGTTTTATTGGGCACCATCAAAGCGATGTGTTTCACAATCACATGATTTTGGTGGGGCCAGATTTGCCTCATGCTATTTATTCAGAAGAGAGCGCAGACGACTCGCGAATATGTGAAACGCACGTGGTTTGGTTTCGTAAAGATTGGATAGAGCAACTAATCGCGTGCTGTCGAGAGCTCGAACCGATACGTGTATTGCTAGAAGAATCAAAGAAAGGGCTCCAGTTTTCACCCGCTACTGCAGAGAAAGCGACGGAATTGTTGAACAAGGTGATGAACCAGCCACCACATCAACAATTGATTACGCTATTCTCTCTGTTTTCGTTGTTGCTTGATGATCTAGAGATCGTGCAGTTGATTAACCCACTCTTCAGCTCGGATGATGAAGATGAGGCCAGTGATAAGCTCGGCAAGGTTGAAGCTTTCTTGGTGAACAATTTTAATCACGACATCTCGGTTAATGACTTAGCCAAGCATCTCTACATTAGTGAGAGTAGCGTTAGGCGCCTATTTCAGAAACACTACAACGAGAGTTTTAGTCAGCGATTGAAGAAAATTAGGCTCAATGTGGCGTGTGATTTATTGATTAACACCTCATTGCCAGTGAATTTGATTTTGGAGAAAGTGGGATACGACAACCAAGCCAACTTCAATCGTCAGTTTAAATCGTATAAGCAAGTAACACCGACTCAGTACCGGTCAGCAATGAAGCATCACTGATTCATTCACTGACAAAACGATTCACATAAGCTTCTGAATAATTTACTGTTATATGAACCAATTAAACGGATTTAACGTATTACCAAGGATGTAAGTTAAGGCTCTCACATGACTTACTCGAATTACTATTAAAACAAGTCGAGGTTAGGATGAAGAAAATATTATTGCTGCTAAGTGTCATCTTATTGGGTGGGTGTGTCGGTATGCCTGAAACAGTAAAGCCCGTTCAACAGTTTGAATTGGATAGATACTTGGGTAAATGGTACGAAGTTGCTCGTTTGGACCACTCGTTTGAGCGAGGCCTCAATAGCATCAGTGCCGAATATAGCCTGCGTGATGATGGTGGTGTGAAGGTGATTAACCGCGGCTATTCAGATGAAGATGGCGAATGGAACGAAGCGGAAGGTAAAGCCTATTTTGTCGAAGGCAGTGATCAGGGCTATTTGAAGGTATCATTCTTTGGCCCATTCTATGGCGCTTATGTGGTGTTTGAATTGGACAAAGAGAACTACCAATACGCGTTTGTCTCTGGCCCAGACACCGATTACTTATGGTTACTTTCTCGAACCCCAGAAGTCTCATCTGAGGTCATGGAGAAATTCACAAGGATGTCTAAAGAGCGAGGCTTCAATACCGATGAATTGATTTATGTGGAGCATTCCAAATAACGGTACATAGCGGTTTATTGGTCTTTACGTTATCTCACGTAAAGACCATGTTAAGTGTAATGATAATGAGTCTAAATAACACTTAGGTCAGAGACATAGAGTGGTCATTATGAACAAGTCATTGTCAAAACAAGCTGTTATTTTCCATTGGTTTACCGGCATATACCGAGTGTTTTTTGTTTGCGATACTTAAACTAGCGAGGTTGGTTGCCGTTTAAGAATAGTGCGACACATTCACGCGTGTAGTGAAGTCTTTCATCTTGTGACTCACCGCTATCGTGTCCGAAGAATCCCCAATACGCCGATTTGCCGTGAAACATCAGTAACAGTTGGCGTGCAGCAATGACTGGCGAGCTTGATGTCGACAGTGTGAGATCACCAGATTCTATTTTCGACTGTAGGTAATCGGCGAGTAATTTTGTGGTTTTCTGAGGCCCAGTTTCTAAATAGATTGAGGCGATCTCTGGATGCGTATTCGCTTGGCTAATGGCATTTTGGAAGGTTTGTCTAGATTGCTCATCAAGTAACAAATCCTGAAATCTCACACCAAATTTCACCAACTCATCACCCACCTCTGCATCCATATCAAAGGCAGCAGGACTGAGTTCTCGCTCCGCACACTTGGTTTGCATGCAGGTTTCGAAAAGTTCGTCTTTGTTTTTAAAGTGAGAGTAGACCGTTTGCTTGGAAACGTTCGCTGCTTTGGCTATCTGATCCATATTGATCTTAAAGCCATGTTCAGAGAAAAGTTGGCTGGCTGCGGTTAAGATCTGCGATCTCTTCTGTTCACTCTTGATGATTTTAGTCACGTGCTGTTTCTCGTTGCTTGCTTGGTACTTGACGTTACTCAGTTCAATGCATTTCATTCTGCGCTAAGCATTATGCTTTTTGTGATGGTTTTATCAATCATTAACGATGAAACTTATTTTTAACACAATCAAACTAGACAGTCTAGTTTGATTTGGTTAGTCTAAAAAAAGAACATAATTGAGTACCGCATAGGAACAGTACGTATGTATAAATTGATGAAGGGAAGCGCATTGGCAGTGGCGTTGTCGACTTTTCTTGTTGGATGTGGCGAAAAGGAACAAGCCGAAGAGTCGGTTGATTCAACCACTGAAACGGCTTCGAGCGTCCAAACCATTTTAACTGTAGAAACGATCGCTTTGGCGCTATCTTCCTCTTATGCAGTACAGCGCGAATATGTCGGTGTGGTTAAGGCGGGTCAACAAGCTAATTTAGGTTTCGAACTGGCGGGCAAAGTAAACGAGATTCTAGTGGATGTCGGTGACACAGTCACAATGGGTCAGCCGTTGATTCGATTGGATACCCAACTTTTGGAAACTGAATCTAGCCAGTTGAAAGCTCAAGCTGAAGAAGTCAAAGCTCAGTTGAGTTTGGTGGCAGCGAACCTTAAACGTCAGCGTTCATTGAAAGCTAAAGGCTTCAGTGCAGAGGCGGAAATTGACTCGCTGACTAGTGAGCAACGCGTATTGCAGGCTAACTTGCTGCGTATTGATGCCTCAGTAAAAGGCAATCAATTGAAGCTAGTGAAATCGACAATTCTTGCGCCTTATTCGGGCACTATTTCAACGCGTTTTGTCTCTTTGGGAGATGTAGTGAATGTGGGTAATCCAACTCTGACTTTGCTTGCCTCTGAAGGGAAAGAAGCCTTCATCGGTATTCCTGCCCATCAAATGAAAAAGGTTACTTCACTTTCCGCACCAAGTATTCGTGTCGGGCGAGATGATTTCTCTGTGACTCTGCTGAACCCTGGTGCGATGGTCGACACTCGCTCTCGAAGTGTCGGCTTACGTTATCTGTTCCCGGAACAATCGTCGGTATTAGAAGGGCAACTTGCCTACCTTAAATTTGATGAACAGATTGATGACCAAGGTTATTGGGTGCCAATAACTGGTTTGATTGATGGATTACGCGGGGTGTGGAACATCTTTGTGATTGGTGAAGACAACAAGGTCGAACGTCGAAGCGTTCAGGTGTTGTTTGCTAACAATCAACAAGCGTACGTAAGTGGGGCGATTGAAGACGGTGAACAAGTGATCGCCAGTGGGTTGCACCGCTTGGTTCCCGGACAAACCGTGAAGCCAGCCAGCGTTACTGCTGAATAGGAAATAGCATGAAAATCATAGAGATTATTTCCAATACTCGACTGCTTATCTTAATGACGGCACTGCTCATGGTGAGTGGTATTTCTGCGTTCATGACGCTGCCGCGTGCAGAAGATCCAGTCATCATCAACCGTTACGCGAACATTACTACGAGCTTCCCCGGCGCCAGTGCCGAACGTGTTGAAACCTTGGTTACTGAGGTAATCGAGAATAAGCTGCGTGAACTGAGTGAAGTTAAATTGGTGAGCTCAACCTCAAGGCCGGGCGTGTCTATTGTCACGCTTGAATTGAATGACACAATCACCGAGCCAGAACCGGTCTGGTCGCAAGCTCGCGACAAACTATCTGATATCGAATCCATCTTGCCTGCGGGCTCACATTCTCCCGATCTCGATAGCGACCATACTTATGCTTTCACGACCATTGCATCTCTAACTTGGTCTGGTGCCGGCGAGCCTGACAGGTTAACGCTGGGTCGCTATGCCAAAGAACTCGCCAAGCGATTACGAACTTTATCGGGCACCGAATTTGTTGATGAATACGGGATGCCACAAGAAGAGATTCAAATCAGTTTACGTACCGCAGATGCAGCGGCGTTAGGGCGCTCAAGTGCCAATATTGCTGAGTCGCTAGAAGGGGCGGACGCCAAGAACTCCGCCGGTGAGTTAGTGAGTGATTATTCTCGCTTTGGCTTAGAAATTAAATCTGAACTCGATTCTATTGAACGCATTAAGCAAGTGCCAATAGCCACTGATAGCAATGGTCACATCATCCGTATGGAAGACATTGCTTCTGTGAAACGTGGTGAGAAAACCCCACAAGACCAGATTGCCATTATTGATGGTGAGCCGGGTGTAATTGTTGCGGCAAGAATGCACCCTGATCTGCGAGTTGATAACTGGACGTCGCGAGCCAACGCGCTCATCAGTCGATTTGAGCAAGAGCTGCCGAGCAATATTCAGGTCAACGTGCTTTTCAATCAGCAAGGCTATACCGAAACTCGCTTAGACGATTTAGGCAAAAGCTTGATGATCGGTTTCGGCTTGATCTTAATTGTGCTGTTCGTCACCTTGGGCGTTCGCGCCGCCATCTTAGTGGCAATTTCTCTGCCGTTAACCTCATTATTGACCCTGTCGATCATGAAAATGACCGGTGTTCCGATTAACCAAATGTCGGTGACGGGCCTAATTGTGGCGCTCGGAATCATGGTAGATAACGCGGTGGTGATGGTCGACACCATTCAAGCTTACCGCCTGAAAGGACAACATCGAGCCGAAGCAACCATGAATGCGTTGAAACATTTATGGGTGCCGCTACTGGGGTCAACATTAACCACGGTATTGGCGTTTGCCCCGATCATTCTGATGCCGGGCGCATCGGGTGAGTTTGTGGGAGGAATTGCGATTACCGTTTCTTTCTCGTTGATCGGTTCTTACATCATTTCGCACACCTTGATTGCGGGCTTAGCGACTAAGCTACTGCCGAAACAACTCAGTGATGTCGACAAGAAAGGTCAGCACCATTGGTACATGACCGGTTTGAGAATTCCGGCTTTGACGCGTTGGTTCTCGTCTTCTGTCCGCTTTGGTGTAACGCATCCAATTATCACGATTGCTTTGGTGTTGTTGGTTCCGTTTACTGGTTACTGGAGTATGTCTCAGCTGACTGAGCAATTCTTCCCGCCATCAGACCGAGACATGTTTGAGATTCAGGTGTACATGCCGCCGCAAGCAAGCATTTACGCCACCAAAAACACCTCTGAGAAAATTGACGACATTATTCATCGTTACCCCGAAGTAGAACGCATTGATTGGCTAGTGGGCGCGAACTTCCCATCGTTTTATTACAACCTACAAGCGAGGCAAAACAACGCGCCGTACTTCTCGCAAGCGATGGTGAAAACAGAAAACTTTGATCAAGCCAATGCGCTAATTCCAGAACTTCAAAAGGTGTTAGATAAAGAAGTACCACAGGCGCAGATCTTGGTACGAAAGCTTAATCAAGGGCCTCCATTTACCGCGCCCGTTGAGTTGCGCGTTTATGGTGAAAATCTGGATACGCTCAAAGCGATTGGTGAAGATGTACGCTTGATTCTTGCAGGTGTCCCTCATGTGACTCACACAAGGGAAACACTGCAACCGGGTACGCCGAAGGTGTGGTTGAAGGTCGATGAAGATACCGCGAAACTCAACGGTATTTCATTGAACCAATTTGCTGGCATGTTGCAAACCACACTAACTGGTCGTGAAAGTGGCTCGGTGATTGAGGGCAGTGAATCGGTGCCGATTCGTGTTCGTGTCGCGGATGAGGCTCGTGAGGATCTTTCGCACCTGAGTAATATTCGTTTGCCGATCAGTTCAGATGTCTACTCAACCGGTATCAATGTGTCTACCTTAGCCGAGCTTGAACTGACGACGAGTCGTGGTGCGATTACTCGTCGTAACGGGCAGCGTGTCAATACCATCGAGGGTTACATTGAAGCGGGTGTTTTACCTCAAACCGCGCTTAATGAATTCCAAAAACGCCTTGCAGACTATGAGATGCCATCGGGTTACACGATTGGCTTTGGTGGCGAATCCGCTGAACGAGACAATTCAGTTAATAGCCTGATCTCGAATGTCGCCGTTGTGGTGGTATTGATGGTGTTGGTGGTGGTGATGTCGTTCAACTCGTTCCGAATGAGTAGCATCATCTTCATGGTCGCAGGATTGGCTGGTGGGCTAGGGCTGTTGTCGGTATGGATCTTCGGTTATCCGTTCGGCTTCACGGTGATCATCGCCATGCTCGGGATTGCGGGCTTAGCGATTAACGCCGCCATCGTGATTTTGACCGAATTGAAACTCGATAAGCAAGCCTCATCAGGCAATGTGGATGCGGTGGTAGAAGCTGTGATGTCGTGTACTCGTCATATCAGCTCGACCACGATTACAACCGTTGGTGGCTTTATGCCGTTGATTATTGCTGGTGGCGGTTTCTGGCCTCCATTTGCAGTCGCGATTGTCGGCGGTACCGTATTAACTACTCTTATCTCGTTCTACTTTGTGCCTGTGGTTTATCATTTGATGACTAAAAATCAGCGCAAAACCGTCATCGAACCAACAGCATAATCTCTCTCTTAAAGACGATTACTCCCCTCCCTTGAGGGGAGTAATACCCGCTTAAAACATCTCTTAATACCCCAAAAATCGGCTTTTTATCTTCATATTTGGCCGTTTTTTGCTGCACATAGCTGACATTATTATCATAAAAATCAACGTGTCATTCGAGTGCCTGATGGGTTGCTGTCTCTAGTGATATCTTTTGTAAATACCTTTGAAATCGTATGTGAATTCATAAATTTGATGATCGTCACACTTTGTTTAATTCGCTCTTTCTAATGTAATCCAACATTGTTGTTTCTACTGCTTGTTTACTTTTCTCTCTCCCGTTTCCCCTTAATCCTTTTCCGCACATGGCTCAACTCGTGTGGCACGCCTATATCGTGCGTCTGAATTGCATCAATTTCCCATATCTCACTTTCATAACTGGAAGGTTAGTTTCCAAGTTTGTTTGGTGAGCTTTCAATTTCAACTCATCATAATGCGCCAAATGTAACAATGTATTTCAAAGTGTAACAATTAAGTCATATTTTTTGTGTGGTTTTAACCGTGCGGTAATGTTTCGGCTGCGAAGCACTGTCGTTTTAACTTGTCAGTTCAACTGTCGACTGTTCAAGATCGTGGCTAATTCCGTTTCGCTTTGAGATGCGTCGTTTCACATGCTCAACACATAAATATTCTAATGACCATGACAACCAGTACTCGGGCGTTCGTTCTGAGGCTGGATAACCATCGAGAAAGTTAATGGAAGCTTCAAGATATAAACGCATTTTATCGAGAGCAAATCTGTCGAGGATTGGTTTGGTGGGAACCGTCCTGATGCTCGAAGGATGTAACTCCGCATTGCTCGACCCAAAAGGTAGCGTTGGCGTTCAGGAAAAGGAGCTGATTATTACGGCTCTGTTACTGATGCTGATTGTCGTCATCCCCGTGATTCTGATGACCATCTACTTTGCTTATAGATACCGTGAAAGCAACACCACAGAAGAGTATGCACCTGACTGGGCGCACTCAACCAAGATTGAAATAGTGGTATGGACGATTCCAATCATCATTATTGCGATTCTGGCCACCATCACTTGGCGAACAACACACGAACTAGAGCCTTCCAAGCCTCTGGAAAGTGATGTGCAACCTATGGTGATCGAAGTGGTCTCTCTGGACTGGAAATGGCTGTTCATCTATCCGGAGCAAAACATTGCGACGGTTAACTATGTTGCGTTCCCGAAAGATGTACCGGTGACGTTTAAGCTGACTTCAGACAACATCATGAACGCGTTCTTTATCCCGCGTCTTGGTTCGCAGATTTATGCGATGCCGGGAATGGTGACCAAGCTGAACTTGATTGCTAATCATGAAGGTGACTTCAAAGGTTTTGCGTCGAACTACAGTGGTAAAGGGTTCTCTCAAATGAAATTCACCGCATCAGCCATGCCTGATCAAGTGGCGTTTCTAAACTGGGTGGAAAAAGTGAAAGCTAGCCCAGACCGTATTGAAGATTGGGAGCAATTCCGTTCATTGGCTGCGCCAAGTGTCGCTGAACCTGTGACTCTGTTCTCCAGTATCCCACCATTTTTATTCACTGATGTCGTGACCCAGCACCCTGGTTCAATGAACTGTTTGCCGGAAACCCAAGGATAATCGTCATGTTTGGAAGATTAACTCTAGACTCAATTCCCTACCACGAACCCATTATTTTGTTCACGTTAACCATGATCGCTTTAGTGGGTGGTTTAGTGGTGTATGCGGTAACAAAAGCCGGTAAGTGGCAATACCTTTGGAATGAATGGTTTACTTCTGTAGACCACAAAAAATTGGGCTTCATGTACATTGCGGTCGCGATGGTGATGTTAGTCCGTGGCTTTGCCGATGCGGTCATGATGCGTAGTCAGCAATTGCTATCCGCAGCGGGTGAGACAGGCTATTTACCGCCACATCACTATGACCAGATCTTCACGGCTCACGGCGTGATCATGATTTTCTTCGTCGCGATGCCTTTGGTTATCGGTTTGATGAACATCATTGTGCCACTGCAAATTGGTGCTCGTGATGTTGCGTTCCCTTACCTCAATAACCTGAGCTTCTGGCTGTTTGTAGTGGGTATCATCCTAACCAACATGTCACTGGGCTTAGGTGAATTTGGCCGTACGGGTTGGTTGGCGTATCCGCCGTTGTCTGGCATTGAGGCAAGTCCGGGAGTCGGGGTCGATTATTGGATATGGGCGTTGCAAATATCCGGTGTGGGTACCACATTAACGGGTGTGAACTTCTTCGCGACTATTTTGCGCATGCGCACTCCGTCTATGCCAATGATGAAGATGCCAGTATTCACTTGGGCATCTCTGTGTGCCAACATCCTGATCATCATCTCTTTCCCAATCCTAACGGTAACCATCGCGTTACTGACGTTGGATAGATACATCGGTACGCACTTTTTCACCAATGACCTTGGTGGCAACGTGATGATGTATGTGAACTTGATTTGGGCATGGGGACACCCTGAGGTGTACATCCTAATCTTGCCTATCTTCGGTGTGTTCTCTGAAGTTACAGCAATCTTCTCTCGCAAAAAATTGTTTGGTTATACCTCACTGGTATGGGCGACGGTGGCTATCACTATTTTAGCGTTTGTGGTTTGGCTGCATCACTTCTTCACCATGGGGTCTGGCGCCAATGTGAATGCCTTCTTCGGCATCGCAACCATGATTATCTCTATTCCAACCGGGGTTAAGATCTTCAACTGGTTATTCACCATGTACAAAGGACGTATCCGCTTCACCACACCAATGATGTGGACGGTCGGTTTCCTTATCACCTTCACCGTTGGTGGTATGACGGGCGTATTGATGGCGGTTCCGGGCGCAGATTTCATTCTGCATAACTCGGTATTCCTGATTGCGCATTTCCACAACGTGATCATCGGTGGCGTAGTGTTCGGTTGTTTCGCTGCGATTGGTTACTGGTTCCCGAAAGCGACCGGTTTCACTCTGAACGAGCTTTGGGGAAAACGCGCATTCTACTGCTGGATCATCGGTTTCTTGATGGCGTTCTTGCCGCTTTACGCTCTTGGTTTTATGGGCATGACGCGTCGTTTGAGCCAAGACATTAACCCTGAGTTCTTCCCACTACTGGCGGTTGCGGCTGCAGGTACGGGCGTGATTGCGATGGGTGTGGTGTGTCAGTTCGTTCAGATTTACGTGAGTGTTCGTGACCGAGACCAAAACCGAGATCTAACCGGTGACCCATGGGGCGGACGTACCTTCGAATGGGCAACATCGTCACCACCACCGTTCTACAACTTTGCAAAACTGCCTAAGGGCGATGAGATCGATTCGTTCTGGTATCAAAAGCAAAGTGGTGAGTTTGATCCAACTCAGGAAGAAGAATACGAACGTATTCACATGCCGAAGAACACACCGACAGGCATTTATGTGTCTGCATGGGCGTTGGCATTTGGCTTCGCAATGATCTGGTACATCTGGTGGCTAGCGGCTGCAAGCTTAGTGGGCATAGTGGTGACGTGTATTCAACACAGCTACAACGACGATGTGGATTACTACGTGGAAGTTGAAGAGATCAAAGCGATTGAAGCGGCTCGACGTGCACAGCTTGAAGAAGCGAAGAAACAGTCAGAGAAAGGCGGCAAGAACGCTGATCTAGACAATGACGCTGACAGTGATAATAACGACAATAAAGATGACTTGGAGACGACGTATGCAAGCTAATACTCCGTCACACACTTATGATCTTGCACATTCGCATGATCATCACCACGAAGCTGCGGGCAATAAGTTGTTTGGCTTCTGGGTTTACTTGATGAGTGACTGTGTCCTGTTTGCCACGCTTTTCGCGACTTATGCCGTGCTTGAGAGTGGATCAATTGCAGGGCCGACAGGTAAAGACATCTTTGAACTGCCGTTCGTGTTTGTCGAAACCATGATGCTGCTGTTCAGTAGTATCACATTCGGTTTTGGCATGATTGCGATGAAGCGCAAAGACGTGACCGGACTGAAGCGCTGGATCAAAGTGACTTTCGTATTGGGCTTAGCCTTTATCTGTATGGAAGTGTATGAGTTCCATCATTTGATTGCAGAAGGTTATGGCCCTCAAGAAAGTGCATTCCTTTCTGCATTCTTTACCTTGGTTGGCACACACGGTTTGCACGTAACGTTTGGCCTGATTTGGATGGCGGTGGCGTACCACCAACTTTCAACCAAAGGCTTGAACGATAACATGTCGATGCGCTTCCAGTGCTTGAGCTTGTTCTGGCACTTCCTTGATATCGTTTGGATTTGTGTATTTACCATCGTGTACTTAATGGGGGTGATGTAATGGAACAGCATCTAGACAGTGGTGCAACGGATTATGTGAAAGGCTTTATTGCGTCACTGATTCTCACCATTATTCCGTTCTACATCGTGTGGGCGCATGTGTTACCAAGCACAGAAACGTACGTGATCTTGTTCGGCTGCGCGTTGGTGCAAATTTTTGTGCACTTTAAGTACTTCTTACATATGGAAGCGAAATCTTCCGATGGACGTTGGAACTTGGTGTCACTGATGTTTACCGCCATTGTTGTATTGATTCTTATCGCTGGCTCGGTATGGATCATCTACAACATGAACGTCAACATGAAGTTGTAGGCAAGGGTATGCTGAAAAGATATCTGTCTATCACCAAACCGGGCATCATTTTCGGCAACCTGATTTCTGTTGCGGCGGGGTTCTTCCTCGCCGCAAAAACAGAACCAGCCAATGCGATGTTATTACTGACAACATTAGCGGGTGTGGGACTTGTGATTGCATCAGGTTGTGTTGTGAACAACATCTTTGATCGAGACATCGACCAGAAGATGAAGCGCACACAAAATCGAGAATTGGTTCAGGGCAACATCAATACAGACGTCGCGTTCGTTTATGCCTTGGTTTTACTACTCTCAGGCACAGCGCTTCTGTTCCAGTTCGCTAATCCGATCTCTGCGGTCATGGTGTTGCTTGGCTATGTGTTTTACGTCTTTTTCTACACCATGTGGTACAAGCGTACATCGGTTTACGGCACTTTAGTCGGCAGTATTTCGGGAGCCGTTCCGCCATTGGTGGGTTACTTGGCGGTGACGAATTACATCAGCCTTGAAGCGGTTTTGTTGTTCGCGATGTTCTGTTTATGGCAAATGCCACACTCGTACGCGATCGCGATGTTCCGCCTTCAAGATTATCGAGATGCAGGCATTCCCGTGTTACCGGTGAAAGAGGGCGTCGACAAAGCGCATCAACACATGAAAGCCTATGTAGTGGCGTTTGGTGCAGTATCATTGGCGCTGTTCCTACTCGGGGAAGCAGGTTATGAATACCTTGCGGTGTCGGCGGCGGTTTGCTTTATGTGGACCAAAGTGACATTTCGCAAAGTCGATTGCCTTAACTACATCCAGTGGTCAAAGACGGTGTTTAAGGTGTCCCTGCTGGTGGTCATGAGCATCAGTGGTGTGCTGGGGCTGGAGTTGATTCCGTTGCCTACGCTTTTTTGATTTAAGTTTGTCGTTGAACCCTCAATGTTCTGAAGTCCGAGGGTTTGACGACTTTTTATCTGTCCCGCTTTAAGCTATTACCCTTCAAAAATATCACTAAGCCAATCTTCAAGCTGCTCTCGTTTATCTTGTGGGCCGTTGATGATCACTAAGCCGTTTAGTGTCGCGTGATCCCAAGAGATGGTGCCAGTTGCTAACGCATCGAACACATCGAGTTCCGTAATCAGTAATAGATCTTCCTCGGTAGGCAAAGTATCTCTGCCTGAGACATCGACCCCCTTCTCAAATTTCACTTGGCTGTAATGACCTTTGATTGCTTCGAACAAGTTGAACTCAATTTTGCTTGGGTGGGGTTTCGCAAGCGCAGCCTTGATGGCAAAGAGTCGAAAGTGATCTGGCTTATTGAGGTTGTTGAATTCATCGTCTTGTCTGGCTGTAATGACGTTGCCAAATACCTCGAGTGAACCGGGCTCTGTCACTAAACTAAACCCTGTCTCTTGGTGAAGACCGCAGGCAAACGTAAGTGAAGAGGTGAGTGAAAGAATCAGAGCAAATCGTTTTAACATAATGGTTATCGAGACCTATAACAGGGTTAAGAATCTGACGGTAGAAGCCGAACCTGACGATAAAAAAAGGGACCACAAAGGGTCCCTGTATTTGTTTGTCGTCCATGTGAAGCGGTCAGCGTATTGGTTGATAGTGTGTTAGTGATTGTTTACTAACACACTATCATCGAAGAGCTATCATCGAAGAGCTATCGCCGAAGAGCGACCGTTCGAACTCGCTATTAGCGAACGATGAGCATGATCTCTTCTGGAGTCATTGGCTTATCGAAGTAGCTCATGAATTGACCGAAGCCCTTGATGTCGCCATTCGAGAACTTGAATGCACCAGACTGTAGGTTGGTACCAATCACTTGTTGAGCGTTTGGACCCGCAATCAAGATTTGGTTCAATACTGCACGAGTGGTGTTGATTTGAACGTCTGCGCCTTTCACTGCCTCTTCGTGTAACTGAGCAATGCCGTTACGAATTTCGATAGTGAATGCTTCGTTAGTATCAGAGAAGTTGTACGTTAGCATCATGTTTACGTCTAACGAGTTTTCTGCGATTAGCGTCGACGTCATCATATCGAAGATTTGCTTACTTGGTAGGGCAGTTAGAACGTCTACAGAAGCAAAACTGATCATGTTAGAGAAGTCACGATTACCTTCTAGTTCAGCTGCAGCATTCAACGCCCAGTTACGCCAGTTGATGTTCACTTGATCGGCAGACCATGCTTTGTAAGCTTGTGCCTTTAGTAAGCGCGCTTCCATGTCATCTTTGTTTACCGTGATAGGGTAAGAAAGAATCTCCGCTGCAAAAGTGTAGTTCTCTGCTTTCATCGCTGCTTTTGCTGTGTCGATGATGTTATCACGGCCGCCCATGATTTCTACGAAAGCTTTAGCACGCTGCTCATAAGCCATTGGCTCTAGTTGCCACGGATCGGCTTCGAAGAAACCGTTGTAGCCTACGTAAATTTGGCGAACAGCGTGTGCAACAGTACCATAATGCTCACCCAACCAAGGGTGTTCAGCTAGGTGTTTAGGCAGTTTAACTACTTCAACTAGCTCGTCAGGTGTTAAGCCTTTGTTCATGTGGCGAATGGTTTGGTCATGCGTGTATTGAATCGCATCGCGATAAGCGGTTAGTACATCTGCTACTGCTTCTTTACCTTCAACAGGGCGACCATGAGAGTTGATCATGACCTCTGTATCGAATTGACGCATTACGTCGATGCCTTTGAACCACATGCTCGGATCGCGGAACTTAGTACCACGAATGGTGTGTAGGTTCGGGAAGTTTTCACCTTGTAAAACCTCTGCGGCGTGCAGAATTTTCTGTTCAGGCAGATAAACCACGACTTCATCTTTAGTTTCAGACGGTACGTTTACGATTTGCATACGTACGCCAGAGATAGTGATGTCTAGCGTACCATTAGCTTCAATAAGTGTGTTTGGTTCAATGAAAGAGATATCGCCTTGCATGAAACGCGGACCGAGGCCATCGTTTACAGTGCCGTGTTCACCTTCTTCAACGTGTTTTGCTCCGGTGTAAGAGGTGCGATGGCCAAATAGCGTACCTAGGTTTGAAGACCAGTTTGCCACTGCTTCAGTTAGGCCCTCTTGAGCAATGATCTTAACTTCACCAGAAGCTACTTTCTCATCAGTTGTCCATGCACGAACACCAGAGATGTGGTCAATGTGGTTATGAGAGTAAATAATTGCAGTGACTGGTTTATCGGTAATCTGGCGGAACTGCGCTTTTGCTGCTTCTGCCATTTGAACAGATTCGCCAGGATCGACAATGATGATACCGTCATCGCCTTCAATCATGACTGGAGTATCTAGGCCAAAACCGTAAGCAAAGTAAACATTGTCATCGACTTGTATAACCGCTTGGTCCATTTTACGACTGTGTTTTGTTAGCGTTGGGTGCACGTGTTCAGACTCTTCTGTGTACGCCAATGTTTCACCGGTTTTAGAAAGAACCTTAATACGATCGCCTTTACCCCAAAATAGGTTTGATTCATGTTCGAACAAAACATCGTTTTTGTAGCGTGCGTTTAGATCAATATTTTGGTATTGAGCCGCTGAACTTGTTTGCAGTTCTTGACCTACTTTTGACGTTGCTTCTACCACTGGGGTCGCTGATGTAAAACCAGACACCAATAAAGCGCTCGCAATAGCAACAGGAAGTGCCATTTTTTTGAATGTATTAGTCATGAAGTGACCTTATATTTGGATACAGGAATTGGATTTCTTGGTTTGAATGATAGAGGTGAGAGCGGGGGCTATCTACGAGGTAATGATATTTTAAATTATCGTTTTTACGATGATTGGTTCTTTGAATGATTACATAAACGATTTATTTTGATTTGAATCAATTAGGGCTATGGGTTCATCTCAGATACAAAAATGCCCCGAAAATCGGGGCATTGGGTATTCTATGAATGAAAAGAAATCACACCTGATTTTGAAGCTCATGCGAGCGTTCAGCAGGTGATGATACCATCCAGTGCCAGCGTGTTTACCAAGCGCCTAAGTAAGACTTGTATGATTGTAGGCGAACGGTTGCTGCGCCAATAACATCAATGAAGCCCCAGAAAGGATGTGGTTTTTCTGCTGAAATCCAAGCCGCGCCAGTTGAACCAATAGGGATGTTGTAACCTTCTGGTTCGATGATCTCAAGTACGATAGTACGACCTAAACCATTACCGTTTCTGACCACGTGTTGACCGACGCTTTGTGGCCCCTGAAGTGGAGAAATACTCGACTCTCCCGTACCTGCGTTGAAACTGTGTACTTTTGCTCTGAACACGTGCCCTGGGTATGCATCAACGAAGAACTCTGCAAAATCGCCTACTTGAACATATCCGTAAGTTTGGTCTGAAATACGCATCTCAAGGAACTTTTTGCTGGTGTTGTAAAGGTGCATGTTCCCCATTACAGACCCCTCAGCAATATTCACTATCGATACCTGACCGTCAAATTCAGCTCTAATCGTTTTCTTCTCTTGCGCCCAATTTACTTTTTGTAGATCGGCTTTTAACGACACAAGTTGAGCGTGCAGCACTCGAAGGTCTGAGTCGTACTTTTCTACGTCACGCAGATTGAAAATTTCAGGTGAAGTTTCAGCGCGCTCTAAGTCGCGAGTCATTTGCTTAATCTGTTCTTCTTTCTGAACAATTGAAGATTCGATCTTTGCTTTGTCTGCGGCAGAATCTATGTCGACAAGGGTGTAGATTATATCGCCTTCTTTAACCATTTGGTTGTGCTTAACAAGCACTTTGTCGATCTGCTGACCAAAGATAGGTGACATTACCGCGTGTGGTGCTTTCACAGTGGTTGAGTTTGTTAGATCAACAGGGGCCCACAAGCGAGAAATTACCGCTAACACTGCTAGAATTACCACGCCACCAATGGCAGCCCATGTATAGTTTTTGATGCTCTTTTTAAGTGCACCTGTCGCAAATAGTGACCATACGATTAGGATGTATGGGATCATCATCTCTTTCATTATGCGACCTCTTTTTCTGTAGGGGATGGTTTTGTTGGAGTCTTTTCATCGGCAGACTTTTTTTCTGAAGATTGTTCTACTGGAGACTGTTTTGTTTGAGACGGTTTTTCGGATGATACGCGGACTACAGCAGTTTCTGTATTGGTAGTGTCTTGTTTAGGCTGTACGCCACGGCGAATAACATCACTCAGTGATTGACCAATATGCTTCCAGTTCGCCAACGCGATAACTAATGCAATAACCCAGAATGTTTTGCTAATGAATAGACCACAAAGTGACAGTGCAAACACGATTTGTACGTGAGCACTTTTGTGTTCTTTCGCTTTATGCACGCCCAATTCATGTATTTGCCACATGCCATAAATGACAGCTAAGACGACCGCTATCGTGACCGAGAATAGGTAACCAGAGAAGTATTCTGTCTGGAAGAAGTTCATCATCATTTCGTTGGGATGATTATTGAATTGAGACATGTCGATGTCTTTAGAGTGGATTGTGCCTAACGGAGCAAGAGCCCATGCACCAGCTAACATCACTGCCATAAACAGGCAGAACTTAATCAAGACCAAAGCAATGGCCCAGACTTTCTGGAAAACGATTTTAATAAAATTCATATCTCAACCTACACAAATAAGGAGAGAGAATTTGTAGCCTAGAAGTCTAACTTTTGATGACATCTTGAAAAATAGGTGCTTATTATCTTGAATATGGGTGCGCATAATAAACAAGAGTATTAGATGGCCTTTAAAGTGAGACTACTTAGTCTAGACAACGGATTCTCGGTATCAAGAAGCGAATGCTTCCCTATAAATCAACACTTGTTGTCAGCCAGCAGACCGAAACTGAATGGCTAATGAGCAATTATCTTATTACGTGTAGTTCCTCAGCTATCGAGGGGGTCTTCCATGATCATTGACGCATTGCAGTTAGATATTTGTCAGCGTTCTGTTTTGGCTAAGAATTGATTTGTTGGCAGGATAATAGGAAGAGTTTTGAACAGTATCCACCCAGAATTACGATTTGATAATATCGTAATTACGATAAGTTACTTTAATTTCAAATCGGTTAGTTGATTTATTTGCTAGCGCTCAAATTCGGCTTGAAAACATCGTTGCTTAAGTTGGCTTGGATCAATGAAATGATTAATAAAAGCATCAATAAGTAATTGAGTGAAATTTATTTTTTTCATGATTATTTACAATAAGAGAGAAATGAAAATCAGTGACGAATGAGGCATCACTATGAGGTGTTAAAAATACATGCTTTCAATAATGAGTAAACGCGACTTTCAATCGTTGAATTCGAAGCATTGTAGCTAATAATAATCAAATGTATACCAAATCCAATCAGAACACAGTGTCACATTTAATGAGACAATATCATGTTTTTTTCAACGTATTGAAACTAGAATCTAAACCAATCAGTTGCCATTTGAGTTTAAGATACTTGGTGAACGGTAGATTAAGTAAAAGTTAGTGAGTTGGCTCTTGCGGTACTCACTTATAAATAAGTAAGCTCAGGAAGAAGGAGTGCTGCTGTCCTTATTGGGTTTGAAAGCATCACGCTGCTCGTCATCATCTCGCTAGGAATAGCAAGTTAATGTTTTTGCTGCTAAACCTATTGAGATACTTATTACGTGGGATGTTAGTGTCTCAATTTACCGCTCTAATGACGGATTCCTATTTCATTCTATCGTTTTTACGATAGCATGGTGTTTATGGTCGCCTAATGAGTAATTATATATGAGCAACGACATTCCAAACTTTAATTTACTTGCGGTGTTTTCTGCTGTAATGGAGCAAGGCAGTTTAAGTAAGGCCGCTGATCAACTCAGTACTAATCAGTCGACCATCAGTACCGCACTAATACGCCTAAAAAAAGAGATTGGCCAAGAGCTTTTTGTCCGTAAAGGACGAGGTGTGGTTCCTACATCGTATGCACAAAGCTTGTATGAACAGATCAAAACGCCAATTAATGAATTGAACGGTGTATTTCAATCTATGGCGAGCTTTGATGAGCAAGCCTCTGAACGTAAGTTTGTTATCTCTTCACCAGAGCATCTTCAATGGGTTTTACTCAATAGCTTTGCCGCGCTTCCTAACCAAAATTTGTCGCTTGAAGTGTTTGACCAACCAGACAATGATGATCGTATTTATGAAGATCTTCTGACCCAAGAATTCGATGCTATGATTGAAATCTTGGTTCCTGAGCATCCAAGTATAGCCAGTGAAGTCCTTTATCAAGGTGACTTTGCTATTGTGTGTCGTGAGGGTCACCCTCGAATTCAAGGTGAGATCAGCGAGGCTCAGTTTATGACTGAAAAGCATGCGGTATTAGACCGAACTCGCCGTAAAGTTCGTAGCTTGAGCCATTACACTTCTTTGGATTTATCTAAGCGCAAAATAGCGTTTCACGGACGATCACTGTTTAGTAATATCCTCTTATGTAGCCAGTCGGATTATATAACGGTTGTCCCACTTTCTATGGCTCTCCAGTTTCAAGAGAGGCTTGGTCTGCAGTTGTTTAAGCCTCCGTTTGTTTATGAGCAGATGTCTCATTACTTAATTTGGCTTAAGAAGCAGAATAACGATCCCGCACATAAATGGTTTAGAGAGCAAGTCATCCGCACATCTGATGCGATGTCGAAAACGCTTAAAGATAGACGCTTGAGGTTCTAAGTGCGTATCTGACAGAAAGTATCAATTCAAGGGGGAGCGCTAGCTTCCCCTTTTAATTTCATCGATCCACGCCTGTGCCACTTAATAACAAATAATTATCAAAATAAGAATATTTAATAATTTCACTGATTTTGAAGACTTCAGTAGTATGAATAACAACAGAGATAGGTAGCCTTTATGGCAAACCTAAACGAACATTTATTCGCTTCGTATTACGAGGCTTAGGTTCAAGTACGAAGGGCGAAATATGAAATTCCTACACACAATGATTCGAGTTGCTGATCTAGATAAGTCTATTGAGTTCTACACCAAAGTATTGGGGGATGAAAGAACTAGAACGCCATGACAATACCGAATACCGTTACACATTGGTTTTTGTTGGCTATCAGCAAGGCGGTACGACTATCGAATTGACGCACAACTGGGATACTAATGAATATGAAATGGGTAACGCTTTTGGCCATTTAGCATTGGGTGTGGAAGATATTTACGCGGCATGCGACAAGATCAAATCGCTGGGTGGCAACGTGACTCGCGAAGCGGGCCCAGTGAAAGGCGGTTCAACGCGCATCGCTTTTATCACTGACCCAGATGGCTACCAAATCGAACTGATTCAACTAGGTTAATCGAGGAAATGACAATGACAAACGCACTATTTCAACCCATTCAACTGGGTAACATCGAACTAAAAAACCGTATTGTTATGCCTCCGATGACTCGTTCTCGTGCAACGCAACCTGGTAATTCAGCAAACGAAATGATGGCGGCTTACTATGCTCAACGCGCCTCTGCAGGTTTGATTGTGGCAGAAGGTACACAAATTTCACCTATGGGCCAAGGTTACGCTTGGACACCGGGTATCTACTCTGACGAGCAGATCGTTGGTTGGAAAAAAGTAACCGATGCAGTACATGAAAAAGGCGGTGTTATCTTCGCACAACTTTGGCATGTTGGCCGTGTTACGCACCCAGACAACATTGGCGGTGAGCAACCCATTTCATCTTCTGCACTAAAAGCAGAAAATGTAAAAGTATTTATCGATAACGGTACAGATGAACCGGGCTTTGTTGATGTGGTTGAACCTCGTGAGATGACGAAAGAAGACATCAAAGAAGTGGTTGAACAGTATCGCCAAGCTGCACTTAATGCGATCGAAGCTGGCTTTGATGGCATTGAACTTCACGCGGCAAATGGCTACCTGATTAACCAATTTATTGATTCTGAAGCAAACAACCGTACCGATGAATACGGTGGTTCAATTGAAAACCGCCTACGTTTCTTAGGTGAGGTGGTTGAAGCTATGGTTGAAGCGATTGGTGCTGACCGTGTTGGTGTTCGTCTTGCTCCTTTTACTTCGCTAAATGGTACGGTTGACGCGACGCCAGTTGAAACTTACACAGCGGCAGCTGCGTACTTAAACCTATACAAGATCGTTTACCTGCACATCGCAGAAGTAGACTGGGACGATGCGCCTGAAACGCCAAAAGCATTTAAGGCCGCCGTTCGTGCAGCTTATGACGGTGTACTGATCTATGCTGGTAAGTACGACAGTGAGCGCGGAGCAAAAGCGGTCGCGGAAGGCGTAACCGATATGGTTGGTTTTGGTCGTCCATTTGTTGCTAACCCTGATTTACCCGCTCGTATTCAAAATGGTCATCCGCTTGCTCTGCACGATCCAAATACCTTGTTTGGCGGTGCTGAAAAAGGCTTAACCGATTACCCAGAATACGCAGGTTAAAAACAGCTGTCTGAAGCAGAGTATTGAGATAGTATCTTGATCCTGTTGAATGTTTATAAAAAGCAACCTTGCAGAGTCGGGTTGCTTTTTTGTTATTGGATCGAATAAAAATGATGAACGTAAAAGCGATGCGCGGCGAGCTTTACCTGTTATGTGCAACTTTACTGGCTGGAGTTGGGTGGATTGCATCTAAGCTGGTGGTATTGGAAATGCCTGGGCCTGTGTTCATTGGTGTGCGATTCTTTGTCGCAAGCTTGATTTTATTACCGTTCTGTATCCATCATATCCGTAAGCTTTCTTTTAAGCAGATTCTCTCTCTCTGTGGTGTTGGATTGTTATTGTCTGCTTCATTGCAAGTGTGGGTGTTTGCGGTGTCGGTGACTGAAAGTTTATCTGAAGGGGCGTTTATCATGAGTTTGGCCATGATCATTGCCCCGTTTGTTTCTTGGATAATATTTCGTGTTAAGCCTAATCGCGCCTTCTGGATGTCATTCCCAATTGCAATTATTGGTATGTTATTACTGACTTTAACGAACGGTTGGCACGTTGAACAAAGCCAGATCTACTTCCTATTGGCTTCAATGTTACTCTCTTTCCATTTTGTGATGAATAAGCGTGTTATCACTAACATCAAGCCAATTGCTTCGATTTGCGTACAGCTTTTTGTGGTGGGTATCAGTGGAATGGCGTTTGCGTCGATGACGGCTCAGCCGGAGTTTGAAATAACCAAAACGCTCATCTTCTGGTTTATTGTCTCTGCGGTTGTCGCAACATCGATCCGTTACTTATTGCAAACGGTGGGTCAACATTCAGTGAATATGGAAGTGGCAGCGCTGATTATGATTCTTGAGCCAGTTTGGACGTTGTTGTTGAGTGTGAGTATGTTGGAAGAAACAGTGGAGATGCAAAAATTAGTCGGAGGGGCAGTGATCATTGCCTCGCTTTTCTGTTATATCAAATGGTCGAGAAGAAAATAAAAGCCCTCGCAGCTGAAGCAAGGGCTTTGTTTCTGCTTTTTTTATCGTAACTAATATAGATGCAATTAGCATCAACAACGTTTTTCTATTTAGGTAAAATGTCCACTGACTACCATTTACTTGGAGTGGTATTCTAATAATAATTTGACAATTATATCTTGGTTGCCCATTTCAGTTTCTTCGCCAAACATCATGGTTACGTAAATTCGTTTGGACAAAAATTATTTTAGTCGCCAGCTGAGAGTGTGATTTAACCGTTTATAGTGACCTTGGTGATCACAATATCTTCGCAAGGTACATCTTCGTGTCCCCAGCGGGTGGTCGTTGGCGCTGCAGCAATTTTGTTTACGATATCCATACCTGCCGATACTTTACCAAACACCGCGTAGCCCCAACCAGCATTGGTTGTTGAGGTATGATCTAAGAAGTCATTGTCATCAAGGTTGATAAAGAATTGCGCTGTCGCTGAATGCGGTGCGTCAGTACGAGCCATTGCTACCGAACCAATCACATTTTTCAATCCGCGATTAGCTTCGTTGACAATCGGTGCTCGTGTTGGTTTTTCTGTCATGTCGAGCGTGTGTCCGCCACCTTGGATCATGAAACCGTCGATAACACGGTGAAATGTAGTGCCTTCATAAAAGCCATCCTGGCAATACTTAAGGAAGTTTTTCGACGTTACTGGCGCTTTTTCAAGGTTCAGTTCAATCTCGATATCGCCAAAGTTGGTGGTGAAAGTAATCATAGTGCTACCTAAAGTTGAAGTTTTACTGAGTCGTAATGACGAAAGTGGGTTGAAGTATAGGGAAAATAAAAATGGATACCAGTGATGGTTTCGTTGTGGTTGAATTCCAGATAATCGCCAAAATCACGCCTGATACTGTTTGAGGAACATCTCAACACTTGAATTAACAATTACTTGCTTTTGCTGCTCGTCTGGTGATGGTGCATGACCTATGATTTGTGGCCAAAAGGCAAACGACTTAAGCAGAGCAATGAACTGAGTGGATGCAAACAATGGATCTAATTCAATCAAACGACCGTCGGCCAAAGCCGCTTTTATCCAGAGCGTTAGGCCACTTTCCGCTTGCGAGTATTTTTCCATGGCTTGATGTGCAAGCTCTGCATTGTGAAAGTACTCAGAAAACAACACACGAGACAAGTCGATAAAGCCCTCTGACTCAAGGAGCTCAAGTTCTTGATTGGCGATAGCTTCTAGTTGATCGATTAGTGGTAGATTGGTCTGATATGGGAAATGGGTCGCCGAGAGTGTTTTAGCCCAAATGCTGTTGAGTATTTCGTCCAATAACATCTCTTTACTGGCAAAGTGATTGTAAACAGTGCGCTTAGACACTTCTGCACGGTTTGATATTTTGTCCATGCTTGTCGATTTATAGCCGTGCTCGGTAAATTCAGCGATAGCAGCAGCAACGATCGATTCACGTTTCTTTTGGCTCAGTGTTTTTTTTACAGTCATTCGGCACTACTCAATAGGTCACGTTTAGCTTTGTATTTATCAATTTTACACCAATAAGTTTACTTTTAAAGTGCTGGTCAGTTGCCGGTTTGTTACTCCAGTAAGACATGGCTACCCCGGTTTGGATCAATTGCACTGTTGTTGATAGTGGTTGAATCGCTTTGCAATGAGCTATGGGTGTCATAGAATCGGAGACGTATTAAATTTTATTGATATCTACGGAAGAGAATTAATAGTCAATGAGTAGTATTTTAGAGTGTATTCGTACTGTTGGACGAGGGGAAAGAGGGCGCAAGCCTTTGTCGTTCGAACAAGCTTATCGCATCATGGATGAGTATTTAAGCGGTGAGGTCGGAGACGATCAAATGGCTATGCTACTGATGTTAATTCGTGTGCAGAATGAAACTAATGAAGAAATTGCAGGCTTTGTAAAAGCGTTTCAATCTCGAGTGCCGGATTTGGGCGCAGATATTGATTGGCCGTGTTATGCCGGAAAACGCAATGATACGGCGAGTGGTAAACCGTGGAACTTGCTTGCAGCAAAAATATTAGCAGACGACGGCTACAAAGTGTTGATGCATGGCTATATGGATAAGCCAAGTGGTCGCACGCACGCAGAGACTCATTTAGATCTTGTGGGTGTTCGCCGCGCTGTAGACCCTCAAGATGCGAAACAGATCCTTGAAGAAGACGGTATTGCCTATTTACCTTTGGCGAATTTTGCTCCAGAAGCTCAGACTATGATTGGCTGGAAGCATCGTTACGGTTTACGTACCCCGATTAATACTGTGGTTCGAGCATTAAACCCTGGTGGTGGACGCTTGGGCTTACGTGGTAGTTTCCACCCAGGTTTCCCACAATTGCATGCGGAAGTTGAGCATGTCATTGGTAACAAGTCCCACTCAGTGATTTCATTTAAAGGTATGAATGGTGAGTCGGAATACAACCCGAAAGTGAGCCAAACCGTGTGGATGAGTTCTCCTGAAAAAGTAGAGTCATTCTACTGGGAAGGAACCATGAACCCGGCACTTCCTCTTCCTAAGGAGTGTGTATTAGGCACGCCGGAAGATGAGATGGAGTTGATGGCGAATAGTGTCGTTGACAGCATGACGGCGATTTTATTTGCAGAAACGCACGACAAGGCTGAAGCTTATGCAAAGGCTCTGCGTTTATGGGAAGCGTATTGTGCTCGCTAGCCGATAGTGAAGAGCATGAAATGAGAGAAGGTCAGCGATTGCTGGCCTTTTTTCTCCCTGAACTTTATTAATGTTCGTTTCGACTGATGGTAAAATGATATAGATTGAGTAAATAATATAAAGGCTACTTCACTCGCATCAGTCGATGCATTTTATCTTCAAATTGGATCTCGATAATTTGTGAGACTTTCATTTTTTCGACACGTTCTAACATTGCCGCTGTATATGCTTTCTTCTTCATCCACTCTAACGGTTCTTTAAAACCATCTTCATTAATTACAAACGATTGATCGGTAATTGAGTCTTCAAAGATGTGCACAACCCAGATACGCGATTGGAAATCCAATAGCTCGCTAAAGTAGCTTTTTAGCTCAGATAAATGGCCAGATAGGTAGGTTTGAGGTGAACGTAGCGAAATCATAGTTGACCGTATTTAGGCAATAAAAGCGATATGAGGTTTGTTCATCTAGGTCTATCGCTTATTGGAGACAATAGGCAAGCATTATTAGTGCGATTACCTACTCGAAAGGTTGTCACAAAATACGGTATTTGTGTGTCGTTAACAATGTTTGCGAGTGATAAGTTAGCTATTTCATGAATAAGCCGAAATCGATCTCTTGTTCTCTATGATATTTAACAAGCTTGACTTTCAGGTTGTGCTTGGCAGCCAGATTAATCGCTAGAGTCGACATGCGTTTGATTTCGTTCACACAGCTTGATATCAGAGGTTTCGCTTCGTTATCAACAATGGCGACGAGAGTGTTCTCTGTCCCGTCACTACCTGAATAAATGTACGCGTACATGTTGTTGTCGTGTTGCATAAGTTACCTGAATCTGACTCTTCATTTTTTGTATGGTGAAGATTACAGGGTTTATTTGCCCAAGCTAGCGCGGCTAAGTAAGCCTAAGAAAGGAAAAGTAAGGCTTTGTAAGAGCTCTATTTTTTATTTTTTTGACGGTGGGAAAATGCTCACAAGCCTTTTGTGACCTTGTTTTTTCGTCTTAGTAGGTTTTACCTATCAATAAAATTGTTGAAATCCATTTAGTAAAATCAAGATTTTAGACAACAATTAACTTAACAAGATAGAAAAAGACATAACGAAAAGTATTTAGGGAGAGCACAATGCATTCAATAAAAGTGAAAGATTACATGACGCCGCAGGTTGTGACATTCACTCCTGATATGCCGTTAAGTCTAGCGTTAGACAGAGTAATGCGTAGCCACCACATGGGCGGTCCAGTAATTGATGAGAATGAGCAAGTTATTGGCTTCCTTTCTGAACAAGATTTATTAGAGAAATTAGTTAAGGTGAGCTATTTCTGCCAAGACACACACATTGTCGGTGATTGTATGTACCAAGAGGTACTCTCGGTATCGCCAGACCTATCCATTATTGAATTGGCGGATATGATGCAAGTCGGGAAGCCAAAAGCTTACCCGGTACTCGATAACAAAAAGCTAGTAGGTATTATCACCAGAACCGATGTTTTAAGAGCAATTGGTAAGAACTTGGATGAATGCTTCAAACATCAGGTATAGTAGCGTGTTGAGAACGATTATTCTTCTTAATATCCTATAATTAGAAAAGGCGCTTTGGCGCCTTTTTCTTTGTCGAACGTTTTGCATGAAGCTTGTCTTTATAAGGTTTTAGTTTGTAGGAGCTCTCTTAGTCGATCGTTTAAAAGATCTAAAGTTTGTCGAGCTTTAGCTTGTGATATTTCAGTTTTTGGAGGTTTCATGTCAAATCAAACTGCAAAGTTTGTAGAAGGTTCAACGATGCGCCATATATTGGTGATGTCGGGAGCAGGCTCTGTAGGTTTGATGGCCTTATTTGTCGTCGATTTACTTGATATGCTGTTCATTAGTATGTTGGGACAAGTTGAACTAGCAGCTGCGGTGGGTTTTGCTGGGACATTGACGTTCTTTTCGACTTCTGTCTCGATAGGAACCTCCATTGCGATGGGCGCTCTGGTTTCAAAAGCAATTGGTTCCAAAGATAAGGAGCAAGCTCGAAACCTCAGTACCAGTATCATGTTAACCGCGTTTGTTATTAGCTCGACAATTACCGTGGTGATGTTTACTTATATTCCTGAATTACTGGCCGCGATTGGTGCGAAAGGGGTAGCGGCCGAACGTGCCCAAGCTTATCTACAAATTCTATTACCCAGTGGCCCATTTCTAGCGCTGGCAATGGCGGCAGGTGCAGGTTTAAGAGCAGCAGGTGATGCAAAGCGTTCAATGTGGGCAACGTTATCAGGCGGTATCGTTAATGCGATATTGGATCCACTCTTTATCTTTGGTTTTGGTTGGAACATTGAAGGGGCGGCTATCGCTTCTGTTTTTGCTCGCTTTTCGGTGTTGTTTTTCTCGCTTTATCCTTTAATACGTAGCCATCAACTTGTTGCTCCTCCTTCTTTGTTGCAATGGCGTATTAACCTTCGTCCTATTCTTGCTATTGCCATTCCCGCTATTATCACCAATACGGCAACGCCGATTGGCAATGCGATAGTGACCACAGGTATCGCCCAATATGGCGAGGATTTCGTTGCTGGCTTTGCTGTTATTGGTCGGTTGACGCCGGTGTGTTTCGCTGTGATCTTCGCGTTATCTGGTGCTGTGGGGCCAATCATTGGTCAGAACTTTGGCGCTGAGCGTATGGATAGAGTTAAAGAAACCTTGAACAATTCTCTGCTGGTTACCACGGCTTACACCATCGCAGTCTGTATTTTGCTGTATTTCTTACAAGATCTCGTGATTCAAGGCTTTAGCCTCCAAGGTGATGCTGCCATAATTGTTGCGGCTTTTTGTACTTATGTTGCTTTGACTTTTACTTTTAACGGTGCGTTATTTGTCGCAAATACGTCTTTTAATAACCTCGGGAAACCTTTGTATTCTACGGCTCTCAACCTGGGTAAAGCGACTTTGGGCACTTTGCCGTTCGTATACTTGGGTTCGCAGTGGTATGGCGCGTTGGGTGTGTTGTATGGACAAGCTTTAGGTAATGTCTTGTTTGGACTGTTGGGGATTTTGGTGCTTCGTTATCATATCGCTGAGTTGATGCAAGGCTCTGAAGTTGATCATGGCGAAGAAGACGTATCTATCGTGAGTTTGAATACGCAGCCTTTTTGTTCTCATGATGCCGTTCTGATTGATGATGTGTCTGCGAATAGAGAAGAGTGCGTAGAACTTAAGCAACGCTGATAATCCTGTCGTATTCGAATAAGGTTTTTCGAAAAAATTGAATTGCCTGATAACTTCTTCTTGACCTTGGAGTTAGCTCCAAGGTTTATAATTCTAAAGAACTTAAGGTTTTGTTACCGTCATTGGTTAGCTAAAACCTCAAGGCTTTTGAGTATTAAGGAGATAGATTATGTGCGCAAAACATGCAGCGTGCCGCTCAACAAAAGTGGACGTTCAATCGCAAGCGACTGGGGCGACCTGTTCTAGTCCGAAAATTACCAGCATTACAGCCGCAAGCTCTTCATCAACATGCTGTAGTTCTGCGACGGCTTCTGCCCTAGCAGATGGTTGTTGTGGTTCAGACAGTGGAGAAGAAGACCGGCTGCCCTTAACTGAACCTCTTAACGCCCAATTTTCAAAAAGTTGGCTAGTCTCGGGAATGGACTGTCCAGCTTGTGCTCGAAAAATAGAAAAAGCGGTCAGTAACATCAAAGGTGTTATTGAAGCTAAAGTGCTATTCGCTACCGAAAAACTGGTGGTTAAATTCGACGATGAAAGTCTTGCTGATACCATTGAACAGGTCTCTATCAAAACGGGTTTCCCTCTTACGGAAGTCGGTTCTAAGAAAGAAAAACAACAACCTGAGACTTTTTGGCAAGCCCATATCCAACCTAATTTACAGATTATAGCGATTGCGGCTGCAATGTTGTTCGCTGCACTTCTGAAAAGTACTTCTCCTCAACTAAGTGAAGGTTTGTTTACCGTAACTTGCTTACTCGGGTTATATCCGGTGGCTAAAAAAGCCGTTCAATTGGCACGTTCCGGAACACCTTTTGCGATTGAGACCCTAATGAGTGTCGCAGCTCTGGGCGCTTTGTACCTTGGTGAAACCGCGGAAGCGGCGATGGTTCTCTTGTTGTTTTTGATTGGTGAGCGCTTGGAAGCTTTCGCTTCATCGCGAGCAAGAAGTGGTGTTCAAGCCCTTATGGCATTGGTGCCAGAGAATGCGACCAAGATTATTAACGGTGAACGTGTTGAAGTGGCGGTGAGCGATCTTGTTCCTGGCGATGTGATTGAAGTAGCAGCTGGCTCTCGTTTGCCTGCCGATGGTCAACTGATTACCGACGCGGCGAGTTTTGATGAAAGTGCGTTAACCGGTGAGTCTGTTCCTGTTGAACATATCGAAGGTAACAGCATCATGGCGGGCGCCGTGGTTGTCGATAAAGTTGTGCGCATTACGATAACGTCTAAACAGGGTGAAAATGCGATTGACCGAATCCTCCATCTTATTGAAGAGGCGGAATCCCGTAAAGCACCTCTAGAACGCTTCCTCGATAAATTCAGCCGTTGGTACACACCGTTAATGATGTTGGTTGCATTGTTAGTGATTATTACGCCACCGTTGTTGTTTTCCCAACCTTGGGAAACATGGGTATATCGTGGTTTGGCCTTACTATTGATTGCGTGTCCTTGTGCTTTGGTTATCTCAACGCCAGCAGCGATTACCTCTGGTTTAGCAGCAGCA
Organism: Vibrio sp. S/42/10; assembly: GCF_029890535.1. NCBI lineage: Bacteria > Pseudomonadati > Pseudomonadota > Gammaproteobacteria > Vibrionales > Vibrionaceae > Vibrio > Vibrio sp. S/42/10. The sequence continues at coordinate 306,775 of NZ_JAKMZC010000001.1, read as the reverse complement.
GCAAAGCGTGGTGCTTTAATCAAAGGTGGCGCTGCGCTAGAACAGCTTGGAAAAATCCAAACCATTGCATTCGACAAGACGGGTACTTTGACGGAAGGTAAGCCTCAGGTTACGGATATTCAGGCTCTATCAGGTTGGCAGCAAGATGCAATGCTACGTGTAGTTGGTGCTATTGAAGTTGGCTCTACGCATCCATTGGCGCAATCGCTAGTGGCGAAAGTAAAAGAACTGAATGTTGAGATCCCAGAATCGCATAATAAGAAAGCATTGATCGGCAGTGGCGTCGAAGGTGATGTCGATGGAATTAAGTATCAGGTTTTATCGCCTTCTAAGGTGACGTTTGATCTTGGTGCTGATGTTGTTTCTCAGATTGAAACATTAGAGGGCGAGGGTAAGACGGTTGTGGTTGCTCTAGAGCTTAAGCATCAAGCAGAATCAACAGGTCAAGTGGCGACAGTGATTGGATTGATAGCGTGGCAAGATACCTTACGTAGTGATGCTAAGCTGGCGATCGAACGACTTAACGACTTGGGTATTCAATCTATCATGCTTACTGGTGATAACCCGCGCAGTGCAGCAGCGATCAGCAGCAAGATTGGTATGCAATATAAGGCAAGTCTACTTCCAAGCGATAAAGTGACTTACGTTGAAGAGTTATCTCAACAGTCGCATGTCGCAATGGTTGGAGATGGTATCAATGATGCACCAGCGATGAAAACCGCTAACGTAGGTATTGCAATGGGTGGTGGTACGGATGTGGCGTTGGAAACGGCTGACTCTGCACTGACTCACAATCGCTTAACGGAACTCCCTGCGATGATTGAACTGTCGCAAGCGACCATGAATAATATCCGTCAAAACGTAGCACTTGCACTCGGTTTGAAAGGTGTTTTCTTGGTGACGAGTTTACTCGGTATTACCGGTTTGTGGGTTGCGGTGTTAGCCGATAGTGGTGCGACGGCACTGGTGACATTGAATGCTTTGCGTCTTCTTCGATTCAAATCTAAAGCAGATTAGGTTCAGCTCCCAGACATAGCTCGCTCTACAAATAACAAGCAGCTACTATAGAAAGCGTCTTTAGCGGTAATACGTTAAAGGCGCTTTTTGTCTCATTAGTATGCAACATAGGCGTATGGATTGCTTATTTTTGTGATGCCAATCGGTTTTTCGTGAAACTTGAAATCTTGTTGCGATCATTGGTGTGACCTATGTCACTTCATTTTGTTATAGGCTTGGTTAGAGTGTGTGTGTACCCCACGAATTTACTATGAGCTTAAATAAGGGTTAACAAAGCCCAATAAGCCAAAAGGAGCGAACTATGTCTCAAGCTGTTTTCCATTTAGGTGTTACTGAAGCAGATCTTAACGGTGCTACTCTTGCGATCATTCCTGGTGATCCTGCTCGTGTGCAAAAAATTGCCGAAGAGATGGAGAATCCTGTATTTCTTGCTAGTCACCGTGAATACACGCTTTACCGCGCAGAGCTAGACGGCAAGCCAGTTGTTGTATGTTCAACAGGTATCGGTGGTCCATCTACTTCTATCGCAGTTGAAGAGCTTGCTCAACTTGGTGTTCGCACTTTCCTTCGTGTTGGTACTACTGGTGCTATCCAGCCACATGTAAACGTGGGTGACATGATCGTTTCTACAGGTTCTGTTCGTTTAGACGGTGCTAGCCTGCACTTTGCGCCAATGGAGTTCCCAGCAGTTGCTGACTTCGAAGTTGCAACAGCAATGAAAGCGGCAGTTGATGAATCAGGTGCAACAGTTCACATGGGCGTAACGGCTTCAAGTGATACGTTCTACCCAGGTCAAGAGCGTTACGACACGTTCTCTGGTCGCGTTGTTAAGCGTTTCCAAGGCTCTATGCAAGAATGGCAAGACATGGGCGTTCTAAACTTCGAAATGGAATCTGCAACGCTTCTAACTATGTGTGCAAGTTCTGGTCTTAAAGCGGGTTGTGTTGCTGGTGTAATCATCAACCGTACTCAAAAAGAGACGCCTGATCACGAAACACTAAAAGTAACAGAAGCTCGTTCAATCAAAGTGGTTGTAGAAGCTGCTCGTAAAATGCTTTAAGTTGTAAAAATACTTTTAGTCTTAAAGTGCTTTAAGTCTGTTTCCAAGATTTAAAAATGGCCGCATCGAATGATGCGGCCATTTTTTATGAGGCAAAGAAATTAAAGGCATAGATAGTTGAAAGATGAAAATAGAGCAAAACAGACGAATAGCTGGAGAAAAAAAGGCGAGTGACTCAATAGTCATTCGCCTTTTTAGATTTACTTAAGAGCGTTCAGCTCTCAAGAGTCTATTTATTTTTAGCACTCTAAATCTTCATCACCACCGGCGGCGGTAAACCATGCCGCTAGGTGTGTTTTAAGATCTTTTAATTCGTCAGGGCCAATCAATGCAAGGCCAAGATCTTCTGCTCGTGTGATGTCGTTATGACGAAGAGGTCGGAAACTCACTAACATTGCACGTGCTTGTAGGCCACCCAGAAGGTCTCTAAGCGATTCCAGTTTGTACAAGGTATCGTCGCCATCATCACGCATACCTTTGGTCTTACACTCGATGATGTGCAGCTTATTGTTCACTACAGAAGCAACATCAAGCTCGTTACGCACCTCGCGTTCACCTAATTGGCGGTATACCTGAACATTTAAAGAGCGATCTTGAATGGTTGGCATGTCATCTTGGATTTGCTTAACGGTACTGTGAACCAAAGTCTCTAGCCATTCGCCATTAGAGAAGCGTCGTGCATCTTCATTGGCGAACGTCAAAATACCATTATCATAAGTGGCAATTTTAGCTTCCACCAAATCACTTAACAGCATGTTTAGCTCGCGATAACCTTGTTGCTTCTCAGACAACCCCACATCAAGCCTCTGTTCTTTACGGCAAGTCGTTGCAAGGTAGTTCAATGTAGCGAGGCCAGGGCCGAGTTCTAGTGCATTACTTGCCCAGCGTTCGCCCAGTTCATAAAGCTTCTGATCAAGTTGAGGAGACAGCTGTACATCGCTGAATTCACCACGAGCACCGAACACCGTTAGGTAGTCGTCGATGGTAATACGGTCTTGTACTTGTGCGTCTTCTTTGCCATTCGGATAAAGCCAGCACAGCTTGTCACTGTTTGGTTCAACAACAAAGATTGGCCAGTGGTAAGTACGAAATACTTCGTAGACAGAAAGTAGGCGGTGACGAAGACCACAACTTGCGTTGAGTTTCACTTCTTCTCCACGAGCTTTGAGGTCTTCAGCAAGGTTTTGGATAGACTCTTTAATTGCGGATGTATTTACGAGGGTAGGAATTTCGAAAAACTCACTGGTAATGTCGCGTTTTTGTAAAACGCTTTCTAAACGTTTGTACATACTGACTTGATTCTTGTCTCCGATAAACACGATGTGAGTACTGATCGTTCGGTTATCAAGTAGTGGGGTGAGCAAGCGAATGGGGTCTTGATCGATAATGCCAACATGAACAGCCATATAAATTCCTTATTAGCGGCTCGCTCATAAAGGTGAAAGATAAACGGAAAACAGCAAGCCTTAATAATCATATAATGACAAAGCTCATAAAAAACAAGGGCAACCCTTGATAAAAGTTGCCCTTGTTCAATTAGTTATCACTATTGAGTTAGATATCCCAACATTTTAGGTTCATATCTATAGATTCTTTGGTTACCTATAGTTTGAACTGATGAACTAAATCGCCTTGCTGATTCGCAAGTACTGTTAGGTTTTGGCTGGCTTCTGCAATCGACGACATTGCTTGGTAACTTGCATCAGCGATATGGTTGATGTCTTCGATGTTACGTGCGATATCGCCAGATGTTTCACTTTGCTCAGCGGCTGCTTGAGATATGTGTGTACTCATGTGGCTAATCTCTAGAATCAATGCTTGGATCTCTTCCATCGCACTGTTGGCACTTGAAGCTTGTTCAACCGACATGTCCATATCACTCATGCAGCTTTCAATCACATTGCTTGCTGTTTTCGAGCTTGATTGCAGATTGCTGATCATCGTCTCGATTTCCGAGGTCGATTGTGTGGTCTTTTGCGCCAGCACTCGAACTTCATCGGCAACGACTGCAAAGCCTCGACCTTGTTCGCCGGCGCGTGCTGCTTCAATCGCTGCATTCAATGCAAGTAGATTGGTTTGTTCAGCAATGCCGCGGATGACATCAAGAATCGATCCAATTTGGCTACTCATTTGTTGAAGTTCGCCCACCGCGCTGACCGATTCAGTAAGACGTGATTCAAGTTGATTGATAGTGCTGATATTGGTGTTCATGATCTGGCGACCAGACTCAGAAGCCGATTCCACTTGTTGAACCATAGTCAATGAACTTTGCGCGCTGTTCGCTACCTCTTGTACCGAGTGAGACATTTCTGTCATTGCCGTCGCGACTGTCGCTGTTTGCTCGCGCTGGCTGTTCAATTGAGCCTGAGTCTCTGATGAGGTTTTTTGGTTCACGCTTGCCGTTTTAGTTAGGTCATCTGAAGCATCATTCAACTTAACTAAGATATTGTGAAGGTTGTCGGCTAGGGTGTTTATGTGGCCACTTACACGACTGAACTCGTTGTTATAACGGATATCGATGCGTTGCGTCATATCACCTTCAGTTAAGCCTTCAAGTGTTTTCAGAATGCGTGTTAATGGCTCTCTTACACTGTTGGCAATATGGTATCCAATCGCTGCAGCAAACAGCGTCACCACAACGCCGATTGCGATGGCATTGAACAAGCCCTTGTCGTAAATGCTGCTTGCGTCTGCCAATGAAGAGTTAAGTTGTTCTTCTGCGGTTACATTGAATGAATCAAGTACGGCCATGGCTTGGTCTACTTCAACGGCTAAGTTGGCAATGTTGACGTATAACGCTTGTTTCGCCTGTAAGTAGTTGTTGTGCTTGTCTAAGACACCGCCTTTTTGACCGACGTCTTTTGTGAATTTTTGAACTGACTCATCGAAGACATTTTTAAGTGCAGGTAATTGCGTTGATAGCCCGCGATAAGCGTAGTTAAGGTGAGTAACGGCCTTTTTGTTTTGGTTAACGGCTTTTTGCACAAATGCCACATCAGAACTAGCTAGCGCATCTGAAGTAATCACCTCAGCGTCTTGCAGTTTAATGAAGTAGCTTTTCGCCATTACTTTTACAGAAATGCTTTTTTGGTCAGCAACGTACTCTTTCATACCTACAGTCAATTCGGAGTGTAGACGTTGAAAATCACGTGATGCTTTTTGTACTTGTTCTTGTGCTTCGAACATTGCCACGTAGTTGTTCATCGCTTCATCGGCTTCGGCGAAGTAACGCTGTTCCATCGCTCTTAACTGGGCAATACGTTCAACAAGTGTAGTGTTGTTTTGACTCGCGGTTTCCAAGCTTCCAAGCACTTCAGAAAAAGAGTTTTGTGATGAGGCAAACTCTGTACGCATTGCAGACATACGCTCAGCGTTTTGTGTGGTTAGGAAGTCCTTGAATGACTTATCAGCAGAAAGTAGTTGAACACTTGTTTGATTTGAAAGCGCAACAAGTGGTAGTGAGGTTTCTGAGACACTCTCAAAATTGCTATGTATCTGATTCATGCTGTTCATCATGATGGTTATCGTGACTGCGAACATGATGATGATCAGTGCGAAACCAGCGTACATACGCTTGATCACAGATCCCTTCATGGCTTTCTCCCTAAATAAAATGCAGACCTAATGTCAGGTCAAAGTAAAACTAACAAAATTATCAGCATTCTATTGAGCTCGACTTACGCATTTTATGACGCACACGTCAAAAATAACCCTTACTTATAACCAACATGCCATTCTTGAGAGGTAAGGCTCGTTTTCTTTGATTTGAACGGTGTTTTTTATTATGCTTTAAAGAGGATTTATTGTGGTTTGTTGCGGCATAGCGCATACTCAAAACATTAAAAACTCAATGTTTTATCGGAGAAAAACATGGCTGAAGAAACCATCTTTAGTAAGATCATTAATAAAGAAATCCCTGCAGATCTACTATATCAAGACGACTTAGTAACGGCGTTTCGCGATATTAACCCTCGCGCACCAAGTCATATTCTAATTATCCCTAACAAGCTGATTCCGACAACGAATGATGTTGAAGTGGAAGATGAAGCCATGATGGGGCGCATGTTTACCGTGGCTCGTAAGTTAGCAAAAGAAGAAGGCATCGCAGAAGATGGCTATCGTCTTATCGTAAACTGTAACTCTCACGGTGGCCAAGAGGTATACCATATCCACATGCACTTGGTTGGTGGTCGCCCGCTTGGACCGCTATTGATTAGCTAGTTGAACAATTAGTTGGTTAAGTAATCAGTTGGTTTAGTGAACATGTCGCTGAATGCTTAGCCAGTTAAATGATTGGCTTGTTGGATAAATTGTAGGTTATATGCCAACTTTAAACTTCATCTGTTGTCTGAATAACGGCATCAATTAGGCGAGGCGACACTTTTCAACGTATTTATTTTGAGAGTATTGATTCGCCATTAATCGTATAGAAGTTGGCATTTTAAACATGCACGGAGACGTTAAGTGAAGCAACAGTTTAGATTCGCTTCCATTGCCCTGCTATCGGCGTTGACTGCGGGATGCGCGAGTATGTCGGCAGGAAGTCTGTTCAGCCATTATAGCGCTCAAAACAAAGAGATATACCAAGCAGTGAAGTCTGGAGATTATTCAGAGGCTCAACAAGAGTTACCAGATTACGCAGCAGGAGACATTCTTGATAATTTTGAAAGGGGTAGAATTAACCTGCTTGATCAAAAGTATCCGGAGAGTAAGTCTTCGTTTGAGTTGGCCGACCAGGCAGTAAGAGATCAACAAAGCAAAGCCGTGATCTCAATCTCAGACAGTGCGACCAGCGTTGGTGCATTGGCTGTGAATGACAATATTACCGAGTATGTCCCGCCAGATTATGAATTGGGTTTTCTTCATCTTTATCTCGGCTTAAATTACTTGAAGAAAAACGATTTAGAAGGTGCGGTGATAGAAATGCGTCGCGCCAACCAAGTACAAGAACAAGCAAAGAAACAACGTGAAGCTGAGTTAGAAAGAGCAGCGAGTGATGCCAAGTCTCAAGGTTTATCAGCCAATGTAGGCAGCATTCTTGCGAATTACCCTGATGCGGGTAAAAAGCTGCAATCGGTACAAAATGCCTATTTGATGTTTTTGTCTGGGCTGCTTTATGAAGCATCAAATGATTTAAACAGTGCCTACGTTGACTATCGACGTGCTCTGGCCGTGATGCCAGAAAACCAAGAAATTATCGATAGAACAATGTCGACAGCCGCTCGTTTAGGAATGCGACAAGATTTAGCAACGCTAGAAAAGCGCTATAAGCAATCGTCGAAGCTTGGTAACGGACAAGGGCGAGTGATTGTGCTTCAAGAGCAAAGCGCAGTGCAAGCGATGGATAGTTGGCGACTAGATTTACCTATTTATGACAGTCGTGATCAGGGAGCAATATACTCTTTGGCGCTGCCATACTATCCAAACCAAAACGTCGAACGTTTTTCTGCTTTAAGAATCAATGGGCAGCCTTTGTCTGAAAGCTTAATTACCGACGTGAACGCGATGGCTCAGAATGATTTGTCTGAACGAATGACGAGTATCGTTATTCGCCAAGCGCTGCGTGTTGTGGCAAAAGATCGAATCCGTAAAGAAACCACTCAAGGTAACGATGTAGGTAACATTCTGTTTAATGTGTGGAACACCTTTACTGAGCAACCAGACACGCGCAGTTGGCAATCATTACCTGCCGAGATTAAGAGCAGCACGTTTGTAGCAAATAGTGGTCAATATACGTTAGAAGCAGGCGCTAAAACGTATGATTTCGATATACGAGAAGGGCAGACCACCTTGGTTTGGATTTCTCGACAAGGGAACAACGCAACAATGTGGCATAAACAGCTAGGGAGGCTGTAATGAAAAAGTGGTTAGTGAGCTTCGCAGCGGTTATGGCTCTGGCTGGGTGTGCTGATAATACAGCTGGCGTAAGAGTTGATAGCCTGACTCAGAACGTTTTCTTTGGTGACAAGGTATTGGGTAGCCGTTTATTGGTTGAAGATATCCGTACTGATCAAATCGATGGTCATACTAGAGGAATTGTTCGTTTGAACAGTAACTATAAAGGCGATCAAAATATCCTTTATCGTTTCTACTGGTACGACGATGCTGGTCTTGAGGTCAATTTAAAACAAGGTCCTTGGAAGCAAGCAATTGTTCGTGGTTTTGAAAGTATTTCGTTGTCGGAAGTGTCGGTAAACCCGAGCGCAACTCAGTTCCGAGTTCAGTTCCGAGAGCAGTAAATCAGATTTAAGAAGCGGATCGATTGATTTGCCTATGTAAGTATTTAAGAGTGAGGGTGATGCCCCATTCAGTGATAAATTGAGGAAAGAAAATGAAAAAGAGTGTCATTGCGCTACTAGGTTTAGCGGTTATTTTAGGCGGTTGTTCGAACAAGGTAAGCTACGGTGATGCACAAGCTGTAGAAACCACGACAATCGATTTCGGTTCAACTGATCTTCAAACGATTGCTGGTGAGATGGTTGATAGCATGATGGCTTCAGGTTCAGTGTCTTACATTACTAGTGAGCAGCGTCCAATCGTGTTCGTAGAGCGTATTAAGAACAAAACAAGTGAGCACATCGATACTGAGTCAATCACTGACACTATCAGTACTAAGATGCTGAACTCTGGTAAGTTCCGTTTTGTTGATATGGACCGCGTAGAATCGGTTCGAGATCAACTGAACTTCCAAAACAATGATGAGCTTGTAAATCAAAGTTCAGCGATCCAGTTCGGTAAAATGGTAGGTGCTCAATACATGTTGTATGGCAATCTATCAAGTATCGTTAAGAAAGCGGGTAGCGATGAAGACGTATACTACAAAATGACAATGCGTCTAATGGATCTTGAGTCTGGCCTGATTGAATGGGCTGACGAGACTGAAATCCGTAAGCAACAATCTAAGAGCCTATTGGGTCTTTAATTTCGCTTACTCGCCAACCAAACGCAGCCAGTATTGATAGCGTCTAATCTTGGCTGCACCTAGCTTGGTCACATGCCAATTCAGTGTGTTATACGCTGTTAGTAAAAAGACACTGGCTTTTGGTTAGTGTCTTTTTTTATATGGAAATTAATACGTTATAGGGATGAGCAATGGCAATTTTTTCTTGGTCTGAAGCTAAACTTCTTGATACCAGTTTGAGTTCTCTTGATAGCCACTTCTCTGAACCTCCCATTAGAGCACAGACTTTGACTGGCGGTTTGACTAATCGTTGTTGGAAATTGGTTTCAGCAGGGGGTACTGAGTATGTATGGCGTCCAATCACACCGATCACCAAAGCGTTTTTCATTTCTCGTCATGAAGAGTATCAAGTGCTCTCAACTATTGAACGCCTTGGTATAGGGCCAAGCCCTATCGTCATTAATGAGAGTGGGTTATTGGTCGAGTGGATTGCTGGCGATACGCTCTACGAAGGTTTAGATCTTGATGAATTATTGAAAACGTTGCTCTCAGTACATTTAGTTAACACCAAGCGATTACCCCTCCAACCATTTAGTTTTACTTCGCGAGTCGATCATTATTGGCTCCAGCTAGATGCTATTCACAAGACTGACGTTTACACTCAAATTTATCAACAATGGCGTATTGCTCCGAGTATTCCACATGTCGACTTATCTTTGTGTCATTTTGATTTAGGTGGATACAACCTAGTGCGAAACAGTGACGGGATTAAGATCATTGATTGGGAATATGCCTCGTTAGCAGACCCAAGGCTTGATCTTACGTTAACCATTGCGGTTGCGGATGTCCCGGTGATTGAAGCCGTTAACAAGTACTGTCAACTAAGAGGGATCCATGATGTTCAACCATGGCTAGACGGTGTAGAAGCATGGTTACCAAGAAGTAGAATGATGGCGATGTTATGGTACTTACTGGCTCACCAACTGTGGGGCGATGAAAGTTACTTGCGCGAAGCAGAGGCACTCAGCTGCACTTTCTGTAGTTAGGATCACGTTTAGGAAGTGAAATATATAATTTCGGGGCTCTTCCCTTTAAAACCTTATTTTTCATGTTAGATTTATCTAAGCGTACCAGCATTCAACGGAGGAGGTACAAATGATTATTTACCTGCACGGCTTCGATTCTACAAGCCCTGGCAATCACGAAAAAATACTGCAGTTGCAATTCATTGATGATGACGTTCGTTTCATTAACTACAGTACTTTGCACCCCAAACACGATATGCAACATCTTCTCAAAGAAGTGCATAAAGTGATTGAACAATCAGATGATCCGCATCCTATTATCTGTGGCGTCGGTTTAGGTGGTTTTTGGTCTGAACGAATTGGTTTTTTGTGCGGCATTAAGCAGGTGGTGTTTAACCCTAACCTGCAACCTGAGAACAATATGGTTGGTCGAATTGACCGTCCAGAAGAGTATGAAGACATCGCAACTAAGTGCGTCGCGCAATATCGTATGAAAAATAAAGGACGCTGTTTAGTGGTGCTATCTCGTGAAGATGAAATTCACGATAATACTAAAACCGAAGCGGCGCTCGAAGATTACTACGACATTATCTGGGATGAGAAAGAGAACCATAAGTTCAAAAAAATCTCTCAACACCTTCAAGCAATGAAAGCCTTCAAAAACGCCTAATTACTTCGTTTTATTTTATAAAAGCAGCACCCATGAGTGCTGCTTTTTTACATCTGAAACTGTTGGGGTGATATTGATAAATCTGTTGTATATGGTTTATCGACGAGTTTGCGCAATCGTTAACTAATTCGTGCCGAATCCTCATTAAGGATAAGGATTTTTGTTGCGGTCATCTTTTTGCTATATATAATGTTCTGAAGCAAAATATTTTGATAAATATCAAGAAAAATTGAGAGCGAGTGATAAAACTTGCCCATTATTTGTGTTCTACCTCTCAGGTAGTCACCTTTTATCCATGTAAACAGGACTTCAAACCTGAGTTTGTTGTTCGTATCCCTCTAACTACTCGTGAGTTGCTGTTATTCGTTTTCGCAATTATTAGATAAGCCATAGCCTTTGAGCGCAGGCGAGTAGATACATAGAATTTATCGGTTGGAGTAATCGAGCCGAACCCCATTTATTCATTTTGTAGAGGATTGTCATTGTGACAAAAATTATCGTAGTAGGCGGCGGTGCTGGTGGTTTAGAACTAGCAACCAAGCTAGGCCGCACTTTAGGTCGTAAAAAACGTGCCCAGATTACTCTGGTAGACCGTAAAGCGAGTCACCTATGGAAACCATTACTTCATGAAGTAGCAACGGGCTCATTGGATGAAGGTGTTGATGCATTGAGCTATCGTGCGCATGCAAAAAACCATTACTTCGATTTTCAAATGGGCAGCTTGAACAACATCGATCGTGAGCGCAAAGTGATTGCACTGAGCGAGCTAACAGATGATCACGGTGAACTGCTTATGCCAAGCCGCGAACTTGAATACGATATTCTAGTGATGGCTTTGGGTTCAACGTCAAACGATTTCAACACTCCTGGCGTTCGTGATAACTGTATTTTCCTTGATAGCCCAGAACAAGCGCACCGTTTCCGTACCGAAATGAATAACCAGTTTTTAAAGCTGCACGCTAAGAACGGTCAAGGCACGGTAGATATCGCGATTGTTGGTGCTGGTGCAACGGGTGTTGAGCTTTCTGCAGAGCTACATAATGCAGTGAAAGAACTTCGTACTTACGGCTTTGGTGACCTAGATTCAAGCAAGCTGAACGTAAACCTTGTTGAAGCGGGAGAGCGTATCCTTCCAGCTCTACCTCCTCGTATTTCGAGTGCAGCACACTCTGAGCTAACTAAGCTTGGTGTAAACGTGCGTACCAACACCATGGTGACGCAAGCGGATTCTGAAGGCTTAACTACCAAAGACGGCGATAAGATTCCGGCACAAATCATGGTATGGGCCGCAGGTATCAAAGCACCAGATTTCATGAAAGATATTGGCGGTCTTGAGACTAACCGAATTAATCAACTGGTTGTTAAAAACACGCTGCAAACCACGCTTGATGACAACATCTTTGCTATCGGCGATTTGGCGCAATGTACGCAGGCGGATGGTTCATTTGTTCCACCTCGTGCACAAGCCGCTCACCAAATGGCAAGCTGCGCATTCACTAACATCATTGCTAAGATGAATGGTCGTGACCTGAAAGATTACGTATACAAAGATAAAGGCTCATTGGTTTCATTAAGCCGTTTCTCAACAGTCGGTAGCCTGATGGGTAACCTTACTAAAGGCTCTATGATGGTTGAAGGCCGTATCGCTCGTATCGTCTACATCTCTTTGTACCGAATGCACCAAATGGCACTGCATGGACTAATAAAAACATCGCTAATGATGTTGGTTGGTCGTATTAACCGTGTGCTTCGTCCAAATCTGAAACTTCACTAATCAGGTAAACTTGTTAAAGGCATTACGTTGATAATAAAAAAGAGCTCTTCGGAGCTCTTTTTTAATTGTGTGTACCGTCATATCTGAAAATTGAACGGCTTATCATCTTTTAAAGCAGTAAAGCAGTAAAGCAGTAAAGCAGTAAAGCAGTAAAGCCGCAGTTAAGCAGTTGGCGGTAATACTGAGTAAACCACACCATCTTTTGGTTTGCCGTTAAAGACAAATCGATTCTTGGCAATCGTTTCTCGCTCAGCACCGCATTTCTCGATCAGTTTTTGACTTGGTAGGTTTTCTGTATCACATACAATCTCTAATCGTGTTAATTTCAGTTGAGCAAAGCAAAACTCAAATAATGCCTGCATCGCTTCTTTGGCGAACCCTTTTCTTTGAAATTGATCGCCAACCCAGTAACCCAAACTCGCCATATTAAAGGTATGGTAGAGCTCGTTGATGGCCACCATACCGACCAGTTTTCCGCTGCTGCGTTCGAAAATACCAAAGCCAAACGCATCGGCTTTAACCCAGTTTAAACGAGTCGCCAAAATGAATTTTTCGGCTTCTACGATAGAAAACGTGTCATGACACCAATCAACCCAAGGAAACAAGCTTTGAGATGATTGAACCAATTGAGCAAACTCTGGAGCATCACAAGCTTCAATTATCTTGAGATTGAGACGTTGTGTGTTGATTTGAAAATCAGGGCTCATAAGAAGTACCAAATAAAGAGAGTACTTATAAAGTAAAGTACTTAACAAGACGCCCTCGTAATGGAGGGCGTCTTGAATTGTTATTTATGTATAGTTGGAGCGTTATTTGATAGCTATTTAGCTAGGCCCAAGAACTCAAGCTAAAGCGCTAAGAATCAAATAGCCCTCTAGGCAAAGCCAATTAGCTTACTGCGCTACGCGGCGAACTTGGATCACCATACCTAAAAGCGGATGGTCTAGGTAGTGAGTTTCTGTACTGCGCATACGACGTTTTTGGTCCATACGGTAGCTTTTGAGGAATTCTTCTACTTCAACGGTAGGTGAAACCTCCGTAAGGTTACCGACTTGAACATTGCTTTCTGCGCCGCTTACTGGTGAGTCTAGTTCGATTTGTTGTTCTTGTAGAGTCACTTCACGAACACTTGGTGCTTTTAAATCCAATGTCGTTTCAGCGTATAGGTAATGCTGAACGTAGATTTGTAGCTTGCCGTCTAATTCGTATAGTGGCTTATCAATAGTCTCTTCTTGGAAGCCATCAGCACCTGTCGTGGTAGCTGTGGTGGTTGTAACCGCACCTTTTTCAGAACCATCGACATTAAATTCTTTAGAAAAATCTTTACCTGCTTGAATGTGGAAAACAGGTGCAGAGCTCTTACCTTGGTCACCTTGACGCCAAGCCGTATGCATTAGAACTTCAAACCCCGCGTGTTTACGCAGTTTGTCTTTCTGAGGCGTTAGTTTATATTCCGAGTAAGGAAGCATTTGTACACCTTTCTTTGCTCGATACTGGGTGTCTTGAAATGAACCAACGCGCTCAAGTGAAATTTTAGGCTGTGTGTTTGGCCAAGATTCGTTCACTTTCTCTGCATCAACTGCGCGCTTAAAAATGATCACTTCTATATCAAATTGTCTCTGAGCCAAACTTGGCAATGAGACGAACAATAGTAGCAGTGGGATCAGTCTTTTCATTTTTACTCCGTCTTCCAACCGATCTGTCGGCTGGATAATTTATATGTGCAAGTGTATTGGGTCTTATGCTGATGGCAGTAAGTTCTGTCTGAATTCGCCCAATAGATCACTAACAAATTGAATTCGTTTCCGTCTGTCGACCAATGGTACCGTAAACTTGAACTTAGTTGGTCCTTCCATTGAAAACTTTTGCGGTTGAGATTGCAACAGTTTAACAAGGTAGGTTGGGTTTATGTCAGCGTCTGGGTAGAATTCTAAGAATCCACCCTTTTCGTGAGCCTCAATTTTCTTCACCTTGATAGACGCTGCGGATAATTTAAGCTCTGAAACCGATAACAAGTTCTTGGTTGCATCAGGTAGAAGACCGAAGCGATCAATTAACTCGACTTTCAACTCGGCTAACTCATCGGTATCACTTACGCTCGCGATACGTTTGTACGTAGACAAGCGGGTATTGATGTCCGGGATATAATCGTCTGGCAATAGTGCAGGTAGACGCATCTCAATTTCTGTTTGTTCACGCAATAAGTCATCAAGTGATGGTTCTCGACCCTCTTTCAATGCTTCAACGGCTTGTTCGAGCATTTCCATGTAAAGCGTAAAGCCGACCGACTGAATCTGACCGCTCTGTTCATCACCTAACAGCTCACCTGCACCACGAATCTCTAAGTCATGGGTTGCGAGGGTGAAGCCTGCGCCTAGGTCTTCTAAAGAAGCAATCGCATCTAATCGCTTGATTGCATCTTTCGTCATTGCTTTTGGATGTGGCGTTAGCAAGTAAGCATAAGCTTGATGGTGAGAACGACCCACACGTCCACGCAGTTGGTGCAATTGTGCTAATCCAAGATTATCGGCTCTGTCCATCAAAATGGTGTTTGCCGTAGGTACATCGATACCGGTTTCAATAATCGTGGTACAAACCAACAAGTTAAAGCGTTGATGGTAGAAGTCATTCATGATGCGCTCTAGCTCTCGCTCTCGCATCTGACCATGAGCAACAGTGACACGTGCTTCTGGGATCAGTTTTTGCAGTGACTCAGCCGTCTTTTCAATGGTGTCTACTTGATTGTGTAAGAAGTAAACTTGACCACCACGCATGATTTCACGCAGCACCGCTTCTCTGACGATGGCATCATCATTTTCGCGAACGAAGGTTTTTATCGCCAAGCGTCGAGCTGGTGGTGTTGCGATGATTGATAAGTCACGCATGCCGCTCATCGCCATGTTTAATGTACGAGGAATAGGTGTGGCGGTTAGCGTTAGGATATCGACATCCGCACGCATGGCTTTCACTTTCTCTTTCTGACGCACACCGAAGCGGTGTTCTTCATCGACGACTAACAAGCCAAGATCTTTAAACTTGAGGTCACTAGAAAGTAACTTGTGAGTACCCACTAAGATGTCGACTTTACCGTCGGCGACATCTTGCATGATCAATTTCTGTTCTTTAGCCGACTTAAATCGCGATAGCACTTCGACACGTATCGGTTGGTTCGCGAAACGGTCGCGGAAGTTTTCAAAGTGTTGCTGAGCAAGTAGCGTCGTTGGTACTAACACAGCCACTTGTTTGCTGTTGTCGGTACATACGAATGCCGCGCGCATCGCGACTTCGGTTTTACCAAAGCCAACGTCACCACACACTAAGCGATCCATTGCTTTTGCTTGGCACATGTCAGACATAACGGCATTGATCGCCATTGCTTGGTCATCGGTCTCTTCAAATGGGAAACCCGACTTGAAGGTCGCGTATTGGCCACGGTCGAGTACAAACTTGTAGCCAGGTTTTAGCTCGCGCTTGGCGTAAACATCAAGCAGTTCGGCTGCAACGTCACGGACTTTCTCTGCCGCTCGTTTACGAGCCTTCTGCCAGGCTTCACCACCGAGTTTATGTAGCGGTGCAGAATCTTCAGCGCCACCAGAGTAGCGGCCGATTAAGTTCAGAGAAGCAACAGGTACGTAGAGCTTGGCATCATTTTGATACTCAAGCGTTACGTATTCGGTTTTCATTCCACCGGCTTCTAATGTTTGCAGGCCAATATAGCGACCAATACCGTGGTCAATGTGAACAACGGGCTGACCCGGTTTAAGTTCGGCCAAATGACGGATGACGGTGTCGCTGTTAACGCTTTTTTTGTCTTTTTTGCGGCGCTGAACAACACGATCACCCAACAGGTCGCTTTCACAGATCAGGGCGATATTTTGCTCTTCGTGGATAAAGCCATGCTCAGCAGAACCGAGGATCAGGCTGAACTTGTCTTTGCCTTTAATTGCCGCGTCGAGGTTTTCAACTTCGCTTGGACGAATTTTGATGCCTCGAAGCAATTCACTTAGGGCTTCACGGCGGCCTTCAGACTCAACCGAAAAGACCACTTTGCCGTCGAAGGCTTCAGTGAACTTTCTTAGGTTTGCGAGTGGCTCTTTGTTCTGATGTTGAACACTGAGATCCGGTAGAGGCGCAATAGGTAAATTGACACGTCCGGCTTTCTCTTCAATCGTGTCTAAGCTCAGACTGACCTGTGGCTTCTGTTTGAAATGCGCGAATAGTTCGTCTTTTTTCAGCCAAAGTTGCTCAGGTGTCAGCAGTGGTCGTAATGGATCGACACCGCGCTGTTCGTATCGGTGAGCCACGTCGGTTAGGAAAGCATCAACTGCAGTTTCGACATCACCGAGAATTAAGATTTGCGCTTCGTCGGCAACATAGTCGAATAAGGTTTCGGTATGCTCGAAAAACAGGGGCTGCCAATATTCAATACCAGCAGGCCAAGTGCCTTTAGAAACTTGCATGTAGACAGATTCTGGTTCGCGGCGGGCATCGAACTGTTGACGCCAGCGAATGCGGAAATCTTCAATGGTACTTTCTGAGGTTGGGAACTCGTGAGCAGGCAGCAGTCGGATCTCGGAAATGTCTTCGATCGATCGTTGGTTCTCAGGATCGAAAGTACGAATTGTGTCGATTTCGTCATCGAAAAAGTCGATACGATAAGGATCTTTACTGCCCATCGGGAACAGGTCAAGAATCGAACCACGGCTTGCGTATTCACCAGGGCCAAATACCTGATCAACGTAGCGATAGCCCGACTTTTCAAGTTGAAGACGCAGTTTCTCTAACGAGTACAGATCGCCTGTTTTTACCATTAGAGTGTGTTGTAACAAAAAGTCACGCGGCGACTGACGCTGCAGTAGCGTGCTGATCGGAACGATCGTGATGCCATCTTTTAGTGTCGGTAGTGCATAAAGGCGCGCGATACGGTCAGAAATGATCTCTTGGTGTGGCGAGAAGCTGTCGTATGGTAGTGTTTCCCAATCAGGAAATAGAGCAACTTCTGCCGCTGTAAATTGTTCAATTT
Source organism: Vibrio sp. S/42/10 (assembly GCF_029890535.1). Classification (NCBI taxonomy): domain Bacteria; kingdom Pseudomonadati; phylum Pseudomonadota; class Gammaproteobacteria; order Vibrionales; family Vibrionaceae; genus Vibrio; species Vibrio sp. S/42/10. The sequence goes on along the minus strand of NZ_JAKMZC010000001.1, from coordinate 289,305 downwards.
CAGATTGAAGTTTAAGCGCAATTTGTGGGTCCGGAACAGCCAATAAAGTATGGCTATTGTGTTGCTCTGCGAGTTTGGCAATGGCAAGAGCGAGAGACGAACCAACGAGGTTACCGATGTGCTTTTTGTCACCGGCTCCTTTGAGTGTAGGTAATGTAAAAATAGATTGTTTAGTCATGTTTATTTACTTGTTATCTCGTTCTAAAGAGCGTTGACGCAAGAGCTTTTGCTGTTGATGAAGCGCCGCTTTGATGAGCAGATCTTGGTCTGTATCGCGAAGGTGAGCATATTTAAATTTGATTTCGAAACCTGAATCTTTAGCTTCGCTAGCAAACACTTCCGCATAACAATAAATGGCAGCCGCTGGGTGTTCTAAAAAAAGCTTGGCTTTTACCAAACGACCCGGTTCTATGTCTGCTTTTGAAAAACAGGAAAACTGACTCGCACCGAATGAGTAGGTGTGAGTTCGAAACTTCTCATCATCTTGTTGCGATAACATGAAGCTCAACAAGAGGTTTAACTTAGAGTTTTGCGCGTCTAATAAGCTGGTGATATTCTTCAAGTCGCTATTTTTCAGTTCAGCACGAGCACTGTCGGCTAACAGGTCCAACTGGCTAAATTCACTTGCCACAACAAAGGGAGCAGGGATCTCGGATTCGAACTGAATTTGAGAGGGTAAAGTGAAGTTACTTTCCATTGGCTCTATATTAGCAGTAAGGCTGTGGTGAACGGTGAAAAACTCTTGTTCTGTCATGCGTTAGTTCCTTGAAGTGATCTATTGATTATCGCTATGTGGCCGCAGTAATCAAGGTCAGTTAATTGAAAGTCCTAAATAGTTGTTTGAAATTTGTAGATTTGACAAGGTTCTGTTTTTCAAGCCTAACTAATTGAGTTAATTCACTCTATATTTTCAATTACCCCCTACACAGTAACAGCAATACCCGTTACATTAACCCGCATCCCTTTTTGATGGTTCAAAGTATGTTTCATCCTATTTCAGTGTTTGTTGGCCTGCGTTATTTGAAAGGCCGTTCAGGTGATCGCTTTAGCCGTTTTGTTTCTTATATGTCGACAGCAGGTATCACCATTGGTGTGCTGTCTCTGATTACTGTTTTATCGGTAATGAATGGATTCGAAGCGCAGTTAAAAGACCGAATTCTTGGCGTTCTTCCTCAAGCTGTGGTTTATGAGCAAGGAGGGACGACCTCTTTTTCTGAACAAGCGCCAAGCTTTGCAGAGCAGATTTCTCTCAATGGTCATGTTGAGCCGATTGTACGCAGTGAGGCGGTAATTCAAAGTCCGGCTCAACTGTCTGCAGGCCTTTTGATTGGCATCGAACCTAATTCAGATGACCCTCTTCAGAACCACTTGATTGCGGGTAGATTGTCTTCACTGAAAGCGGGTCAGTATCAGTTGTTCCTTGGCCATACTTTGGCGAGAAACTTGAAAGTATCTATGGGTGACAAAGTTCGCCTAATGGTGACCAGTGCTAGCCAATATACGCCTCTAGGACGAATCCCAAGTCAAAGAAACTTCACAGTAGCGGGTATTTTCAATACGGGATCTGATATCGATGCTCAATTGATGGTGACAGATATCCAAGATGCCGGGCGTTTGATGCGTTACAAGTCTGACACGATTTCAGGTTGGCGACTGTTTTTTGATGACCCGTTTGAAGTAGCAAAATTATCAAACCAGCCTCTGCCTGAAGGTTGGGTATGGAGCGACTGGCGTGATCAACGCGGTGAACTATTCCAAGCCGTTCGCATGGAAAAAAACATGATGGGTTTGATGCTTGGGCTGATCATTGGTGTTGCTGCATTCAATATTATCTCCGCACTTATCATGGTGGTGATGGAGAAACAGTCTGAAGTGGCTATTCTTAAAACCCAAGGCATGACCGATGGTCAAGTGATGGGGATTTTCATGGTTCAAGGTGCCAGCAGTGGCGTTATTGGCGCGTTATCTGGTGGTGTATTAGGTATTATCTTAGCCATGAACCTAAATACTATTTTAGAAGCGATGGGCGTGGCTCTGTTCTCGTTTGGTGGGCAACTGCCAATCATGATCAACCCAGTTCAAATCGCCGTTGTTGTGGTGTTGGCTATTGCACTTAGCCTGATTGCCACTGTGTTCCCTTCTTATCGTGCATCATCTGTGAAACCTGCTGAGGCCCTTCGTTATGAGTAATTTTCTTCAATGTAATGATATCCGTAAAACGTACCGTGAAGGCTCGTTGGATACAGAGGTTCTTAAGGGAGTCAGCTTTGAAATCGAAAAAGGTGAATTGGTTGCTATCATTGGTACCTCTGGTTCCGGTAAAAGTACCTTACTGCATATCCTTGGTGCGTTAGATGATGCTTCGGCGGGCAGTGTGAGCTTTCTCGGGCAAGACTTAGCATCTTTGAGTTCGAATAAGCAGGCGAAGCTTCGCAATCAACATCTCGGCTTTGTTTATCAATTCCATCACCTTCTTTCGGACTTTTCAGCGTTGGAAAATGTGGCAATGCCTCTGCTTATTGGAGGCGAGAAACCAGCTAAAGCAAAAGAAGAAGCACAACGTTTACTAGATAAAGTGGGGCTAAGTCATCGTGTCGACCACCGACCTTCAGAGCTTTCTGGTGGTGAAAGACAACGAGTGGCGATTGCACGAGCTTTAGTTAACAAACCCGCGTTAGTGTTAGCGGATGAGCCGACAGGTAACCTCGACCACAACACCGCACTCTCTATCTATGACTTAATGCGCGAATTGAACCACGAATACGATACTGCTTTCTTGGTTGTAACGCATGATGGTGAGCTTGCGGGTAAGATGGACCGCCAACTGCACATGCAAGACGGTTTATTGGTTAACGTAGAAAAAGAGGAGAGCTAAGTGTTTTCTTCTTTATCTCTGTTGATAGGCGGCCGATTTAGTCGAGCAAAGCAACGAGACAAGATGGTCTCGTTCATCTCTTTGTCTTCGACGATCGGTATTGCTGTCGGCGTCGCGGTGATCATCATTGGTTTATCTGCGATGAATGGCTTTGAGCGTGAACTGCAGTCCCGAGTACTTTCTGTTATCCCGCATGGAGAATTTGAGGGAGTCAATGAACCTGTGACACGTTGGGAGCATGTGATCGAGCAAGCGACCCAACATGATGATGTGGTAGCGGCTGCGCCTTATGTGAAAATTACTGCGCTTGCCGAAAAAGGCAAAGAGCTCAAAGCAATTGAAGTTCGCGGTGTTGATCCACAACTTGAACAACAGGTATCAAGCCTATCGAGTTTTATCGATAAACAAGCTTGGAGCGAGTTTAAGGCAGGACAACAACAGATCATTCTGGGCTCTGGTGTAGCGAATGTGTTGGGTGCGAAAGTGGGTGATTACCTGACTTTGATGATTCCAACGGTAAACGGTTCTGTGAAGGTTCAGGCGCCAAAGCGTGTTCGCGTTAAAGTGGTAGGCTTGCTGACTCTAAATGGCCAAATAGACCACAGCTTGGCTCTAATCCCTATTGGCGATGCTCAAGTTTACGCTAACTTAGGGGAGGCAGTGACTGGGGTTTCTTTAAAAGTGATCGATGTTCTGAATGCAAACTCGATTGTGCGTGAAGTTGGCAATCAGCTTGACGTGTATGTGTATCTTCGCAGCTGGCAACAGAAGTTTGGTTTCTTATACCGCGATATTCAGTTGGTTCGCACCATCATGTATCTAGTAATGGTACTGGTTATCGGTGTGGCTTGTTTCAATATTGTCTCGACTCTAATGATGGCAGTAAAAGACAGAGCATCAGAAATTGCCATTTTAAGAACCATGGGCGCATCGGATGGACTTGTGAAACGCATTTTTGTTTGGCAGGGCGTGTTTTCGGGCGTATTAGGTAGCTTAATTGGCAGTGCGATAGGTGTCTTAGTCGCGCTTAATCTAACGACTATTATCAAAGGGCTTGAGAAGCTTATTGATCACCAATTTTTGTCCGGTGATATCTATTTTGTCGACTTCTTGCCTTCGCAGCTCGATATGACAGATGTTGTTGTCGTTTCTGGTACTGCTATTGTTCTGAGCCTACTGGCTACGTGGTACCCAGCATCACGAGCGGCTAAGTTGAACCCAGCAGCGGTGCTTAGTTCAAAATAACATGTCTTATTAATAGCCTTGGTTCTTAATAAGGAATAAGCCGCACTTCGACAGATATAAAAAAGGATCCCTAGCGGGATCCTTTTTTATTGAATTCAAACTGTAATATTTACAACTCTGATTACATAGCAATCTTGTAGAGATCCGTGACTCATCTGATTTTTACTGTTGTCCGTTTAAAATAACGAGTAAATGAGTATAGGTTCAATACCTTGCTTGTCGCTTCTTCCAACTTCTTACTACTGAGTAACGCCATAAACCTCGAATACCAAAGTAGCCAATCATTGCTGAAACCACACCACAAATCAGACAACCCAGTAAGAATGGTGGCCCGATTGTGCTCATTTGCGCCAAGATGAAATCCCAAGACAGTTCGAAATGAAAAGCTTGAGGCGGAACATGCATCACAAACGCTCCGACTTTATAAGCAAAGTAGAAGAGTACTGGCATGGTGACCGGGTTGCTGATCCAAACGAGTGCGACGGCCAAAGGTAGGTTCACGCCACATGCGACAGCAAGACCAGCAGACATAATCATTTGACTTGGAAGAGGGACAAACGCCATGAATAACCCAACAGCAAACGCACCAGCCGCAGAGCGACGATTAAGGCACCATAAGTTGGGGTTGTACAAAACATTGCCAAAAACTTTCAATGCTTTCTGACGCTTGATTAGCTCATGGTCAGGCATAAATCGTTTAATAAACTTTCTTGGCATAGGAGGAAGCTACTCTCTTGTTTAACTCTTGGTTCTTGATTTCATTCGCTGTGACAGTTGTGTCAGCTAGCTTTTGGCCTGTGATGCCACATTGGGTTTGGGCACCATTGATGCTGTTGTTACTTTTAGCATCAACAAAGTATAGCGTTTTCCGGAGAGCAAGAGGTTCAGTAACAGCCTTGATACTAGTTATCTGTCTAGGGAATGTGATTGAAATGCAGACAAGTCGATTATTTCAATCAGGGCAGAATACTACCATAAATGCGTCAGTTGTTAGCCTTTTTAGTGAAAATAGCCATGGTTTTGAAAGCGTAATAGTAGCTAGATCAATTGGCGGCGAAAAATTAATCTTCCCTCAATTGATAAAACTGAGATTATTTACTCCATTCAAGTTAACGCTTGGAGACCGTGTCTATTTATCGATGTCAATAAAGCCCGTATGGGGCAAACTCAATGAAGCGGGCTTTGATCTCGAAAAGCATCTGTTTAGTGCTGGAGTGGTGGCCAACGCAAGTTACCGAGCAGAGACTAAATATCGAATTCACTCAAGCACCAACTTACGTTCTCAGTGGTTTGAAAGCAGTTTAGAAAGATTGAGCCAACTAGCGAATGCCGACCTCATTATGGCGTTGAGTTTTGGTTATCGAGACCTTATTCCGCCCCAGCGATGGGATTTGCTTAAAAGCAGTGGGTTGATTCACTTGATGGCTATTTCTGGATTGCATATCAGTATAGCCTTCGGCATTGGTTATCAGTTGGGGAAGTTAGTTAGATTATTATCCCCTCAGCTTCTTTGGCTACCTACACTGTTCGGGTTAGGGTTGGCGTACTTTTACAGTTGGTTTGCTGGCTTTACATTACCGACGTTAAGGGCGCTTGTGATGTGTGTTATCGCAAGCTATTTCTTGTGGCGTGGTCAAAATATCAGCTTGGTCCGTTATGTGGCTTTAAGTCTGTGCGTGGTCTTATTGATTTGGCCATTCTCAGCATTGTCGAGTAGCTTTTGGTTGTCCTTTGGTGCCTTGGGCGCTGTTCTCTATATTGCTTCAAACAATGCCCCATCTTCTTTAGATGTCACGCTTACGAGCCGAGTATTACAACTCATCAAAATACAGCTAATGCTGACAATACTTATCGCTCCCTTTTCTATGTTGTTCTTTGAAGGGGTTAGCCTGATCTCGGTTTTCTATAACTTACTACTTCTGCCTTGGGTATCGTTGGTAACGATTCCATTATTGTTTTTGGCAATGTTTATCAGTTTCTTATCTGAGTCGGTATTCGGTGCAAGTGGATCAGTGTTGTTAGCAAGCGAGTGGGAGTTGTTAGGCAAGGGCTTTGCTGGTCATTTGTGGGAGCTGGTTGATTTGTCGCTTGAGCCCCTTGTCTTTAGCCTGCCATTTTCGGAAAGGTTTTGGATTCAAGTTGATAACCACACCATTGAGCTATCTGTATTACTCATCTTGTTTTTCGGTTTTTGTAGCCGATACCTCCAACGAACGTTATCGATATTTGTCGTTATAGTCTTTGTATTGTGGTGGGAGTTTGGCAAGTTCAAGCATGACACATTAAGAATTGATATTTTGGATGTTGGACATGGACTGTCTTTGGTTTTGGAAAAGAACACTCAAGTTGTAGTCTATGACCTTGGTAACGCGTGGCCTGGGGGCTCAATTGTAGAGTCTTTACTGATCCCTACTTTAAATCAGAGGGGAATTCATGAATTGGACGGTGTTATTGTTAGCCATTTTGATTCCGACCATGCTGGTGGCTATCCGGCGTTACTTGAAAACTACACGCCAAAGTGGGTAAGGGTCAGTCAGAGTTTCAATGAACAAACTCATCTTAATACTCAAGCCCAGCTTAATCTTCAAGCATGTATTCTCGGAGAAAGTTGGAACTGGCAAGGTGTCGATTTTAAGGTTTTATGGCCACCTCAAAGAGCGAAGAGGGCGTACAACCCACATTCGTGTGTCGTAAGGCTTTCTGCTCCTGCTTCTGAGTTCTCAATGTTGCTCACTGGTGATATTGAATTGGTCAGTGAGTGGTTACTTTCTCGTGAAGGTGACCAACTTCGAAGTGATGTCATGTTGGTTCCACATCACGGTAGTGACTCATCGTCGATCAAGTCCTTTATTAAAGCCGTATCTCCTCAACTAGCGATAGCTTCTCTGGCCAAAGGTAATCAATGGGGAATGCCGAACGAATCAGTTGTCGGACGGTATAAAGAGGCGGGGAGTGTTTGGCTTGATACTGGAGAGAGTGGGCAAATAACCATCACTCTTAGTAAAGAAGGTTGGCAATATCATGCGATTAGAGAACAACAAGGCGGGCAGTGGTATAGGCAGATGCTTCGTAAGGGAGTAGAATAGATAGATTATTGTGAGAAAATTAAGCGATTCTATGTCAACACAAACAGATGAAACTACCTGGGTCACATTTAAAAGACTTTGGACTTATATTCGACTATATAAGGCAGGCCTAGGTGTTGCGGTTATTGCGCTTATTATAAATGCCGTCTCTGATACCTATATGATTTCCTTACTAAAGCCGTTACTTGATGAAGGCTTTGGTAATGCTGAATCTGACTTTTTACGCACGCTTCCAATTATCATCTTTGTCATGATGTTCGTTCGTGGCGTCAGTGGTTTTGTGTCAACCTATTGCTTGAGCTGGGTCTCTGGCAATGTGGTGATGGAAATTCGTCGAAAAATCTTTAGCCATTTCATGCATATGCCGGTTTCTTTCTTTGATAAAGAACAGACAGGCGCATTGTTATCTCGAATTACGTACGATTCAGAACAAGTGTCTGCTGCCACCAGTAAAGCGTTAGTCAGTATTGTTCGTGAAGGTGCAAGTATTATTGGCTTACTGACGCTGATGTTCTGGAATAGTTGGCAGTTGTCTTTGGTGTTATTCGCTGTAGCGCCTCTTGTCGCGTGGGCGATCAGTATCGTATCGAAGCGATTCAGAAAGATCTCCAAGAATATGCAAACCAGTATGGGTCATGTTGCTTCTTCAGCTGAACAAATGCTGAAAGGGCATAAAGTGGTTCTAACTTACGGTGGTCAAGACCTAGAAAAACATCGCTTTGATAAAGTTAGTAATCAAATGCGCCAACAAAGCATGAAACTAATCACTGCTCAAGCGGCTGCTAACCCAATCATTCAGATGATCGCGTCAGTGGCGATTGTTGTTGTTCTATTCCTTGCTAGTGTTGACTCTATTAAAGCTGAGCTTACCCCTGGTACGTTTACCGTTGTCTTCTCTGCAATGTTTGGTTTACTACGTCCGCTAAAAGCATTAACCAACGTAACGTCTGAATTCCAACGTGGTATGGCAGCAAGTACCACTCTATTTGGTTTGATGGATCTAGATACAGAGCAAAATAAAGGTACGTTGAAGCCTGAAACGGTAACGGGTGAAGTTGCGGTTAAAGATGTGACTTTTACCTATGACGGAGCAGAGAAACCAGCACTCGACAAGGTGAGTTTCAAAATTCCCAAAGGTAAAACGGTTGCACTTGTTGGGCGTTCAGGTTCGGGCAAGAGTACCATTGCCAACCTGTTTACTCGTTTTTATGACGTAGATTCAGGCTCTATCGAACTTGATGGACATGATATTCGTGATTACGAATTGAGGAATCTACGTGAGCACTTTGCCCTTGTTTCTCAGAATGTGCACTTGTTTAACGACTCGGTAGCGAACAACATCGCGTATGCAGCTGAAGAAAAATATTCTCGCGAACAGATTGAACACGCGGCTAAACTTGCTCATGCGAGTGAGTTTATTGAGGGCATGGAAAATGGCATTGATACGGTTGTAGGTGAGAATGGTGCGAGTCTTTCTGGTGGACAAAGACAGCGGATTGCGATTGCACGAGCTTTATTGAGAGATGCCCCTGTGTTGATTCTTGATGAAGCAACGTCTGCACTGGATACAGAATCAGAAAGAGCCATTCAATCTGCCCTAGAAGAGCTACAAAAAGACAAAACAGTACTGGTGATCGCTCACCGACTATCGACCATCGAGCAAGCTGATGAGATTTTAGTGGTTGATGACGGTCACATTGTCGAAAGAGGTGCACACGCTGAGCTAATTGCACATGATGGCGCTTATGCTCAACTGCACCGAATTCAGTTTAGCGGATAAGATTAGGTCTTGTTGTGATCGAAAAGATTTGGTTTAACAATCACCCGTTAAAATACATTCTCTGGCCGTTATTATGGCCATTGAGTTTGCTGTTCAAAATGATCAGTAGCCGACGTCGTGACGCTTATCTATCGAGGAAAAAAGAGACCTACCGTCCACCATTGCCTGTGATTGTTGTTGGTAATATTACTGCTGGTGGCAATGGTAAAACACCGGTTGTGATTTGGTTGGTCGAGATGCTGCAGGCTAACGGCTTTAAACCCGGAGTCGTTTCCCGAGGCTATGGGGCAAAAGCACCAAGCTACCCGTTAGTGTTGGATGAGAGCACGCCAGCTGAACATTCTGGTGATGAACCTCGTTTAATCAGAAAGCGAACGGGTGCGCCTGTAGCGGTTGACCCTGTGCGTGCAAACGCGGTGAAAGCTTTATTGAATGAAGGTGTTAATGTCATTATCACTGATGATGGCCTTCAGCATTATGCACTTGAACGCGATATTGAGTTTGCGGTTATCGATGGTGCGAGACGCTTTGGTAGTGAATGCCTCATTCCTTTGGGGCCGTTAAGAGAGCCAGTATCTCGTTTAGATGACGTAGATTTTTTGGTTAACAATGGCGGTGAAGTGCAGGGACGGGAGTTCTCGATGTCTTTGCTTCCAAGCCAAGCAGTTAACCTAAAGACGGGTCAGAAAATATCGGTAGCAGAACTAAATAAGCTGGTGGCTTTTGCTGGTATTGGCCACCCACCGCGCTTTTTTAAAACATTGGAAGATCTTGATGGTGATGTGGTTTTCACACAGGGCTTCGCCGACCATCAAGATTTTGATAAAGATGAACTTCATGCCTTAGCTAATAAAGGTATGAATCTGATTATGACAGAAAAAGACGCTGTAAAATGCGAAGAATATGCGCAAGATAACTGGTGGTATCTTCCAGTTTCTGCGCAGTTTGATGAAGATTCGCAACAGCAAATTTTAAAAAGAATAAAAGAGGTTATGGAATACTATGGATCACCGTCTACTTGAGATCGTTGCTTGCCCTGTATGTAAAGGTAAACTAACTTTTGACAAGGATAAGCAAGAGCTTGTTTGTAAAATTGATCGCCTTGCTTACCCAATTAAAGAGGGTATTCCTGTTCTTTTAGAACCTGAAGCTCGCACCGTTTCTATGGATGAGGGTAAGTAATGTCTTATACGGTTGTTATACCTGCAAGATACCAATCGAGCCGTTTACCAGGGAAGCCACTTGCTGACATTGGTGGAAAGCCGATGATTCAATGGGTATACGAACAGTCAATGAAAGCGGGTGCCGATAACGTTATTATCGCTACCGACGACGCTCGAGTTGAAAAAGCGGCTAAAGCATTTGGCGCGACCGTTTGTATGACATCACCGAATCACGAATCGGGCACTGAACGCCTAGCTGAAGTGATTGAAGTGATGAACATTCCTGATGATCATATTATCGTGAATGTTCAAGGTGATGAGCCACTTATCCCACCTTCGATCATTAATCAGGTTGCCAATAATCTTGCGAACAGTACAGCTCCGATGGCAACGTTAGGTGTGGAAATTACTCATGCTGATGAAGTGTTTAACCCTAATGCCGTTAAAGTTGTAACTGATAAAGACGGTTACGCCTTGTATTTTAGCCGAGCAACCATACCTTGGGATCGCGATGCTTACGCGAACAACGGTACTGCAGCGGAATCTCCTTTGCTTCGTCATATTGGTATCTATGCTTACCGAGCGGGTTTTATCAATACCTACATCAATTGGGAACCAAGCACTCTTGAGCGCATTGAGTGCCTAGAGCAATTACGCGTGCTTTGGTACGGTGAAAAAATCCACGTAGATGTTGCGGCGGAAGCGCCGGCTGCTGGTGTTGATACGCCTGAAGACCTAGAAGCGGTTCGAGCTATTATTGGCTAAGCTTCTTTGAGCGAGTTCTTCTTTGCTCTACAAAATGAAAAATGATGAGCCTTGCCTATTGCGAGGCTTTTTTCTATCTACCGAAAAGTGCGCTATCGAAAAGCGCGTGTGTGTCTTATTGACCTAAGCAAACGGATATTGAGATAGTTGCATTGGTTTATGCATCATCAACACGGAATTATCTGAGATTTACCTCGCTCGAGTTCCAATTTTTCTCTATAATATGCCGCCTATAAAGTAGTGGCGAATCGCTAGTACAGAATAAAACTTACGACAAAACGTGGAGTAAAAGATGCCTTCTCAAAGCCCAGTGATTACGGTTGATGGACCAAGTGGTGCAGGTAAAGGTACCCTGTGTATGTTGCTAGCAGATAAGCTAGGCTTTCATCTTCTAGACTCAGGCGCTATCTATCGCGTATTGGCTTTAGCGGCAATTCACCATGGTGTGGATACTGAATCAGAGGATGCTTTAGTACCGCTTGCTACACACTTAGACGTGCAGTTTATTGCTGAAGGCGACTTAGTTAAGGTTATCCTAGAAGGTGAAGATGTGTCTGGTGAACTTCGTAAAGAAGAGACTGGCATGGCGGCTTCAAAAGTTGCTGCTTTACCTCGCGTTCGCGAAGCACTGCTTCGTCGTCAACGTGCATTCAGCGCTGCGCCTGGTTTGGTTGCAGATGGCCGTGATATGGGAACGGTTGTGTTTCCTGAAGCTGAAGCGAAAATATTTTTAGATGCAAGTGCTGAAGAGCGTGCGAGTCGCCGCCTTAAACAGTTGCAACAGAAGGGGTTAGATGTTAAATTTGACGACCTTTTGAGCGAGATCCAAGAGCGAGACGATAGAGATCGTAATCGCCCAGTGGCGCCACTTCGCCCTGCAGAGGATGCTCTAGTGCTTGATTCCACCTCAATGAATATTGAGCAGGTAGTAGAAAAAGCACTACACTATATTGAATCGAAACTGGCTGGGTAATTTCGCCGAGCTAGTACGAACGTTGGTCGCAAGGATGATGACCGGCGAATTTATCAACCCCATGCGGTAGGATACCCATGGACGTTTAATTATTGAAGATTAAATAATGACTGAATCTTTTGCTCAACTCTTTGAAGAGTTTCTATCTGAAACTGAATTCCAACAAGGCAGCATCGTTAAAGGTACTGTAGTAGCTATCGAGAACGGTTTCGTTCTTGTAGATGCTGGTCTTAAGTCTGAATCTGCTATCCCTGCTGAACAATTCAAGAACGCTGCTGGCGAACTTGAAGTTGAAGTTGGTGCTGAAGTAGACGTAGCTCTAGACGCTGTTGAAGATGGTTTCGGTGAGACTCAACTTTCTCGTGAGAAAGCTAAGCGCCACGAAGCTTGGATCGTACTTGAGAAAGCTTGTGAAGAAGCTGAAACTGTTGTTGGTATCATCAACGGTAAAGTTAAAGGCGGTTTCACTGTTGAACTTAACGGTATCCGTGCTTTCCTTCCAGGTTCTCTAGTAGACGTACGTCCTATCCGTGACACTGCTCACCTAGAAAACAAAGAGCTAGAGTTCAAAGTAATCAAGCTAGACCAGAAGCGTAACAACGTTGTTGTTTCTCGTCGTGCTGTTATCGAATCTGAAAACAGTGTTGAGCGTGACGAACTTCTTGAAACTCTACAAGAAGGTACTGAAGTTAAAGGTATCGTTAAGAACCTTACTGACTACGGTGCATTCGTTGACCTTGGCGGTGTTGACGGTCTTCTACATATCACAGATATGGCTTGGAAGCGCGTTAAGCACCCATCAGAGATCGTTAACGTTGGTGACGAAATCCTAGTTAAAGTTCTTAAGTTCGATCGTGAGCGCACTCGTGTTTCACTAGGTCTTAAGCAACTAGGCGAAGATCCATGGGTAGCAATCGCTAAGCGTTACCCAGAAGGTCACAAGCTTTCTGGTCGTGTTACAAACCTAACTGACTACGGCTGCTTCGTTGAAATCGAAGAAGGCGTTGAAGGTCTAGTACACGTTTCTGAAATGGATTGGACTAACAAGAACATCCACCCTTCTAAAGTTGTTAATGTTGGCGACGAAGTTGAGGTTATGGTTCTTGATATCGACGAAGAGCGTCGTCGTATCTCTCTAGGTCTGAAACAGTGTAAAGCTAACCCATGGCAGTCATTTGCAGAAATGCAAGCTAAGGGCGACAAAGTTACTGGTAAGATCAAGTCTATCACTGACTTTGGTATCTTCATCGGTCTAGAAGGCGGTATCGACGGTCTAGTACACCTATCTGACATTTCTTGGAACGCTGCAGGCGAAGAAGCTGTACGTGAATACAAGAAAGGCGACGAAATCTCTGCTGTTGTTCTAGCAGTAGATGCAGAGCGTGAGCGTATTTCTCTTGGCGTTAAGCAAATGGAAAACGACCCGTTCAACGCATACGTTGCTGACAACAAGAAAGGTGTTCTTGTAAACGGTACTGTTACTGCAGTTGACGCGAAAGGCGCTACTATCGAGCTAATCGAAGGCGTTGAAGGTTACATCCGCGCTTCTGAAGTTTCTCGCGACCGTATCGAAGATGCATCTCTAATCCTAAGCGTTGGCGACAGCGTTGAAGCGAAGTTCACTGGTGTAGACCGTAAGAACCGCGTAATCAACCTATCTATCAAAGCTAAAGATGAAGCTGATGAGCAAGAAGCAATGGCTTCACTGAACAAGTCTGAAGAAGGCGCGTTCGGTAACGCAATGGCAGACGCATTCAAAGCTGCTAAAGGCGAATAATAGCTTCTCATTAAGAGAATTATAGCTATCTAGCCAAGAAAGGAGCCGTAAGGCTCCTTTTTTTTTGCTTATTTTTCCGATAGGTCTATAATTTCTAAAAAGAAAACCAACGAGGGTAACTATGACTAAGTCTGAATTGATTGAAAGACTATGCGCTGAGCAAACGCATCTTTCTGCAAAAGAAATTGAAGACGCTGTAAAAGACATTTTAGAGCACATGGCTTCAACACTAGAAAGTGGTGATCGAATCGAAATTCGCGGCTTTGGCAGTTTTTCTCTGCATTACCGTGAACCTCGTGTTGGACGTAATCCTAAAACTGGTGACAAGGTTGAGTTGGAAGGTAAATACGTTCCTCACTTTAAACCAGGTAAAGAGCTACGTGAGCGAGTAAACTCAGGACTGTAGCCTACTTATCGGAATTAAGAAAAGCGGCATACTATAATGTATGCCGCTTTTTTATGACCATAATATGGTGGTCTGATTAGTAATTTTCCTGCATAATCGTACAGCTAACTAACCAATGAGTGATGAACTATGAAAATTATAAAAATAGTCGCCGTTATCGCACTTTTCCTAATTGCACTGGCTTTAGGCTCTCAAAACCAAACGACGGTGAACTTTAACTATCTGCTAGCGCAAGGTGACTTCCACCTATCAAGCTTACTAGGTGTGGTCTTCGTTTCAGGTTTTGGTCTTGCTTGGTTAGTCTTCGGCAATATGCATATGCGATCTCAACTGAAAATTCATCGTTTGAAGAAACAACTCAATAAGCAATCAAAGCAGGTAGCTGCTGATACCAAAGCTTAAAGGTCTTATTTGATGTTAGAGTTACTGTTCTTACTTTTACCTATTGCTGCCGCTTACGGTTGGTATATGGGTAATCGTAATGCTCAGCAAGAAAAACAGAAACAATCACACCAGATCTCCCGTCAATATGTGACGGGTTTGAACCTATTACTGTCGGATCAATCTGATAAAGCCGTTGACCACTTTATTGAACTACTTCAGGTAGATAATGAGACCATTGATACTCATTTGGCCTTGGGTAATCTGTTCCGTTCAAGAGGTGAAGTTGACCGCGCTATTCGTATCCACCAAAATCTTATCTCACGTTCGGGGCTTACTCTCGATCAGAAAAACCTCGCCTTACAACAGTTAGCTAAAGACTATATGGTCTCTGGCTTTCTTGATCGCGCCGAAAAAATCTTTGAACAACTTGTAGAAGAACCCGATCATAAAGAGGGTGCTTTACAGCAATTGGTTGCTATCTACCAACAAACTCGCGAGTGGAACAAGGCTATCCATTATGGAAATATTCTAGTTAAGCTCGGTAAGAAAAAGATGAAGATGCGTGCGACTGTTGCGCACTTCTGGTGTGAACTTGCGATGCAAGAACAAGCTGATGGCCATCGCTCTAAAGCGCTTCAGCATTTTAAAAAGGCACTTTCCGAAGACCCCAAATGTGTCCGTGCTAGTATTGCTTTAGGCAAATTCCATTTAGCTAACGAAGACTACCAAAAGACAATAGACTGTCTGGAATCGGTACTCGAGCAAGATATCGATTTCATTAGTGAGGTGTTGCCAACCCTTGCTGAGTGTTACCACAAGCTTGGACAAGAAGCTCAACTTGTCGAATTCCTTAAAGCGTGTATCCAAAAGAAAGCCGGCGTATCTGCGGAATTGATGCTTGCTCAATTAGTTGCTCACCATGAAGATGTTGGCTCTGCTCAAGAGCTACTCACCAAGCAGCTTGTTAAAAACCCAACCATGAAAGGCTTCTATCGATTAATTGATTATCACCTAGCAGAAGCAGAAGAAGGTCGAGCGAAAGATAGCTTAACCACGCTTCAATCAATGGTTGGTGAGCAGCTTAAAGTTAAGCCTCATTACCGTTGCCGCCAATGTGGTTTCTCAACACACTCAATGTATTGGCACTGTCCTTCATGTAAAGGGTGGGGGACGATCAAGCCTATTCGTGGGCTTGATGGTGAATAGATTTGTGGTCATTTTAAGACCAAATTTTTAATTGCAGCTTTCGGGCTGCATTTTTATGACTGTTATTTATCACCCGCTATGTGTAGGTGAGTAAATATTTTGTAGAAAGTTAACTGCGTTAGGAGATGAAATGAACGACCAAAAAATCATTGTAGCCTTGGATTATGACAACCAAGCGGATGCGTTAGCCTTTGTTGATCGTATTGACCCAGCATCTTGCCGCTTAAAAGTCGGCAAAGAGATGTTTACCTTGTTTGGCCCTGAATTTGTTCGTGAATTGCATAAACGTGGTTTTTCAGTCTTCTTAGACCTAAAGTTCCACGATATCCCGAACACATGCTCAAAAGCCGTTCGTGCCGCCGCTGAATTAGGCGTATGGATGGTTAATGTACACGCCAGTGGCGGCGAACGTATGATGACCGCTTCGCGTGAGATCTTAGAACCATATGGTAAAGAACGTCCATTGCTAATCGGGGTGACGGTACTAACCAGCATGGAGCAATCTGATTTGGCGGGTATTGGTTTGGATCTTGAACCACAACAACAAGTTATGCGTTTGGCTTCTCTGACGAAAAACTCAGGTTTAGACGGTGTTGTATGTTCTGCACAAGAGGCTTCTTTGTTGAAAGGCACTCTTGGTCAGGAGTTCAAGTTAGTGACTCCAGGTATTCGTCCTGTAGGCGCTGATGTTGGCGACCAGAAGCGTATTATGACGCCTTCTAAAGCGATTGATTCAGGGTCTGACTATCTTGTTATCGGTCGTCCAATTACTCAAGCTCCAGACCCTGCAGCGGTTCTTGCTGAGATTAACGGTACTCTAGCTTAAGTTTCTCTTATAGTTAGCGATACGAATAAAGAAGGCCAGCAAATTGCTGGCCTTCTTGTTTGTTTTTGAGAAACAGAGTTTGTTTGGGCTAGATTGGCTTACTTTTAAACCGGAGCGCCACTATGGAATTTGAAATCACTGTCTTCTGAAGTAATAAGGTCAGCTTCCACTTGAGCGAAGTGGGCAATACGCTCTGAAATATCTTTCCCTGCGATCTGTTCTGCTAGCTCAAGGTAGTCTTGGTAGTGGCGAGCTTCTGAACGAAGTAGAGACACATAAAATTTTTCCATGTCTTCTTCTAAGAAAGGAGCTAACTTAGCGAAGCGTTCACATGAACGAGCCTCAATAAACGCACCGATGATCAGCTTATCAACCAGAGCATCTGGCTCGTAAGTTTTAACTTGCTTGATCAAACCTTTCGCATAACGACCTGCTTCAATCGGTTGATAAGTAATGCCTTTTTTTTCCATCAATTCCATCACTTGATAGAAGTGATGCAGTTCTTCTTTAATCAACAGCACCATTTTGTCGATCAGGTCAGCACCGTAGTTACACCCTTCTTTCGCTGTGATTTGTTTGGATACGTTGCTCTTACCACGAAGTGACTCTAGGTCTCCAATACGGCGGTAAGCAAACTGCTCGTATGGCAAGATCCATTCATTCAGTTGCCTGGCACTCTCTTTATCAACCGCGTACTTGCGGATAAGGAACAGAGCGCTTTGAGCCGCTTTAAGCTCACAAAGCATGTGATCGCGTAGAATGATGTGCAGATTTTCTGGCTTTTTGGCTTCATCGATCCATGAATCTGGCGTTTCAGCTTTAAGAAAGGAGTTAATTGGAGCTAATAGTTCTTGATACATGGTAGGGGCAAGTTTGTTGATAATGCGGGATTTTATCACAGCTCACTAGAACTCCCTATACAGAGAAAGGAAATTCATTTGGTACAAAAAAGACCGCCTATTTAAGTAAATATGGCGGCCTTTTCTTGTTTGGGTTAGACGATTACCATTTCTTCTTCTGACCAAATAGAGCATCCATATCGTCGTCACGCTCTTTAGATTCCATTTGTTGTAAATCTTGTGCGTTTTTGTCTTGGCGTTTCTGGTCAAGATCGTTAAGCATCTGTTGAAGCTTTTCTTTTGCTTGATTCGAGTATGAATCGTTTTTCGTTGCTAGTGCATCAATGCCTTTTCGCAGTAACTGAATGGCCGTACCCGGCTGTCCGCGAGATATTGAATCATTTGCACGCTTGATAACGTTCTCGATATTGATGCGGATCTGAATGGTTTCTAAGCGAGCGTTTTCTACGACATAAGCTTGCGTTTCAAAACGGCCTTTGTTGTGTTCGTTGCGCACTGTATCACGTAGGCGTTTAACAAGCTTCAGCATCATTATCGCTTGCTTATCACTACTTGGTACTCGGAAAGCTGTGCTTTCGCCACCTTGGTAGTTTTCCTTAAGCTGAGTGATTTGTTGTTTTACGCTTTCGATTCGTTGAGCAAGTTGCTTATTTTTAGGGTCGAGTTGATACATGTTTTCTAATGCATCAAGAATTCGATTGTTTAAGCATACAAGAAGATCTTGGCTAAAAGGCATGTGATGAGCGTTGCCAATCAATTCTTCTGTTCCATCAATAATGGTTAGATAACGAGAAGCTTCCTGTTTCTTCGCTGTCTCTACCTTAACTTTGTATTGAAGCATGATGTTGTAGCCTAAAACCAACACCAAAAGAACGGCTACTAAGGTGATTATTAAACCAATATTCATATATTTGTGTCTGCTTGTTATTTTCTATAGCTAACTGGAGAGGATACACGATTCCATTGTGTATCGGCACTCGTAAATTGCAATTTCTGATTATCTCTTGTTGAGCGAAATCGGCAATCAAAACTTACCTACTAATGTATGAGAATGAGGAGTGGGTTGCAAAGCGTTAGTGATATTTATGTTTGTTAGTGTCTAAAAGCTCAATTTTTCTGTCATTTTTGTGCTTGAAGCGTTATAACTATTAATTATATTACACAAGACTATAACGCTCTCTTTGCAAATAAGTTAGCACAGAAATGAGTAAAGGATTACGAGGTTAGATATGAAGTTACAGCAACTGAAGTACATTGTTGAGGTTGTTAACCATAACCTAAATGTTTCTGCAACGGCAGAGAGTTTATACACATCTCAACCTGGTATCAGTAAGCAAGTTCGATTGCTAGAAGATGAACTAGGTATTCAGATTTTTGAGCGTAGTGGTAAGCATTTAACGCAGGTTACTCAAGCTGGCGAAGATATCATTCGCATCTCACAAGAGATCTTGGCTCGTGTTGAGAGTATTAAAGCAGTAGCGGGTGAGCATACTCATCCTGAGATGGGCACATTGAACATTTCGACTACGCATACTCAAGCTCGCTATGCACTCCCTGATGTGATCAAGGGCTTTACCGCGCGCTATCCAAAAGTGTCACTTCACATGCACCAAGGCACGCCTAGCCAAATGTCAGAAGCTGTCGCTAAGGGGACGGCGAATTTTGCTATCGCAACGGAGGCCCTTCACCTCTATCAAGATGCGATTATGCTTCCTTGTTATCACTGGAATCGTTCAATCGTCGTGACTAAAGACCATCCTCTGGCACAAAAGCGAAATATTACGATAGAAGATCTTGCGGCCTACTCTCTAGTGACTTACGTATTTGGTTTTACGGGGCGTTCTGAGTTAGATACCGCTTTCAATAAAGTCGGTTTAACACCTCGCGTTGTGTTTACAGCAACTGATGCCGACGTTATTAAAACTTATGTACGTATGGGGATCGGTGTCGGTGTCATTGCAAGTATGGCCATCGACCAAGAACAAGATACTGACCTGGTCGCTATTGATGCTAGTCATTTGTTTGGTGCAAGCACCACAAGCATTGGCTTTAGAAAAGGCACTTTTCTGCGTTCGTACATGTTTGATTTCATGGAGCGTTTCGCCCCGCATTTAACTCGACCTGTTGTTGAACAAGCTATCTCTTTAAAATCGAATGATGAGATCGAAGAGATGTTTAAGGATATCGATCTGCCGGTGAGATAGTTATTAGAATATTACAAGACTAGAAGCTCGGAAGCATTTCTAAATTTTAAATCGGTCTGTTATCAGGCCGATTTTTGTTTTAATTATGTGTCATCCCCAAACGTTCGCATCTCGATAACTTTTCTTTACACTGCCTCTCTTTGCGCCGCATCTCATATAGTGCCTTTCTATTTCGGCCTCTACCCCCTACAATCCACCCATCATAGGGGGAAGCATGCATTCACGATTTAAAATACTCGACTCATTTTTGTTAGAGCACCAAATTTATTGGCGTTCAGATCCCTTCCATCTATGTCGAACTCAGCAAACACCATGGCGCAATGTGAATCGTCCTCTTGTTGATTGGTTAGAAGGCTTGAGTATTCAGCGCATTCAAACGTTGAAAGAGCAACCTCAGCTAGTGGCCGATGAATTGACTCTTTTCCTCCCTCAATTATATTCCGTTAACCAAAATATCCAGTTTGATAGAGCGACACTTGCCGGGTTAAAGCTTGCTCGCGGTACTGGAGATGGTATTCCTGGAAGAAAGTTGCAACAAATTGTTTCGATGGGAGAAGCTGTGCTTGAGAACCATTATGGGAAAGAGTGGTTGGAATGGTGTTCTGGTAAAGGTTTTCTTGGGCGAATCTTGTCTCAACAATCGAAACAAAAAGTCACCAGTTTTGAATGGCAACAATCTTTGTGTGAGAGCGGGCAAGCTATTGCTGACGCTCAGCAACTAGATATGACCTTTGTTCAGGGGGATGCATTTACAGAAGACGCAGAAGAAGTGTTTAATATAGACCAACATGCTGTTGCACTTCACGCGTGTGGTGATCTCCACGTTGAGTTAGTCAAGAAATCTGTTTTTCATGGATTGCCAGCCGTGACTATTTCACCTTGCTGTTACCATCTGATTAGAGAAGATGTTTATCAAGCGATGTCTTGTGTTGCGAGAAGCTCTGCTTTGACCTTAAGCAAGAGCGATTTAAGAATCCCACTTCAAGAAACGGTGACGGGTGGTGAGAGAGTAAAGAGGCATCGTCAGCTGGAGATGAGCTATCGACTAGGTTTTTGCCAATTGCTTAAAGCTGAACTCGGTATCGACGAATACATCCCCATACCAAGTATCAAAAAATCAGAGTTATCTGAAGGCTTTGAGTCATTTTGTGGTTGGGCGTCTGAAGTGAAAGGCATGTCACTCGGTGCAGGTATCAACTTTGGTTTATATTTAGAGCAAGGTGAAGCGCTTTTTTGGGAAATGGAAAAGCTGAGTTTAGTTCAACAAGTTTTCAGACGACCATTAGAGATATGGTTGGCCTTAGATCGAGCCATCTATCTACAAGAACAAGGCTATGAAGCTTCGATTGAAGAGTTTTGTGAACGCAGTATTACACCAAGAAACCTATTGATTCATGGAGTTAAGTTCGATCGCTAACTGTGTGTGGTACTGTTACGTGTTTTTACGATTGTAATTCATTAATGCAAATAAAATCATAAATAAAAAAGCCAGTGCGACATCATGTCGTACTGGCTTTTTGTTTAATGTGTATGAGTTAACTGAACGCTTCAACGAGAAGATTATTGCGTTCAGTTAGCCATTACATCATTAGTTAAACATTGCGATTGCTTCAGCTGGGTCTACGTACTCTAGGTCAAAGCTTTCTGCAACTTCTTTACAAGTTACTTTACCGTGGATTACGTTTAGACCTTCTAGGAAGCCTTCATCAGATAGAAGTGCTTCGCGGTAGCCTTTGTTCGCTAACTTAACAATGTAAGGAAGTGTTGCATTGTTTAGCGCGTAAGTAGAAGTACGAGCAACTGCACCTGGCATGTTAGCAACACAGTAGTGAACTACGTCATCAACAATGTAAGTCGGGTCAGCGTGAGTCGTCGCGTGTGAAGTTTCGAAACAACCGCCTTGGTCGATCGCAACGTCAACAACTGCAGAGCCAGGTTTCATTTTTGCGATGTGGTCTTTAGTTACCAATTTAGGTGCTGCTGCACCAGGAATTAGTACTGCACCAATCACTAGGTCTGCTGCTAGAACATGCTTCTCAATAGCGTCTTCTGTAGAATAAACCACTTTTGCACGACCTTGGAATTCTTCATCTAGGCGACGAAGCGTATCCACGTTGCGGTCAAGAATGGTTACATCAGCGCGAAGGCCAACAGCCATACGTGCAGCGTTAGCACCTACAACACCACCGCCAACAACAACAACTTTTGCTGGTTCTACACCAGGAACGCCGCCAAGAAGAAGACCACAACCACCGTTAGACTTCTCTAACGTTTGTGCACCAGCTTGAATAGACATGCGACCAGCGACTTCAGACATTGGTGCTAATAGTGGCAAGCGACCCATATTATCTGTTACAGTCTCGTAGGCTACACAGACAGCTTTGCTCTTGATAAGCTCTTCAGTTTGTGGAAAATCTGGTGCAAGGTGTAAATAAGTAAATAATATTTGCCCTTCGCGAAGCATAGCTCGCTCGACAGCTTGGGGTTCTTTAACCTTTACAATCATCTCTGCTTTCGCGAAAACGTCAGCAGCAGTAGGAAGAATGGATGCGCCTACAGCGATGTAATCATCGTCTGAAAAACCGATACCATTACCGGCATTGGTTTCTACAAAAACTTGGTGGCTGTGTGAGATTAGCTCTCTCACGCTAGCTGGGGTCATACCAACGCGGTATTCGTGGTTCTTGATTTCCTTCGGTACGCCAATGATCATCCTGACTCCTCAATATAATTTGGTTGTTTTATCTATGCGTAGGGTAATTCTGTCGAATTAATATCTAGTATAGATATGTTTAAATAAAATTTGATACTGAATATTAAAAAGTTGTAGTATATTTTTTTGCAAGGAAGTAATAAGGTGGAATAAAAAATGGCAGACAATTATAAGAAGCCGTCCAAGGAACTAGATCGTATTGACCGCAACATTCTTAATGAGTTGCAAAAAGACGGTCGTATCTCAAACGTTGAACTCTCAAAACGAGTAGGACTTTCTCCAACTCCATGTCTTGAACGTGTTCGTCGTTTAGAACGTCAAGGTTACATTACTGGGTATACAGCGTTGCTGAACCCACAGTACCTTGATGCTTCACTTTTAGTGTTTGTTGAAATTACGTTGAACCGTGGTGCTCCAGATGTGTTCGAACAATTCAACACCGCTGTTCAGAAACTAGATGACATCCAAGAGTGTCATTTAGTGTCGGGTGATTTTGACTATCTTCTAAAAACACGTGTATCGGATATGGGTGCTTACCGTAAGTTGCTCGGTGATACGTTACTGCGTCTACCAGGCGTAAACGACACTCGAACTTACGTTGTAATGGAAGAAGTGAAACAAACTAATCAACTTGTGATTAAAACTCGTTAATCACAATTGGTGAAATGAAAGAAAGCGGACATTTGTTCCGCTTTCTTGCTTTCTGGAATTGGGTTTTTCTGTTTGATATGGTTAAATCAACAGTAGTTTCATTGGAACGAGTGGCTCGAGCTGCTCGCGACATTTTCATCTCGTTCAATTATTAAGTTGGTTTATGTTCAAGCAGAGCAGTAATAAAGTAGAAACAATCATTAAAACGAGTGAAGAGCCTCAGTCTCCTCGTTTAAATGGTTCTCAACGTCTTAGAGAGTGCAGCCTGATTCTGGGCGTTCTCTTCTCTATTCTACTTGCCGTTGCGTTATTAACTTTCAGCCCAGCTGACCCATCATGGTCGCAAACTGCATGGGGTGGTGACATTCAAAATGCCGGTGGCTATGTAGGTGCATGGTTGGCTGATACACTTTTCTTTGTGTTTGGTTCTCTGGCTTACCCATTACCTATATTGGTGACGGTGACTGCGTGGGTACTGTTCCGTAAGCGCAATGAAGACGAACAGATTGATTTTATGCTGTGGGGTACTCGCTTACTTGGCCTTACGGTTCTTATTCTTACGAGTTGTGGCCTAGCGGATATCAACTTTGACGATATTTGGTACTTTTCGTCAGGTGGCGTAGTGGGTGACGTATTGTCGAGTCTTGCGCTTCCAACGTTAAACGTTCTTGGCAGTACATTGGTTCTGCTTTTCTTATGGGGAGCTGGCTTTACTCTGCTAACGGGGATTTCTTGGTTAAGCATTGTTGAATGGTTGGGTGAAGGTGCAATTAAATTCTTTACGTCTGCTGTAAACAAAGTTCGTGGACAAGATCAAGAGTTGCTCGAACCTGAACTGAAAGAATCTGCCGACCGAGAACGATTGGAAGATCGTCATAAGCAGCCAAATTATCGAGATTTACCCGCTATAGAAGACAATGCTGAAGAACAGAGTAAAGAAGCAGAACAAGACTCCCTTGATCCAACCATGAGCTTCTCTGCAACGGCTGAATCTTCAGGAGCGGCGAGCAATACCATTGATAATGCTGTGCCACAGAAGCGCCAGTACAATATTCACATGCCTTTAGAGGCAGTGAAGAAGCAAGACGATTCTACCCATGAGCAAGCATCCATTCAAAACGAAAGTGCTACAGCACAACCGATCTCTGTAGCTCCTGTTTACCAAGCGCCAGAGGAGACTTTAGAAGAAGGTGTTGAGCGTTCTAAGCAGTTGAATGCAACGATAGAGCAGCTAGAAAATGCGGCTATGTATGAAGATGACCTCGCAGAACAGGATCAGGTTGACGCGCATGAATCTCAGATCGCGTATCAGCAATACATGCAGGAAGAGCAACCAGCAGTTCATCCTACTGAAACGGTTGTTGACAGTGTAGAACCAGTAATGGATAGCTCACCAGAAGTAAATAACGAGTTCGATGCGGAAGATGTTCAACCAGAATCTCTATACGCTTCGCCAATGGGTGAAATAGAAGAAACACCACAAGAATTCTCAGCGCCTTTCGAGACAACGGAAGAGCAAAGCTTTGAACCTAATTCAGAGCTAGACGCTGAACCTATTGATAATGATGAAGGGCCACTTGCTCCGTCATCTTATGAACAAGAGCTGACGCAAACGACTGAGCAGAACCAAGCACCAGTTGTTGATCTTCCTTGGGAAGAGGTAACAGAAGAAGAACCTGTACATCAAGACCAAGATGTCGCGGCATTCCAAAACCTTGTTTCTGAAGCCCAAGCGAATATCGCGGCGACACAAAACCCGTTTTTAGTTCAACAAGATGTTAACTTGCCGAAACCTGCAGAGCCATTGCCGACGCTTGAATTACTGTTCCACCCTGAAAAGCGTGAAACCTTTATTGATCGTGATGCGCTAGAAGCCATTGCTCGTCTTGTTGAGTCTAAACTTGCCGATTACAAGATTAAAGCCGAAGTCGTTGATATTTTCCCTGGCCCAGTGATCACCCGATTTGAGCTCGACCTTGCCCCTGGTGTAAAAGTGAGCCGTATCTCTGGCCTATCTATGGACTTAGCGCGTTCATTGTCTGCTTTGGCAGTGCGTGTCGTAGAGGTAATCCCGGGTAAACCTTATGTTGGCTTAGAACTGCCAAACATGAGTCGTCAAACGGTATTCTTCTCTGATGTGGTTGCGAGCCCTCAGTTCCAAGAAGCAAAATCACCAACGACAGTCGTTCTAGGACAAGACATCGCAGGTGAAGCGGTTATTGCTGATCTGTCTAAGATGCCACATGTTCTGGTTGCAGGTACAACCGGCTCTGGTAAATCGGTAGGTGTGAACGTGATGATCTTGAGTATGCTATACAAAGCATCACCTGAAGATGTTCGTTTCATTATGATTGACCCGAAAATGCTTGAACTATCGGTTTACGAAGGTATCCCTCATCTGTTGTCTGAAGTGGTAACCGACATGAAAGATGCGTCTAATGCCCTTCGTTGGTGTGTAGGCGAAATGGAACGTCGTTATAAACTGATGTCAGCACTTGGTGTTCGTAACATTAAAGGCTACAACGACAAATTGAAGATGGCCGCGGAAGCGGGTCATCCAATCCATGACCCACTGTGGAAACCGGGTGACAGCATGGATCCTGAAGCGCCATTGCTAGAGAAGTTGCCTTACATTGTGGTTATCGTCGATGAATTTGCCGACCTAATTATGGTCGTTGGTAAGAAAGTTGAAGAACTTATTGCTCGTTTGGCGCAGAAGGCACGTGCGGCTGGCGTCCACTTGATCTTAGCGACTCAACGTCCATCAGTGGATGTTATTACCGGTCTTATCAAAGCTAACATCCCAACGCGTGTGGCCTTTACGGTATCAACCAAAACGGATTCAAGAACTATCCTTGATCAAGGTGGTGCCGAGTCACTATTGGGTATGGGTGATATGCTGTACTTGCCTCCGGGTTCTAGTCATACAACTCGTGTACACGGTGCCTTTGCATCTGATGATGATGTACATGCAGTCGTGAATAACTGGAAAGCACGCGGTAAGCCAAACTATATTGATGAGATCACTAACGGTGAACAGACGCCTGAAACTTTGCTGCCAGGTGAGAAAATGGAAGGCGATGAAGAAGTCGACCCTTTGTTTGACCAAGTTGTTGAACATGTGGTCCATTCGCGTCGTGGTTCAGTTTCTGGTGTCCAACGTCGATTTAAGATTGGCTACAACCGTGCAGCAAGAATTGTCGAGCAACTTGAAGCTCAAGGTATCGTCAGTGCTCCTGGACATAACGGTAACAGAGAAGTCTTGGCACCAGCTCCACCAAAAGATTAGTTCTACTAGGGCGTGTAGATCTTTCGAGCTGTTTTTTGCAGCGAGTTGCTGGGTATTTATACAAGGCAGAGGCTTTGATGTGTAGCTAGCCTACATGAGAAGGCGATAACGTAGTAGAAATGACCAGCAAACGCTGCCCGAAGGGTTCGAGCTGGGCGCCCCCGCAAAAAGCGTTTTACTCTTTGTTGAGGGAGATTTGCTTAGAATGACTAGGCTACTTCCCCCTCGCCGCGATTAAAACGCTTTTGACTAGGCGTCCCCATCCGAACAAAATTCAACCACGAAAGGTCAACACGCCCTATGAACTTATACCCATTAAGTCGGTCAAATCGAAAATATGACCGACGTATGTTCTAACAGGATTATTGATGAAAAAAGTATTCGCACTTCTATTTATGAGTTTCTCAGTGTTGGCTTCTCCGAAAGAAGAACTGAGTAGTCGCTTAGCATTGAACGCAGGTTTTAGCGCTGACTTTAAACAAGTCGTGACGAGCCCTGATGGTGATGTCGTTATGGAAGGTGAGGGCACGGTAGAGATTGCACGCCCAAGCTTATTCCGTTGGGAAACCACTTTCCCTGATGAAAACCTACTGGTATCTGACGGTCAAAGCTTGTGGTATTACAGCCCATTCATTGAGCAAGTGAGTATTTACTGGCAAGAACAAGCAACATCGCAAACACCTTTTGTGCTGCTGACACGTAACCAAGAAAGCGATTGGGATAACTACAACGTAGCGCAGTCGGGTAATCAATTTACACTAACACCAACGGCAGTCGACTCGAATCAGGGTGACTTCCAGATTAATATCAACGAAAAAGGCATTGTTCAGGGCTTTAATGTGATTGAACAAGATGGTCAGAAAGGTGAGTTTACCTTTAGCAACGTCGACTTAGGTAAACCTGCAGCAGACCGCTTTACTTTTGTGGCGCCGGAAGGTGTCGAGGTCGACGACCAAAGAAACTGATCTAGACCGCAGATCGTTTGGTAGCATGTCGATAGGTATTGATGCCATCAATGAATCAAGAGATTGCAATTGAGTAATTACAGCTTAGATTTTGCAGGGGACGAAGATTTTCGTCCCCTTGCTGCTCGTATGAGGCCTGAAACTGTCGAACAGTACATAGGTCAGCAGCATATATTAGGTCCAGGTAAACCGCTTCGCAGGGCATTGGAAGCGGGCCATATCCACTCGATGGTTTTGTGGGGGCCTCCTGGCACCGGTAAAACCACGTTAGCGGAAGTAGCAGCAAACTATGCTAACGCAGAGGTTGAACGCGTATCGGCAGTAACCTCGGGTGTAAAAGACATTCGTATCGCCATTGAAAAAGCGCGTGAGAACAAGCAAGCAGGACGCAGAACTATCCTGTTCGTGGACGAAGTCCATCGCTTTAATAAAAGCCAGCAAGATGCCTTTCTGCCGCATATTGAAGATGGCACTGTAACCTTTATTGGCGCGACGACTGAAAACCCTTCTTTTGAATTGAACAACGCTTTGTTGTCGCGTGCGCGTGTTTACAAACTGACTTCGCTGAATACAGATGATATCTCCCTTGTCATTCGCCAAGCTATCGAAGATAAACAGCGTGGGTTAGGTGATATGTCGGCCAATTTTGCTGATAATGTATTAGATCGCCTTGCTGAACTGGTCAACGGTGATGCACGCATGTCGCTCAACTATCTTGAGCTTTTATATGACATGGCAGAAGACAACGATAAAGGCGAGAAAGCGATAACGTTGCAGTTGTTAGCTGAAGTGGCTGGCGAGAAGGTTGCTCGTTTCGATAACAAGGGTGATATTTGGTACGACTTGATCTCCGCTGTTCATAAATCGATTCGTGGTTCAAACCCTGACGCGGCTTTGTATTGGTCAGCAAGAATGATTGCAGCGGGTTGTGACCCTTTGTATATCGTAAGGCGTTTGCTGGCGATTGCTTCTGAAGATATTGGCAATGCTGATCCAAGAGCAATGCAGGTCGCAATGTCGGCTTGGGATTGTTTCACTCGCATTGGCCCAGCAGAAGGGGAACGTGCTATTGCGCAGGCGGTAGTTTATCTTGCGTGTGCACCAAAGAGTAATGCTGTTTACACTGCTTGGAAGCAAGCTCTAGCAGATGCTCACAACCTTCCTGAATATGAAGTCCCTCATCATTTGCGAAATGCACCTACAACTTTGATGAAGGACATGGGCTATGGGCAAGAATACCGTTATGCTCATGACGAACCAGGAGCCTACGCGGCTGGTGAAAAGTATCTGCCTCTTGAAATGGGAGAGAAGCAATACTATTTCCCAACAAAACGAGGCTTAGAGACAAAAATTGGCGAGAAGCTAGATTATCTGGCGGATTTGGACGCAAAAAGCCCACAAAAACGCTATGAAAAGTAGTCTTTTTTGGATATCGTTACCTAGTCATAAAAATTCAATTAAATCGTTATAAATTGGTTGAAATAGCACCAGTTTTAGGGGTTTAGCAGTGATTCAGTAGCAATCTACTGAATATTCAAATAACTAAAGCATAGGATTAGCAATGCTGGATTCTAAATTACTTCGAGCTGAGCTGGATGAAACAGCGGCAAAATTAGCACGTCGAGGCTTCACCCTTGATGTAGAGACAATTCGTGAACTTGAAGAAAAACGTAAGTCCCTTCAGATGAAAACTGAAGAGCTACAAGCGTTACGTAACTCTCGATCGAAGTCCATTGGTCAAGCGAAAGCAAAAGGCGACCATGAAGAAGCTGAGCGTATCCTTGCAGAAGTAGGCAACTTAGGCGCAGAACTAGACCAAGCTAAAGTAGCATTGGCTGATCTTCAATCTGAGCTAGAAACGATCACAATGTCTATTCCTAACCTACCTGATGCAGAAGTGCCAGATGGTAAAGATGAAGATGACAACGTAGAAGTTTCTCGTTGGGGTCAACCTAAGACTTACGACTTCGAAGTGAAAGATCATGTAGATCTTGGCGAAATGTCTGGCGGTCTTGATTTTGCTAGCGCAGTAAAAATCTCGGGTTCTCGTTTCATCGTGATGAAAGGAAAATTCGCACGCCTACACCGTGCTATTGCTCAGTTCATGCTTGATCTTCACACTGATGAGCACGGCTACACAGAAATGTACGTACCGTACCTAGTGAACCACGATAGCCTTTACGGTACTGGTCAGCTTCCTAAGTTCGGCGAAGACTTGTTCCACACAAGCCCGCTAACTGAGCAAGTAAGTGACGTGCCTCTTAAGACTCTATCGCTTATCCCAACTGCGGAAGTACCGGTAACGAACATGGTTCGTGACACGATTACTGATGAAGCCGAACTGCCACTTAAGATGACAGCTCACACACCATGTTTCCGTTCTGAGGCGGGTTCTTACGGTCGTGACACTCGTGGTCTTATCCGTATGCACCAATTTGACAAAGTTGAATTAGTACAAATCACTAAGCCAGAAGACTCAATGGCAGCGCTTGAAGAGCTAACAGGTCACGCTGAGAAAGTACTTCAACTTCTAGAGCTTCCTTACCGTAAAGTGATTCTATGTACTGGTGACATGGGCTTCGGTTCTGCGAAAACTTACGACTTAGAAGTCTGGGTTCCAGCGCAAGAGACTTACCGCGAAATTTCTTCTTGTTCAAACATGTGGGATTTCCAAGCACGTCGTATGCAAGCTCGTTTCCGTCGTAAAGGCGAGAAGAAACCTGAACTTGTACACACACTTAACGGTTCTGGTCTTGCTGTTGGTCGTACTATGGTTGCTATTCTTGAGAACAACCAAGAAGCAGATGGCCGTATTGCTATCCCAGCAGTACTTCAGCCATACATGGGCGGCGTAACGCACATCGGTTAATCAGTAAAACTGTTATACGAAAACCCAGTCAATCGGCTGGGTTTTTTATTATCTGTTACACCGGAAAGCAGTGAGTCGAGGGTCAATTTCATTACTCATTTGTAATAGCGTTTCTCTAATTTAGGTTATTATTACACCACTAAAAAATGGTTATAATGCGCTCTTACCGCGGTAGGTACAAATTTTCTCATGCAAATACAGAGGAGGACTTATGGCCGTAGGATTGGCAGGTGACGATAGCGTCAGTCAGCAAATTCAAAATACCATTGATGATGAGTTCTCTCGTGTAAGAGGGAACATTCAAAGTGGGGGAAAGCTTGCATTATTGTGACGAGTGCGGTGATGAGATATCAGAAAAGAGACGGCTAGCAATTAAAGGCGTGCGTTTCTGTATTGGATGCCAGTCCATGTTTGAACACGTTGCGTATCGTCACTCATTGTTCAATCGCAGAGCAAGTAAAGACAGCCAACTTCGTTAGAAGGCGGTCGTTCTCTATTGTCGATAATAATGAACCGGCCTCTCCTTAACTTCAATATTGCAGATAGCAAATGAACCAGTAAGGAGAGGTAATAGCTTTGTCTTCTATTTAAAGCAGCGGCGATCTTTTAATGCGCAATTAATAGCGGAAACAAGTTTCTCGATGTGCTCAGGCTTGCTAATGAAGGGAGGCATCATATAAATCAACTTACCAAATGGACGAATCCAAACCCCTTGTTCAACAAAGTGAGCTTGGATGGTTTCCATATCGACAGGTGTATGGGTTTCAACGACGCCAATAGCGCCCAACCAACGAACATCTTTGACAAGATTATGCTCTCGCAAAGGCGGTAGCAACTCAGAGAAAAGTTGCTCAATTTGTTGAGTCTGATTTTGCCAATCGCCTTGCTCTATGATGGACAAGCTTGCCGCACCTACCGCGCAAGCTAATGGGTTACCCATAAATGTTGGACCGTGCATAAAACAACCCGCTTCACCGCCACATACTGTGTCAGCAACTTCTTTACTCGCAAGCGTTGCTGAAAGGGTCATGTAGCCACCAGTTAGCGCCTTACCTACACATAAGATATCCGGTTGAATATCGGCATGTTCGCAAGCAAAAAGTTTCCCTGTACGGCCAAACCCGGTCGCAATCTCATCCAAGATCAGCAAGACGTTGAATTCATCACACAGCAAGCGAACCTGTCTCAGAAATTCAGGATGGTAGATACGCATACCGCCAGCACCTTGGACGATTGGCTCTAAGATCACGGCAGCAACTTCTTGGTGGTGTGCGGCTAGCTTTTCTCGAAAGCTGTTTATGTCGCTCGCATTCCATTGATCCCAAAAACCTGTTTTCGGAGAGTCTGCAAAAATGTGTTCAGGCAAAAAACCTTTGTAAAGGCTATGCATTGAGTTATCTGGGTCAGTGACTGACATCGCTGCAAAGGTATCGCCATGGTAGCCATCTCTTAGCGTGAGAAACTTTGAACGAGGTTGCCCTTTAGCGTGCCAATACTGCAGTGCCATTTTTAGGCTAACTTCCACGGCTACCGAGCCAGAGTCGGCCAAAAATACATGTTCAAGATTATTTGGCGCGAGATTCAAAAGCTTTTTACATAGATCGATAGCGGGTTGGTGGGTGATACCACCGAACATAACGTGTGAAACTTTATCGATTTGGCTGTGAGCGGCCGCATTTAATGCTGGGTGGTTATAGCCATGGATGGTTGACCACCAAGATGACATGCCATCAATAATGCGTTTTCCACCTTCTAATTCTAGGTAAACACCGTCTGCATTGGTGACTGGATAGCAGGTCAGAGGTGTTAACGTTGATGTGTAGGGATGCCAGATATGCTGGCGATCAAAGGCGAGATCCATAGTAACTCCCATTTTTTTGGTTAAAAAGTAACCATATGTAAACTTTTTATATTATCAATGTGTTGACAGTCTAAAGCTTGTCGGTAGACTATCCAAGCATAAATACAATCTCTATTGATAGAGATGTAATATCAAATAATAAAAAGGATCGACACGTGGAAGTTCGTCATGACTGGACAGTTGCTGAAGTAAGAGCACTGCTTGAAAAACCGTTTATGGATTTAATGTTTGAAGCTCAAGTGGTTCATAGACAGTACCAAGAGCACAACCACGTGCAGGTGAGTACGCTTCTATCGATTAAAACCGGTGCTTGTCCTGAAGACTGTAAATACTGCCCTCAAAGTGCTCACTACCGAACGGATGTCGACAAAGAACGCTTAATGGAAGTCGAGCGTGTTTTGGATGCGGCGCAAAAAGCCAAAAACGCGGGTTCGACTCGTTTCTGTATGGGCGCGGCATGGAAAAATCCGAAAGAACGCGATATGCCTCACCTAACTGACATGATCAAAGGTGTGAAAGGCATGGGCCTAGAAACCTGTATGACGCTAGGTATGCTAACGCCCGATCAAGCTGGCGAGTTAGCGGATGCAGGTCTGGATTACTACAACCATAACCTTGATACGTCTCCTGAGTTCTACGGCAGCATCATTACTACTCGTACTTACCAAGATCGTTTAGATACATTATCTCACGTGCGTGATGCCGGTATGAAGATCTGTTCTGGTGGTATTATTGGTATGGGTGAAAGCACCAATGATCGTGCGGGTCTACTTGTAGAACTGGCTAACCTTCCAGTACACCCTGAGAGTGTGCCAATCAACATGCTCGTAAAAGTGAAAGGCACACCGATGGAAAACGTTGATGATGTTGAGTCTTTTGACTTCATTAAGCTTATTGCGATTGCTCGCATCATGATGCCAATGTCTGCGGTTCGTCTATCTGCAGGTCGTGAGAACATGAATGAACAGATGCAAGCGATGTGTTTCATGGCGGGTGCAAATTCTATCTTCTACGGCTGTAAGTTACTTACTACGCCAAACCCAGACGAAGACACGGATATGCAGTTGTTTAAGAAGTTGGGTATCAATAGCCAACAGGTGGCTCAAAAGCCTGACGAAATTCAAGAAAATGAACTGTTAGATCAAGTGGTGGAGCGCGTTGCTGCTCGTCCAACGAAAGATGACATGTTCTACGATGCCACTGTTTAAACCTCGCATCAAAAGTGCCCTTGCTCATCGTCGCGAGCAAGGGCTAACTCGTCAACTTAAGGTACTCGAAAACAGCAATAGCCCTTTGCTTAATAGTGAAGGTTCTAACTTCATTAATTTTTCGAGTAATGACTATTTAGGCTTGGCAAACGATCCTGAACTGGTCGATGCATGGCAAACCGGACTTTCCCAATATGGTGCCGGCAGTGCGGCATCGCCATTGGTCACAGGTTTTAGTCCTGCTCATCTAAATTTAGAGGCTCAGCTGTGTGAATGGCTTGGATTTGAACGAGCCATACTCTTTAGTTCTGGTTTCAGCGCTAATCAAGCTTTGTTGTTTTCTCTGCTCGAAAAAGACGACTCTCTGTTGCAAGACAAACTTAACCACGCCTCTTTAATGGAAGCGGGGATGCTTTCACCTGCAACCATGAAACGCTTTAAGCACAACGACACGCAGCATCTAGAGTCTCTACTAAGCCAATCTCCACAATCCTTGGTCGTGACTGAGGGCGTTTTCAGCATGGATGGCGATCAAGCGCCTCTCAGCCAGATCTTTAACCTGACTCATCAATACGACAGTTGGTTGGTGGTTGATGATGCCCACGGTATCGGCGTATTAGGTGATAAAGGGGCTGGGAGTTGCAGTGCAGCACAAATCTCACCGGATATTTTGGTGGTGACCTTTGGCAAAGCATTTGGCCTTTCTGGTGCTGCGATTCTTTGTTCGTTAGAAGTGGGTGATTACTTAACTCAGTTTGCTCGTCATCATGTGTACTCGACGGCGATGCCACCTTCACAAGCAGTGGCTTTGTCTCATGCGTGTCAGATGATTCAGACGCAAGAGTGGCGTCGAGAGAAGCTCATGAAGCTAGGTGCGATCTATGCGGAGCAGATGAGTGGCGTGAAAGGTTTTATAGATACTCAGACTCCGATTAAGCCGTTTGTAATCGGTGAAGCACAGGCGGCACTGTCTGTTGCTGAAGAATTAAAGCGTAAACAAGTTTGGGTAACGGCGATAAGGCCGCCAACCGTTCCGAAAGGGACAGCTCGTTTGCGTATTACCTTAACGGCGAATCACAGTGAGGATCAGATTCATCAGTTAACCAGGTCGTTGCATCAGGCAATTGACCGAAGCAGTGAATCGGGCATCGATCCAAGCTTAGAATCAAATAAAGAGGCTCAGTAAATGTCACAAGAAGCAGTAGTGAATAATTACGTAGGCCAAGACAAAAGTGCGATTGCCAAAGCCTTCGGAAACGCAGCAACAACCTATGACAAACACGCTGAGTTTCAGCGAGATGTCGGCCACCGACTACTGGATAAGTTACCGAGTGATCTATCAGGGTTAAAGGTGCTCGATTTAGGTTGTGGGACTGGTTATTTCTCAGAGCAACTTGTAAAACGAGGGGCCGAAGTAGTATGCGCTGATCTTTCTGTTGGAATGTTGGAAACAGCAGAAAAACGTTGTGGCGCATCTGTCTCTTTATACCAACAAGCCGATGCCGAACAATTACCGTTTGAAGATGGGTGTTTTGACATCGTTTTCTCTAGCCTTGCGTTGCAATGGTGTGACGACTTGTCGTCGCCTTTGAAAGAGATGAAGCGTGTCACTGCGGCTGGTGGGTCTGTGATTTTCTCAACTTTGCTTTATGGGTCACTGTTTGAGTTAGAAAAATCATGGTCTAAAATTGACACACATCAACACGTTAACCATTTTATTACAATCAATCAGGTAAAAATTGCGTTAGCGCAATCTAGCTGTACGGCTCATCAACTAGACTTGCCCACCATCACCGTTTGGTACGACACTGCGTTTGAACTGATGCGCGACCTTAAAGGTATCGGCGCTAATCACGTAAGTGGTCGCTCACAAGGTTTAACAAGTCGCCGCATGTTGCAGCTCGTTGAACGGGAATATCGAGAGTTTAAAAACCATCAAGGTTTCTTGCCAGCAACATATCAAGTTTGTTTAGGGGTTATTCAATTATGATTGATGCATTATTCATTGCAGGTACGGATACCGAAGTTGGAAAGACTGTGGTTTCAAAAGCGATTCTTCAAGCTTTAGCCGCGCAAGATTTATCAACAATTGGCTATAAGCCAGTTGCTGCCGGAAGCGAGCAATACCCAGAAGGGTTGCGTAATAGTGATGCATTGCACCTTCAAGAAGCGGCAACGCAAGATATTGCTTACGAAGACGTGAATCCATATGCGTTATTGCTACCGTCATCGCCTCACATCGCGGCAAAGCATGACGGCGTAGTGATTGATACAGCGATATTATCAGCGAAGCTTGAAGCGCATAAGCAAAATTCTGATATCGTTCTAGTTGAAGGTGCTGGTGGTTGGCGTGTTCCGGTTTCAGACGACGAATATCTGTCTAGCTGGGTTAAAAAAGAACAGCTTCCAGTGGTTTTGACTGTAGGTATTAAACTGGGTTGTTTGAGCCATGCTCTATTAACGGCAGAAGCGATTCGTGCTGACGGCCTAAATCTAGTAGGTTGGGTAGCGAACCGTATTAATCCAGGCACTGAACATTATGCTGATATTATTGCGATGCTTGAGGATAAGCTAGGTGCACCGAAGTTAGGTGAAATTCCTTACGTACCAAAAGCGAAGTCAAAGAACATTGGTAAGTACATTAATGTTCAACCACTACTTGATCTTTAAATCTCAAGTTATACGTCAAACAAGAAAAGGGCTGCGATTGCAGCCCTTTTTCTCTGTTAAGCCTTTGACCATTGGTTTATAAACAATTGGTCTGTTACATAAGCAAGCTTAGGATCAATGTTCTTTTGTTAGTCC
Organism: Vibrio sp. S/42/10; assembly: GCF_029890535.1. Classification (NCBI taxonomy): domain Bacteria; kingdom Pseudomonadati; phylum Pseudomonadota; class Gammaproteobacteria; order Vibrionales; family Vibrionaceae; genus Vibrio; species Vibrio sp. S/42/10. The sequence goes on along the minus strand of NZ_JAKMZC010000001.1, from coordinate 253,394 downwards.
CATTAGCGCTTGCTGTGTTTCTGTGATTTCTGCCTGAGCCGTTTGCGGTGTTAGAATTCCAATCTGCTTTTTCGCTTCTTCTTCAGTAATCCCTAGGTGACAGCACAGTAAATCGATAGCCATTTGAGTGTTAGTACCTTCAACCATGATCGTTCCCTTTTTGTACATGGACTAGCCAATAAATCATCTGAAGTCACTGTAAACGGATTGTTATATCGACACCATACGACTTAGGTCTAATAGACCATAATTAACGCGGCTACAATCTCGTAATCAAATGTTGCAATTTAATGCTTAACCTTGTTTTCTTAATCTAAGACTATATGTATAAGTAAGTATAAGTCTTCAAGGCTGGAATCAATTGCTGTCTGCCTTGCCTATAACAATAAGTTTTATAAAAATAGCTTTCATGCGGAGATAAGTAATGAAGCGAGTAATGTTGTTCCTTGCAACCAACCTTGCGGTTGTATTGGTACTAAGTGTTGTTCTTAATATTGTATATGCAGTTACAGGTATGCAACCAGGAAGCCTTTCAGGCTTGTTGTTAATGGCTGCAGTATTTGGTTTTGGCGGTTCATTCATTTCATTAATGATGTCAAAGAAAATGGCACTACGCTCAGTAGGCGGCATGGTCATTGAAAGCCCACGTAACGAAACAGAACATTGGTTGATGGAGACGGTAAGCCGTCAATCTCAACAAGTTGGTATTGGTATGCCAACAGTGGCGATCTACGACTCGCCAGACATCAATGCATTCGCGACGGGTGCTAAGCGTGATGATTCATTGGTCGCAGTATCAACAGGTCTTCTACACAACATGACGCGTGATGAAGCTGAAGCAGTATTAGCACATGAAGTTAGCCACATTGCGAACGGAGACATGGTGACCATGACGTTAATGCAGGGTGTTGTGAACACGTTCGTTATCTTCTTATCTCGTTTCATCGCTAACATTGTTGCGTCGAATGACAACGAAGAAGAGGGCGGCAGCAACATGATGGTGTACTTCGGTGTGTCTATGGTGTTGGAATTGGTATTTGGTTTCTTAGCAAGCTTCATTACGATGTGGTACAGCCGTCATCGTGAATTCCATGCCGATGCAGGTGCAGCGAACCTAGTGGGTAAAGAGAAGATGATTGCCGCTCTGGAGCGTCTAAAGGTGAGCCACGAACCACAACTAGAAGGTTCTATGATGGCGTTTGGTATCAACGGTAAGAAGTCTCTTACTGAGCTACTAATGAGCCATCCACCGTTAGATAAGCGTATTGCGTCTCTACGTAACATGTAATCGCTACGTATTCTTTTGTCACTAATCGACAAGATACATTTGAAAGGCTTCCTTCGGGAGGCCTTTTTTGATCTTGTCATTCAAGAGAGTAAGTCTCCGGGAGTTATGTGTCTGGTGATAAAGCGTTACGATATGGAGTGGATTATATCGAACGGATTAAGATGAGTAGGTCAATGATACTGGTTTGCTTTGTATTATTTTGCTGGCGGTTCTTGTGCTCAATACATTTTGTTCCGCTCAACAAAAAGGCTTCCACATGGGAAGCCTTAGTCTATTCTGTGATTCGAAATTCGAACCTTACAGCTTGTCAGTTAGCTCGATTGCTTGACCGATGTAGTTCGCTGGAGTCATCTCTTTTAGGCGAACTTTCTCGTCTTCAGGGATCTCTAGACCATCGATGAATGCACGCATGCCTTCGCCATCTACACGTTTACCACGAGTTAGCTCTTTTAGCTTCTCGTATGGCTTCTCGATGCCATAACGACGCATTACTGTTTGTACTGGTTCAGCCAATACTTCCCAGTTCTTGTCTAGTTCAGCAAGTAGCGCAGCACGGTTAACTTCAAGCTTGCTAATACCTTTCAGAGTCGAAGTGTATGCAATGATTGCGTAGCCAACACCCACACCTAGGTTACGAAGAACCGTAGAGTCAGTAAGGTCACGCTGCCAGCGAGAAACTGGAAGTTTTTGTGCAAGGTGGCTGAATACTGCGTTAGCTAGACCAAGGTTGCCTTCAGAGTTTTCGAAGTCAATTGGGTTAACTTTATGCGGCATAGTAGAAGAGCCGATTTCGCCAGCAATAGTCTTCTGCTTGAAGTGACCAAGAGCGATGTAGCCCCAAACGTCACGGTCGAAGTCAAGAAGGATCGTGTTGAAACGAGCAATTGCATCGAATAGCTCAGCGATGTAATCGTGAGGTTCGATTTGAGTTGTGTACGGGTTCCAAGTTACGCCAAGAGATTCAGTGATGAACTCTTCGCTGAACTTGTGCCATTCAACTTCTGGGTATGCAGAAAGGTGTGCGTTGTAGTTACCTACAGCGCCGTTGATTTTCGCTAGGATCTCAACGTTTTCGATTTGCTTGAATTGACGTTCCATACGGTACGCAACGTTAGCCATCTCTTTACCCATAGTAGAAGGAGAAGCTGGCTGACCATGTGTACGAGACAATAGAGGAATATCACGGTACTCGTTCGCAAGTGCTTTGATAGCATCAATTACGTTACGGATTTCTGGAAGAATCACAGTGTCACGAGCTTCTTTAAGCATAAGTGCGTGAGATGTGTTATTGATGTCTTCAGAAGTACATGCAAAGTGAATGAATTCATTTACTGCGTGAAGTTCAGGAACGCCAGCTACTTTCTCTTTCAAGAAGTATTCAACCGCTTTAACGTCGTGGTTTGTCGTGCGTTCGATCTCTTTGATACGCAGAGCGTCTTCTTCACTGAAGTTAGCTGCTAGTTCATCAAGAAACTGGTTAGCTTCTGCACTGAACGCTGGTACTTCTGCGATTGCATCAGTTTGTGCAAGCTTTTGTAACCAACGAATTTCAACGATAGAGCGGTATTTTAGTAGGCCAAATTCACTAAAGATGCTGCGTAGTGCAATAGTCTTACTTCCGTAACGGCCGTCTACTGGTGAAACAGCAGTCAATGCTGACAGTTCCATGGTGTTCTCCTGAATTGAGTTTTCTAAATTTTGAGAGGTTTATACCAGTAACAATCTCAATTGTCACGCACATTGCGCAAACGTTTGCGTGAGAGTTGTGTTGATACAAAAAACAAGCTCGCGACGAGGCGCGAGCTAATAAATCACATTCGAGCTAATAAGATTTGAGCTTGCTCGATCATCTTCTTACGACCGAAGATTAGGTGGCGACGTTTACCGCCAACCTGGCGCCAAAGCACAGCGCTTCGAATCCCTGATAGAAGAAGCGCACGAACCTTATGTTGGCTCGACGTCTGTTGAAGTACTGATGGTGTCCCAGATACCTGAATGCGAGGGCCGATAGGACTCACAACATCTAGGTAGATGCTCGCTAAGTTACTGATCATTTGCTCGTCAAACAGATCAAAGTGTTCAGTTTGGCGTTCTGCCGTTTGTATACGGTCGCCAAGTTGAGACATCGAATCGTTACGAGAAGATAGTTTACGCTCAAGCGCCATCAAGCTGATGATGTAGCGCGTGATATCGCTACCAGCTGGAGTACTATCGATACCTTTTACTAAGCACTCAAGGCCAAGCTTTAGGTTCGCTTCACGTCCAAATACGCCCACAGTATTCACCGGATTGGTATTCAAAATAGCACTGAGTGAAGCTTCGAAGGCATCTTTATCACAATGGCCGTTTTTCGCTACTTGTTGAACCAAAGCCACAGCTTGGCAAATTCCGGCGAAAGCAATAGTACGGTCATAAAGTGTATTAGCCACGTAGTAACTCCTAGTTGTCTTCTATCGTTCGTTTGATAATAGTTAGATGCGCTTTTCGATGATACCACCACCAAGACAAACGTCGTCTAGATAGAATACTGCCGATTGACCAGGGGTCACAGCAATCTGTGGTTCATCAAAAATAACCTTAATGTTCTCGTCATCAATTGGGATGATTGTACAAGGAATATCGGTTTGACGGTAACGAGTTTTTACCGTGCATGTCATAACTTCAGTAATTGGTGTGCGATTTACCCAGTGAAGCTGAGAAGCAATCAAACCCTCTGATTTCAAAAGAGGGTGGTCTTTACCTTGTACTGCGATCAGCACATTACGCTTCAGATCTTTTTCACCAACAAACCATGGTTCTTCATTACCACCACCACCTTTGGTGCCACCAATATGCAGGCCTTTACGTTGACCTAATGTGTGGTACATCAAACCTTGGTGTTGACCAATTACTTGGCCTTCAGGTGTCTCGATGTTACCCGGCTGTGCTGGTAGGTACTTGCCTAAGAATTCAGTGAACTTACGTTCACCAATAAAGCAGATGCCCGTTGAGTCTTTTTTCTTTGCTGTAATCAAATCTTGTTCTTCAGCAATACGTCGCACTTCAGGTTTCTCTAATTCACCAACTGGGAATAGGCTGCGTGCCACTTGGTCTGAGCTTAATGTGTATAAGAAATAGCTTTGATCTTTGTTGCTGTCTAGGCCACGTAGCATTTCTGGTTTCACACCAGCGTCTAGCTCTTCTTGAGTAGGAAAAGTACGACGAACGTAGTGACCCATCGCAATGTAGTCTGCGTCTAATACTTCATCTGCAAACTCTAAGAATGCTTTGAATTTGATTTCTTTATTACAAAGAATGTCTGGGTTTGGCGTACGACCTGCTTTGTACTCAGCAAGGAAGTATTCGAATACATTGTCCCAGTACTCTGCGGCAAAGTTGATAGTGTGAAGGTGGATACCTAATTTGTCACATACCGCTTGAGCATCAGCAAGATCTTCAGCTGCCGTGCAGTATTCTTCGTTATCGTCTTCTTCCCAGTTTTTCATGAAAAGGCCTTCTACCTGATAGCCTTGTTGCTGAAGAAGATACGCCGATACTGACGAATCTACACCGCCGGACATACCGACAATTACTTTCTTTTCGCTGTTTCCAGAGCTGATATCTGACATGTCTAAACACCGTTACTATTACTTGGTCGCAGATTCTAACAGAAAGAGAAACGCCGTGACAGATCCGAGACCGGAATCACAGTTTCATTTGCACAAATAGTGCGCTGACTTTGTTAGAGAATCGCATGAGAGCGAGGTGAGTCGCTAGGATGTCAGAAGTATATGTGGCATAGTCGCTCGAAATCCAAGACCTGAGATAAAAAAATGTCTGAACAAAATGAATTTATGCAAGAAGAAGAGCTGATTGAGATCATCGAGAACCAGCTTGAGGATGGCGAACCAGTGAAAGTGAAAGAGACGTTGATGCGTTTAATGATGACTGGTACACCGCGTGAAGAAGCAATTGCGGCTATGGCATGTGCACTGGCTATTGAAGTATTTGACGTAATGAAAAATGGTGCAGAGTTCAATCAAAAACGTTATGCAGAGCATTTGGGTATGCTGCCTGATTTAAGCTTTATGGAAGGCGAATAAAAAAATAGTACAGCAAACGTTTGCTATAGTTTGAAAGATTGCCGCGTTAAATATTGCGCGGTAGAATCCGCCACCTATTTCCCCTTGACTTAGACTAGCCCTATGAAATTCCCTGGACAACGTAAATCAAAGCACTATTTTCCGGTTCACGCTCGTGACCCTTTAGTTAGCCAAGCTCAAACTAGTAAAAGAATGTCACGTACTCATATTATCGGCATTGACCAAACATTGGTGGATATCGAAGCGAAAGTGAGTTCTGAGCTAATCGAAAAATATGGCTTAAGTAAGGGACATTCGCTAGTCATCGGTGACGAAGCTGCAGAGTCTTTATATCAAGAATTAAAAGAGCAGTGCTTGATTACCAATGAATATGCTGGTGGTACGATCGGCAATACATTACACAACTATTCAGTGCTGGCAGATGACCGTTCAACGCTGCTAGGTGTAATGAGCCAAGATATTAAGATTGGTAGCTATGGTTATCGTTATTTATGTAATACATCAAGCAGAATGGATCTGAATCATTTACAAGGGGTAGATGGCGCAATTGGTCGCTGCTTTGCATTAATTACTGAAGATGGTGAACGTACTTTCGCAATTAGCGAAGGTCAAATGAACCAACTAAAACCTGAGAGTATTCCTGAAAAGATCTTCAAAAGTGCTTCTGCTTTGGTATTAACCGCTTATTTAGTTCGTTGTAAACCTGGCGACCCAATGCCTGATGCAACAATGAAAGCGATCGAGTACGCGAAGAAATATGATGTACCCGTTGTATTAACGTTGGGAACTAAATTCGTTATTCAAGATGATCCAGAGTTTTGGAAAGATTTCCTTGAGCAGCATGTAACAGTTGTTGCAATGAACGAAGACGAAGCGGAAGCGTTAACTGGTGAAAGTGATCCTCTTGCCGCTTCTGACAAAGCGCTAGAGTGGGTTGACTTAGTTCTATGTACTGCAGGCCCTGTTGGCCTATTTATGGCGGGTTACACAGAAGACGCCGCAAAGCGTGAAACGTCTTTACCTCTATTACCGGGTTCTATTGCGGAATTTAACCGTTACGAGTTTAGCCGTCCTGCTCATAAAAACTTATGTGACAACCCGACTAAGATCTATTCGCACATTGCACCTTATATGGGGGGCCCTGAAAAGATCAAGAATACCAATGGTGCAGGTGATGCTGCGTTATCGGCTTTATTGCATGATATGGCTGCGAATAAATACCACAAAGAAAACGTGCCTAACTCAAGTAAGCACCAACATTCATTTTTGACGTATTCGTCTTTCTCGCAAGTTTGTAAATATTCAAACCGAGCAAGTTATGAAGTGTTAGTTCAACACTCTCCACGTTTATCTCGTGGTCTTCCTGAAAGAGAAGACAGTTTAGAAGAAGCTTACTGGGAAAGATAAGGTGTAGTACTTATCAAATGAACTTCTCGGTTTATTAAGTACGCTACTGTGTTTATCAAATCCAGTAACGAATAACAAAATATAAAAAAGGCTCCGAAAGGAGCCTTTTTTGTTTCTGAATATATTCAAGCCGTAAATAATACTTTGGTCGACTTAAATATTAATTCTATTGCTTAGTGTGTTATTGATTATTCACTTAGCAAACACGATGCGTTAAAGAGCAAACTCTTCTAGAGATTTACCAGCATCTAGTTGTTCTTGGATAGCTGAAGGCGTACGGCCTTGACCTGTCCAAGTTTTCTCGTTGCCGTTTGCATCTACATATTTGTATTTAGCTGGGCGAGGAGCACGTTTAGCTTTTGTCGTTTTAGATTTTGCTTCACCAGAAAGTGCAGCGATAAGATCAGCAACATCAATTCCGTCTTTTGCAATTTGTTCAGCGATAGCAGAAAGCTTAGCTTCTTGCTCTGCTTTAGCAGCACGTTCTTCAGCTTCAGACTCTTGACGCTCTTGTACAACAATAGTCAGCTTGTCTAGCGCTTCTTCAAGTTGCTCAAGAGTTAATTCACGTGAGAATGCACGAAGGCTGCGGATATTTAATAAAGTTTTTGTTAATTCAGACATGATATTTCCCATCAAGGTAAACTAAATAATCCTCCTAATAATAAACAGAGCCTAGGAATAAAACAAATAGTATTTCTTCTATTACATATTTAAATAAAGAATTGAGATGAATAGTTGAAAATGAAAAGGCGAACTCCTAGTGAATTTATAATAATTATTAAGAATATCTAAAAAACTGATATGTGACTGGTGGAGTAATTACCTTAAGTTGACTATTCTTCTATTGATTACTTCATTAACAAAAAACTATTTTTGTCGGAATGATATGTTGCAATGCTGCCCTTGATGAGTACAATTGCGGCTACCTGATGCGATGCTTTGGTTGATTTGTTGTTAAACTTTGGTTTCAACGGTTAATAATGTTATCGCACGTAGAGGTGCAATTATAAAAAGTAGTTTTCGTTGGGGTGATGCCAATGAACGGGAATGAAAGGTCTAATTGCCGAAGTAAATTGTATATCTAAGCAATTTGCTGGGGTTGTGCTCAATAGGTACAACACTGCCATAGTCTTAATTTTAAACTATGGAGCGCTACTGTAGGGTTGGGTGAAGTGTTCACTTCCCTTTCGCTTAGTTCAACATGAGCTTGATAAGCCGTATCAAGTTTGTCTGCAGTAGATCTCTAGCCAAATAAAAAACTGGTTTTTGAAGATCATGAATTTAATAGATTTTGCAACATCGCCTTTATCTTTGCTTCCTCCCCTTGTGGCCTTAACTCTCGCTATTGTTACCCGCCGTGTATTGGTTTCCTTGGGTGTCGGTATCGTTATGGGTGCGATTTTACTTGCTGATTACTCAGTAGGTAACGCAGCTAGCTACGTGTTTACTAAAGCTTCTGGTGTTTTCATCGAAGATGGTGGCATTAATACCTGGAACATGAGCATCGTCGCATTCCTAATTATTCTTGGAATGACAACCGCCTTATTAACATTATCTGGTGGTACGCGAGCATTCGCTGAGTGGGCCCAGTCTCGTGTTAAGAGCAAACGTGGTTCAAAACTACTTGCTGCTTTCTTGGGTGTGTTCATTTTTGTTGATGATTACTTCAACAGCTTAGCGGTAGGTGCTATCTCTCGTCCTGTTACAGACCGCTTTTACGTATCTCGCGCTAAGCTTGCTTATATTCTGGATTCTACTGCTGCTCCAATGTGTGTGATCATGCCGGCTTCTAGCTGGGGTGCTTACATCATTACTATTATTGGTGGCATCTTAGTAACACACGGTGTGACAGAGTACTCAGCATTGGGTGCTTACGTTCGTCTTATCCCGATGAATTTCTACGCTGTGTTCGCACTATTAATGGTATTTGCCGTTGCATGGTTCGGTCTAGATGTTGGTAAAATGCGTGAACATGAGATCGAAGCATCTCAAGGCCGTGGCTTTGAAGGTGACAACGATCAAAAGCAAGCTCACGACCTAAATGAAGAGCTAGACATTCAAGAGAGTGAAAACGGCTCTGTCTCTGATCTCGTTATGCCAATCGTATCGTTAATCGTAGCGACGGTAGCTGCAATGCTTTATACCGGTGGTCAAGCGCTTACCGCTGACGGTCAAGCATTCAACTTGCTTGGTGCGTTTGAAAATACAGATGTAGGCAAGTCTCTTGTTTACGGTGGTGTTGTTGGCCTGCTTGTTGCGCTAGCGACAGTGTTTAAGCAAAAGCTGCCAATGTCTGATATCGCAAGAACAATGTGGATCGGTGCTAGCTCTATGTTTGGCGCTATCCTGATTCTTGTGTTTGCATGGACTATCGGTTCTGTTATCGGTGACATGAAAACCGGTTCTTACCTTTCGTCTCTAGCAACAGGTAACATTGATTACCACTGGCTACCTGTTATTTTGTTCCTTCTTGCTGGCCTGATGGCATTCTCGACAGGCACATCATGGGGTACATTTGGTATCATGCTTCCTATCGCGGGTGACATGGCTGCAGCCTCTGACATCGCTCTAATTCTGCCTATGTTAAGTGCGGTTCTTGCGGGTTCTGTGTTTGGTGATCACTGTTCTCCAATCTCTGATACGACGATTCTCTCTTCTACCGGTGCTCGTTGTAACCACATTGACCACGTATCGACTCAGCTTCCTTATGCGCTGTCTGTGGCCTTCGTATCGTGTGTTGGTTTCATTACCTTAGGTATGACATCATCAACTGGCATCGCATTTGGTGCGGCGTCTCTAACGTTTGTTGCTGTATGCTTTGCATTGGCTTATTTCTCTCGCTGCAAAATGGCGACGTGCAACAGCTAATCATCATCTGATTGAATAATGAAAAGGGAGGCTGCGGCTTCCCTTTTTTGTACCTGTTAAATTAATTTGAGTTTTAGTGAAAAAAGTTCGAATAAATGGTTGAAAAAGGATGTCAGCTTAGTTAGTGTGGAGACAAGACAGCAAACAACCTAAGAGCTTATAAGTATGCGTAAATTAGTAATGAACATTCATCACCATCATCACCCTATCTAGTCTTTCGGGGAGATTTACGTATACCCGGGAGCAAGAATTCTCCCGGAGGTTAAGTCAAAGAATTTAGATTTAAACCCTCGGGACGACAAAGTCTTCCGAGGGTTTTTTAGTTTTAGCACTTTTAAATAATCAATAAATTCAAATATTTGCACAGGGATACAGCAATGCAGACACAACGCCTAAGAATCGCAATTCAAAAGAAAGGTCGCTTAAGTAAAGAGTGCCAAGACTTACTTAAAAAATGTGGTGTTAAATTTAACATCATGGGTGAGCGCCTAGTGGTTCATTCACTTAATATGCCAATCGACTTGTTACTGGTTCGTGATGATGACATTCCAGGTCTTATCATGGACGGTGTGGTTGACCTAGGTTTCATTGGTGAAAATGAGCTAGAAGAAGTTCGCCTAGACCGCGTTGCTCTAAAAGAGCCATCGCAATTTAGCACACTACGTCGTTTAGATTTCGGTGGTTGCCGCCTTTCTATCGCTATCAACAAAGATGAAGAATACAACGGCCCACAAGACCTAGCGGGTAAACGTATTGCAACAACCTACCCACAACTACTAAAAGCCTACATGGATGAGCAGGGTGTTGAATTCAGCACTTGTATGCTAACAGGCTCAGTTGAAGTAGCACCTCGAGCTGGACTAGCGGACGCTATCGCAGATTTGGTTTCTACAGGCGCTACGCTAGAAGCGAATGGCCTAAAAGAAGCAGAAGCTATTTTTCAATCTAAAGCAACGTTAATTCAACGCACCGGCGAATTTGATGCAGACAAAGAAGCATTAATTGAAAAACTACTGACTCGTATGCAAGGTGTTCAGCAAGCGAAAGAGTCGAAGTACATCATGCTTCACGCACCAACGTCTCAATTAGAGCAAATTAAAGCGCTATTGCCTGGAGCTGAAGATCCTACTGTTCTTCCTCTATCTACAGATAAAGACAAAGTTGCCGTTCACCTAGTAAGTACTGAGAACTTGTTCTGGGAAACTATGGAACAGCTGAAAGAGTTGGGTGCAAGCTCGATTCTAGTATTACCAATCGAAAAAATGATGGGGTAGTGACGATGAGAACCGTTGTTTGGCAATCTTTAAGTGAATCACAGCAAGACTCGGTATTAGAGCGTCCAGCTATTACTGAAGGTGCAAACATCACAGCGACTGTTTCTGATGTTATTGCAAAAGTACGAAATGAAGGCGACGCCGCACTCAAAGAACTGACTGAAAAGTTCGATCGTGTGACTCCTGAATCAATTCGAGTTACTTCGAATGAGATTGAAGAGGCGTGTGCTCGTCTAACACCAGAAATGAAGCAAGCGCTAGAGCAAGCTTATAGCAATATTGCCAAGTTTCATGAAGCTCAGAAGCCTCAGTCAATTAAGGTTGAAACTCAACCTGGCGTTTTGTGTGAGCAGGTAACGCGCGCGATTAATACGGTTGGTCTTTATATTCCTGGTGGCAGTGCGCCACTTCCGTCAACGGTTCTTATGTTAGGTGTACCCGCTCAGATTGCGGGTTGTCGTAAAGTTGTCTTGTGTTCGCCTCCACCAATTGCTGATGAAATCTTGTATGTCGCTAAGCTTTGTAAGATCGACGAGGTTTACAACGTTGGTGGTGGTCAAGCGGTTGCGGCAATGGCTTACGGTACCGAGAGTGTGGCTAAAGTCGATAAGATCTTCGGCCCGGGTAATGCCTATGTAACGGAAGCGAAACGCCAAGTCAGCAATGACTTCCGTGGTGCTGCAATTGACATGCCTGCTGGTCCATCAGAAGTGATGGTGATTGCAGATGAAACTGCAGATGCAGACTTCATCGCTGCGGATTTATTGAGCCAAGCGGAACACGGCCCTGATTCTCAGGTTGTCTTGGTTACGCCGTCTCCGGTTATTGCTGATCAAGTAACGGATGCGGTGCAGAAACAACTGAAAGAGTTGTCTCGCGCTAACATCGCTCAGCAAGCATTAGCATCTAGCTTGATTATCATCTCAGAATCAATCACTCAAGCTATCGCAATTTCGAACTTCTACGGTCCTGAGCACTTAATTGTTCAAACCAAGAATCCACGTGAGTTGTTGCCGTTGCTAGACAATGCAGGTTCAATATTCTTGGGTGACTGGTCTCCAGAGTCTGCAGGTGATTATGCATCAGGTACAAACCACGTATTGCCAACCTACGGTTACACCAAAACGTATTCGAGCCTAGGTTTAGCAGATTTCTCTAAACGTATGACAGTACAAGAACTAACAGCCGATGGCTTGAAAGGTCTAGCACCGACAGTGGTGACGATGGCTGAAGCCGAAGGTTTGGATGCTCACAAGCGTGCTGTGACTATCCGAGTTGAAAAGTTAAATAGAGCGAAGTAGGGGCGGAGCATGGAAAAGTTAGCAAGAAAACAAGTTCAGGCTCTAACACCTTACTTGTCTGCAAGGCGCATTGGCGGTAGCGGAGATGTATGGTTGAACGCCAATGAATCTCCGTTTGATAACGAGTACAGCTTAAATCTGACTCGCCTTAACCGCTACAGTGAATGTCAGCCAAAAGAATTAATCGATGCTTACGCACAATATGCAGGTGTAACACCAGAGCAAACATTGACAACACGTGGGGCTGACGAAGGCATTGAGTTACTGATTCGCGCTTTCTGTGAGCCAAACGAAGATGCAATTCTTTACTGTCCACCCACTTACGGTATGTATGCGATCAGCGCCGAAACCATTGGTGTCGAACGTAAAGTGGTGCCTCTGACCTCTGAATGGCAATTAGATCTTCCCTCTATTGAAGCTCAACTAGACAACGTGAAAGTGATATTTGTTTGTAGCCCAAACAACCCAACGGGTAACTTAGTTGATCGTAAAGACATCATTAAATTGCTTGAAATGACGCAAGACAAAGCGATTGTGGTGATGGATGAAGCGTATATCGACTTCTGCCCTGAAGCGTCAACGGTCGATTTGCTTGCTCAATATCCGAATTTAGCGATTTTGCGTACTCTTTCCAAAGCTTTCGCATTAGCGGGACTACGCTGTGGCTTTACGCTAGCAAACAAAGAGCTTATCGATGTACTGTTGAAAGTGATTGCACCATACCCAGTGCCAATCCCTGTTGCTGACATTGCGGTTCAAGCCCTTTCAGAGCAAGGTTTAGCAAGAGCTAAGTTTCAAGTTCTCGATTTAAGTGCTAATCGCGCTTATTTACAAGCTGGCCTACTTGGTATACCTCAAGTAACGGTATTTGATGGTTGGGGTAACTATTTATTGGTTAAATTCCCTAACGGTGACGAATTGTTCAAAGTGGCATGGGACACTGGCATCATCTTGCGTAATTCGCCAATTGAAGATTGTGTTCGTATTAGTATTGGTAATCGAGAAGAGTGCGAAAAGACACTTGGATTCATTCGTAACTTTTTTCAGTAACGAAGGCTTACCAGTAATCACATTGGACAGTTGTGTTTAATCAACATAGCTGGCCAATGAATCAGACATTTGGGTTAGCGGTTGATTTTAGCTAGGCCACCAGATTTAAAATTAAAAGGAAGTTCAAGTGAGTAAACAACAGAAAATACTTTTTATAGACCGTGATGGCACCTTAATTGTTGAGCCGCCAGTCGATTTTCAAGTAGACCGTTTAGACAAATTAAAATTCGAACCGCTCGTGATTCCTAGCTTGTTAGCATTGCAAGATGCGGGCTACCGTTTAGTGATGGTGACTAACCAAGATGGTCTAGGTACCGATAGCTACCCACAAGAAGATTTCGATGCACCACACAATATGATGATGGAGTTTTTCGAGTCTCAAGGCGTTAAGTTTGACGACGTGCTTATTTGTCCTCACTTTGACGAAGACAACTGCTCTTGCCGCAAGCCTAAGTTGGGTATGGTTAAAGAGTATCTACAGGGCGGTAAAGTCGACTTTCAACATTCTGTTGTGATTGGCGATCGAATGACTGATCTTCAACTTGCTGAGAACATGGCAATTCGCGGGATTCAATATGGCCCAGATGCGGCAACGGAAGGTACGCTTAACTGGCCACAGATTGTTAAAGATCTGACGGTTAATGCACGTGTTGCTGAAGTGGTTCGTACGACTAAAGAAACTGATATCAAGGTTGCAGTAAACCTTGATGAAACCGGTGGCAACAAGATCGATACGGGCATGGGTTTCTTCGATCACATGCTTGATCAAATCGCGACACACGGTGGTTTCCAGATGAATCTAACTGTGAAAGGCGATCTACACATTGATGATCACCACACAGTAGAAGATACGGCTTTAGCTCTAGGCCAAGCACTTAAAGATGCGCTAGGTGATAAACGTGGGATTGGCCGCTTTGGTTTCAGTCTACCAATGGATGAATGTTTGGCGCAGTGTGCACTAGACCTTTCTGGCCGCCCATACCTGAAATTTGATGCTAAGTTCAGCCGCGAACAAGTGGGTGATCTTTCGACTGAGATGGTGGTTCACTTCTTCCGTTCTCTAACCGATACGCTAGCTTGTACGCTACACCTTTCTTCTAATGGCAATAATGACCACCACATCATTGAAAGCCTATTTAAAGCGTTTGGTCGTACTCTTCGTCAAGCAATTAAAGTTGAAGGTAACGAGTTACCAAGCAGCAAAGGCGTACTGTAAGGCTAACGTTAGCAAGGAAAAACAATGAAAGATCAAAAAGTCGTTATTATTGATACTGGTTGTGCCAACGTTTCCTCAGTGAAGTTTGCGATTGAACGTCTGGGCTACGCAGTTGAAATTTCGAAAGAACCAAAAGTTGTTCTAGCTGCCGATAAGTTATTCCTACCCGGTGTAGGTACAGCAAGTGAGGCAATGAAGAATTTGCAAGAGCGTGACCTCGTTAGCCTTGTGAAGCAAGTCGAGAAGCCTCTGCTTGGTATCTGTTTAGGTATGCAACTGTTAGGTAAACTGTCTCAAGAGAAAGGCCAAAAAGCCGACGAGATAGTGGAATGCTTAGGTTTGTGTGATGGCGAAGTTCGCTTGCTTGAAACGGGTGATTTGCCACTACCACACATGGGTTGGAACACTGTAACCGCAACACCGAATCACCCGCTATTTAAAGACATTGAAGAAGGCGAGTATTTTTACTTCGTACATAGCTTTGCAATGCCAGTAGGTGACTACACAATCGCACAATGTGATTACGGCAATCCGTTTACCGCTGCCGTTCAAAGCGGCAACTATTATGGTGTTCAGTTCCACCCAGAGCGTTCGTCAAAAGCAGGCTCTAAATTGATTCAAAACTTCTTGGAACTGTAATAAGGATTAGGCATCGGCTAACGCTGCCCTATAAGGAATGTAAATGATTATTCCCGCATTAGATTTAATTGAAGGCCAAGTAGTTCGCTTATTCCAAGGCGATTACGGGCAAGTAACAGAATACAAAGTAGACCCAGCAGAGCAGTTTAATCTGTATCACCAAGCAGGCGCAGGTTGGCTTCACCTAGTAGACTTAACCGGCGCAAAAGATACAACAGCTCGCCAGCTAGACTTAATCGCCAAGCTACTTGCAAGCACACCAGCCAATATTCAAATTGGTGGTGGTGTTCGCAATGAACAAGATGTAATTGATTTGCTAGAAGCCGGCGCACAGCGCGTTGTGGTTGGCTCGACTGCTGTTAAACAACCTGAACTTGTGAAAGGTTGGATGGAAAAATACGGCGCTGAAAAAATCGTACTTGCTCTGGACATCAACATTGATGAAAACGGCACACGTAAAGTGGCGATTTCAGGTTGGCAAGAAGATTCAGGTGTGACCATCGAAGCGCTAATTGAAGATTACCTAACGGTTGGCCTCAAACACGTTCTCTGTACAGATATTTCACGTGATGGCACGCTAGAAGGATCAAACGTAGAGTTATACATTGACCTTTGTAAGCAGTACCCACAAGTACAATTTCAATCATCGGGTGGCATTGGCAGCCTAGCTGATATCGAAGCTCTGAAAGGCAGCGGCGTTGCGGGTGTGATTGTTGGTCGCGCACTGCTTGATGGCAAATTCACCGCAGAGGAGGCATTTGCATGCTGGCAAAGCGAATAATCCCTTGTTTGGATGTCCGTGATGGGCAAGTGGTTAAGGGCGTTCAATTCCGCAACCACGAAATTATTGGTGACATCGTTCCGCTAGCACAACGCTATGCAGAAGAGGGCGCTGATGAATTAGTGTTTTACGATATCACTGCATCAAGTGATGGACGTGTGGTCGATAAAAGCTGGGTGAAACGCGTAGCAGAAGTGATTGATATTCCTTTCTGTGTGGCTGGTGGTATCAAGTCAGCGGAAGATGCAGCACGCATTCTTGAGTTTGGTGCAGATAAAGTCTCAATTAACTCGCCTGCATTGGCTAACCCACAACTGATTACTGACCTTGCTGATAAGTTTGGCGTGCAGTGTATTGTTGTTGGTATCGATTCATACTTCGATAAAGATACCGGTAAATATCAGGTTTACCAGTTCACTGGCGATGAAGCGCGTACTAAAGCAACCAAGTGGGAAACCAAAGATTGGGTGAAGGAAGTACAAAAGCGTGGCGCAGGTGAGATTGTGTTAAACATGATGAACCAAGATGGTGTTCGTAATGGCTACGATATTGATCAGTTAAACATGGTACGCGAAGTGTGTAATGTACCTTTGATTGCGTCTGGTGGTGCAGGTGCGATGGAACACTTTGCTGAAGCCTACAAGAAGACAAACGTGGACGGGGCACTAGCGGCTTCGGTATTCCACAAACAAGTCATCAATATTGGTGAACTTAAACAGTATTTAAAACAACAAGATGTAGAGGTGCGACTATGAGTTTTGAAACCGCAAGCTTATCAAAAACAACAGTAGGCGCATTATCAGAGCGTATTAACTGGGAAAAAGTAGATGGTTTAGTTCCTGCCATTGTTCAAGATTACCAATCTAGCCAAGTGTTAATGATGGGATACATGAACCCTGCAGCACTTGAGAAAACCGGTGAAACTGGCAATGTTACGTTTTTCTCTCGTACTAAAGAGCGTCTTTGGACGAAAGGTGAAACGTCGGGCAACGTATTGCAACTGAAAAACATCGCTTTGGACTGCGATAACGATACTTTACTTGTTAAGGTAAATCCCATTGGCCCAACGTGCCACACAGGTACAACAACGTGTTGGGATGGAGACAAACAAGAAGAAACACAGATGGTGTGGCTTCATCAGCTTGAGCAGCTACTGGCTGCCCGCAAGGACGCAGACCCTGAGTCTTCTTATACTGCCAGTTTATATGCCCGTGGCACCAAGCGTATTTCGCAAAAAGTGGGCGAAGAAGGCGTTGAAGTCGCGCTTGCGGCGACGTCGGGCGATAAGGCGGAATTAGTGTGTGAATCAGCAGATTTGATTTACCACTTGATGGTTCTTTTACAAGACCAAGGCTTATCGATGAACGATGTGGTGAACAAATTAAAAGAGCGCCATAAGTAAGCTCTCTTTAGATTAATCGACTACGTAACAGATAAATAAAAGCCCCTTAAACAATTATGTTTACGGGGCTTTTTTAGCATTCAATTCTTGAGCATATCTCTTCGACTTTAGGCCTCGTCATTCCGAGGAGTCTAAGCGACATCAGGAAACTCTCCTCTTAATCTAACTTCCTAGACACATGAGTTAGCCGCAGCACTTTTTATACTTCTTACTGCTACCACAAATACACGGGTCATTGCGGCCGATCTTGAAGCTCTCTACAGTTTGGTTTAGGCGAGGATCTATCTCTGGTTGTGTTGCGTCTTCTTGTTCATTTTCTTGATTGGGGAAAGCGCCATCAATGTAGAACCAAATACCGTCTTCACGAACAAAGCGAGAACGTTCTTGCATACAGAACTGCTCAACCCCGTCGTTGAAGTAAGCTTTAAACTCAACAAAGCCTTCGTTCTCATGTGAACCTGCGGCAGTATCGATGACTTCTAAACCCGCCCAATCACTATCAATGGATTCAGCAATACCTTCTCTCTGCGCTTCTGCATTACAAGTCGGGTGGCAAGTAGCAACCACATAATCAACCAAACCAAGTACATGTGCAGAATAGCGTGAGCGCATCAATTGTTCAGGTGTTTCGACTGAATTGTGGTCAAGATGTGCGGGTTCACAGCACTGTTGGTAAGTATTTTTGCTACCACAAGGGCATAAAGACATAGTCAGTTCCTGTAAAAATGGCCTCGATTAAGAGGCCATAAATGAATGCATTGGAGTTTAGCAAGAAACGATCGCTCACCAAAGCTTAGTTTCTATTGCTGTTTTTGTAGGGAGTGTATTATTTCAATGAAGGTGATAACAGATCTTGAGCCCAAGTAGTGGCCTCATCATACGCTTGTCCGAGGTCTGCTTCGCTCAGTTTGAGCAGCTTACGAATGCGTGTCGCTTCATCCCAGCGAGCTTGCTCGTACGCAATGACCATCGCCATGATCGCACCAAGTACACCTTTACGCTGAATAAGAGCTTGTTTGATCTCTTCATCGATGGGTACTGAGTCCAATACTTGCTTTAAAGGCTGATCAAAGAGTGAATCGAGTAGCGAGAACATGCCGGTTAAAAAGGCTTGTCCAGGTTCAACTTTCACATTCATCTTTTCTACTAACAGTTCACATTGACGAGCGCGCAGTACCGCTAAACCATAAAGTGAATCCGGTTTATCTTCTTTCGCAGATGCGATTGCCACTAGTGAAACGAACTTACGCAGTTTCTGTTCCCCAAGGTAAATGAGTGCTTGGCGAAATGAACGGATAGTCGTCGCTGAACCGCCCGCAGAGTTTACGTAGGTGAGTAGCTTATAAGAGAGTGTTACATCCAATGTGATCAAACGTTCGACTTCACTGAAATCGATAGGATCGTGGGCTATTTCTTTTAGTAACTGAACGATAGTCAGAAAAGCAGGACTAAGTGCGCGAGTTTGGATCATTTCCGGTTTACTGAAGAAGTAACCCTGAAAATAAGAAAATCCGGCTTGTTTCGCTTCTTGATACTCATCGTAAGTTTCAACTTTTTCGGCAAGAAACTTGATATCCAATTCTCTCATAGAGTTCATGAACATTGATGCTTTTGTTATTGAGATCAAACGAATATCAAATTTAATGATAGATACGTAAGGCAAGAAACGTTTCCATGCTTTGCTTGGCACAAAGTCGTCCAACGCGATGGTATAACCCGCGTCGTAAATGGTTTTGATCGCTTCAAGCAATTCGTCCGTTGGTTCACAATCTTCAAGAACCTCAACAACGAGGCTTTCTTTCGGAAAGAGGGTAGGGACTAAGTTAATCAGACTTGCATAAGGAAAATTCACGAACCCCAACTTATCACCAAGCGTATTATAGTGAGTTGATAGGAAGTGATCGGAAAGCAAGCGGCTTGTAGCGAGTTCCGGTTCTACTTCAGGGAAAGTGTTCTTAGGACCGTCCCTGAATAGCAACTCGTAACCTATGGTTTTCTTGTCAGCATCGAGTATTGGCTGACGCGCTACATATGAATATTTCAACTTCGTACTGTGTTCGGTTTAGTTCTGATACAGAGATAATAGCTAATTGGAGAAAAATTACCATCTACAATCTTAGAAAGTCTGACCCATAATAATAATCAATGTGAAAGATGAGGAGTGACGTTAAAAGCGGTTGCTAAACTCACGATTCTGTAGTTCAAAACTTTGCGGAGTGAATACCAGAACTGAGCCCTGCGTGTACCAATCACCAAGTACGATACGAGTTTTAGTGCAACTATTGGTATTGAACCTATGAATGTCTGGGCGGTGCGTGTGACCGTGGATCATGAGATCTACATTATTTTGCGCCATCACATTTTCAACTTCTTGTTGTGTTACGTCCATGATGTCTAAAGACTTAGTCTGCTTGTCGTCCTTGATATCGGATTGAACCTTAGAAACAATTTTCTTTTTGATAAAGAATGGAATTCTATTGAATACCCATTGTAGCCAGGGCTGATGTACTTTTTCACGGAAGGCGAGATACTTTACATCTTCAGTGCACAAGGTATCACCGTGTAATACCACGGCTTTTTGTCCGTAGATATCGATCGTTGAAACTTCATCTAGTAGTTGGACGCCCGTTTGTTTGGCAAACTTTTTACCAACTAAAAAGTCCCGGTTGCCCTGAGTGAAATAACAAGGCACGCCAGTGTTAACTAGATCAATAAATGCTTGGCGAATGGAAGTAGCGAAATCGCTCGTATCGTCGTCACCAATCCAGAACTCGAAAAGGTCACCAAGTACATACAGTGCATCCGCTTCTACGGCTTCGTTTTTCATGAAGGTTAAGAAACAATCTGTGATGTCTGGTCGCGACGGGGCTAAGTGCAGATCTGATATAAAATATGTTTTCATAGGTCTAAAAAAGGGAGCGATTCGCTCCCTGTATCCTGATTTATCGGTTCACCAATGGTAATGATTAATACTAATCGAAAGCGAGTAATTAAGCTTCGATTGTAGTACCAGTGATGATCACTTCTTCTAGAGGTACATCTTGGTGCATACCCATAGAACCAGTGCTAACACCTTTAATCTTGTTTACGATGTCCATACCTTCAACAACTTCTGCGAATACACAGTAACCCCAACCGTCTAGGCTTTCGCTACGGAAGTTTAGGAAAGAATTGTCGTTCACGTTGATGAAGAACTGAGAGCTCGCTGAATGTGGTTCCATAGTACGAGCCATTGCAAGTGTACCTACTTTGTTAGCTAGGCCGTTGTTTGCTTCGTTCTTGATTGTAGCGCGAGTCGTTTTTTCTTTAAGGCCAGAAGTCATGCCACCGCCTTGAATCATGAAACCATCGATAACACGGTGGAATAGTGTGTTGTCGTAGAAACCGTCACGGCAATACTGTAGAAAGTTTGCGCTTGTTTCTGGTGCTTTTTCTTCGTTAAGTTGAACTTTGATGTCACCAAAATTTGTGTGAAGGATGATCATGATTGTTACCTTACTGTCTTTTTAATATGAAGTTCGAATTCTAGCGCATGTTGGCGGACTTTCAAATCACCAAATCATTCACTTAACTCAGATGTTTGAGGTAATTCCTGCTTTGGGGGATTACCTATTAAGGTATGACTTGTTATACTGCGAGCTTATTTTTGATTAATCCATAAAATAGATAGAGATCATGCTGAAGATATATAACACGCTCACAAGACAGAAAGAGGAATTCAAACCAATTACAGCTAGCAAAGTCGGTATGTATGTCTGTGGGGTAACCATATACGATCTCTGTCATATTGGTCATGGCCGTACGTTCGTTTCTTTCGACGTAGTAACTCGTTACCTTCGTTACCTTGGTTACGATTTGAACTTCGTTCGTAACATTACTGATATCGATGACAAGATCATCAAACGCGCTAACGAAAACGGCGAGTCTTGTGATTCTTTAACTGAGCGCTTGATTGGTGAAATGCATGCAGATTTCGATGCATTGAATATGAAACGCCCAGATGTAGAGCCTCGTGCAACAGAATTCATCACTGAGATCATTGAGTTAGTAGAAAAGCTAATTCAACGCGGCTTTGCTTACGTAGCAAGCAATGGCGATGTGATGTTCGAAGTTAAGAAGTTCGATGAATACGGTAAGCTTTCAAAGCAAGACTTAGATCAGCTTCAAGCTGGTGCTCGTGTCGATGTTGACTCTGCAAAACGCAGCCCATTAGATTTTGTTCTTTGGAAAATGTCTAAGCCAGGTGAACCTACGTGGGAATCGCCATGGGGTCCAGGTCGTCCAGGTTGGCACATTGAATGTTCAGCAATGAACTCTTCTATTCTTGGTAATCACTTCGATATCCACGGCGGCGGTTCAGATCTACAATTCCCTCACCACGAAAACGAGATTGCACAATCTTGCTGCGCACATGGTACTCAGTATGTAAATACTTGGATGCACAGTGGTATGGTAATGGTAGACAAAGAAAAAATGTCTAAATCATTAGGCAACTTCTTCACGATTCGTGATGTGCTAGCTCATTACGATGCCGAAACGGTACGTTACTTTCTAATGTCTGGCCACTACCGTAGCCAACTAAACTACAGTGAAGATAACCTAAATCAAGCACGTGCTTCATTAGAACGCCTCTACACGTCACTTCGTGGCTTGGATCTAACAGCAGCTCCGGCTGGTGGTGAAGAATATGTAACTCGTTTCTCTACTGCGATGAACGATGATTTCAACACACCTGAAGCTTATTCAGTGCTGTTTGAAATGGCTCGTGATATTAACCGTATCAAGACAGAAAGTATTGAAAAAGCAAGCGCTCTCGGTGCATTGATGCGTGAACTTGCCGACATCATCGGTATTCTTCATCAAGACCCAGAAGCTTTCCTTAAAGGTGATGCTGCTGGTAATGACGACGAAGTAGCAGAAATTGAAGCATTGATTAAGCTACGTAATGATTCTCGTGCTTCAAAGGATTGGGCTAACGCTGACCTTGCACGTGACAAGTTGAACGAGTTGGGTATTGTTCTGGAAGATGGTCCAGAAGGCACGACTTGGCGTCGTAAGTAAACTTTATAAAAAAGGGCTGATTTTCAGCCCTTTTTTCTAGCAAAAATTCTTTAATTTCACCTTTGCTTTTATCTTCAACTTTTAATTAACAGGAATATTTCTGTGGCTCAGATGTATTTTTATTACTCGGCAATGAATGCGGGTAAATCAACAACGCTTCTTCAATCTTCTTTTAACTATCAAGAGCGTGGTATGACGCCAGTGATCTTTACCGCAGCGTTAGACGACCGCTATGGTATTGGTAAAGTGAGCTCACGAATTGGTCTGCAATCTGAAGCTCAACTGTTTAAAAACGACACTAATATGTTTGACGCTATCCAAAAACTTAATGAAGAAGAAAAGCGTCATTGTGTTTTGATCGATGAGTGTCAGTTTTTATCGAAAGAGCAGGTTTACCAACTAACAGAAGTCGTAGATAAGCTGCACATTCCTGTACTTTGCTACGGTTTGCGCACTGACTTCTTGGGTGAGCTGTTTGAAGGTAGCCGTTACTTATTGTCTTGGGCCGATAAGTTAGTTGAGCTGAAAACGATTTGCCACTGTGGTCGTAAAGCGAATATGGTGATTCGTACTGATGAGCACGGTGTTGCGATTGCTGAAGGTGACCAAGTGGCCATCGGTGGTAATGACCAATATGTTTCTGCTTGCCGTCTGCACTACAAAGAAGCGTTAGGTAAATAAACGGCTCTTTGGTTGATTTTGCTTAGAGAACAAAGCAAAGATTAGCAATCTAAAGTAAAAAGCTAAGAATAATAAACGGTGGCCAAGTGCCACCGTTTTTGTTTCCTGAAACGTACTATTACGTTACCTAAAGCTTTATTCTAAACCCAGTTTCTTCAATACTTTGTAAGCATGGTCAACGTCATCAGGGATTGGCATTTCAATCTGAAACCCTTGAGCAGGGTACGTTTTGATTCTTTCAAAGTCGGCAACTAAAGCCCCTAGTACCATGTCCAGTGGCAACTCTTCGTTAAAGTAATTGACCCAACTTTGCCATTGCGAAGTCACTCTAATTTCCGCCGCCTGTTCTGGCCATTGTTTGCTGAATGTTGCGTAGGTACGTTTTTCCATAAAGGGCTTTTGTACCAAGGTCAGTCGCTTCGGTGATAGCCCACGTTTTGTAAGCAAGTCATAGGTAAAACGAACATTTTCGCCAGTATTAGTCGCGTGTTTTTCAATCAAAATGTCTGAATCAGGTACTCCACAATCTCTGGCAATAGCGGCAAATGTTTCAGCTTCTGAGCATTCAAAATTTCCCTCAGTAAAACGTCCCACTCCGCCTGAGAAAACGATGTAAGGCGCTACTTTTTGGTGATAGAGATCTGCCGCGTATTCAGCAACCCGAGTATCGTTGCTACATAACACAAAAATGCAGTCTGAAGTTTCTACGTTATGGTTCATCGACATAAAATTCCAAAGGATGTCTATGGAACGATGCAATTTAACCTTGGGGTTTATAATCGATAGTTCAGTCATGAAGTGCGTCCAGTGTGGAATTGAACTTAAACGAGTAGCCTAAGTCGAGAATCTTTTTCGAAGAGATCAGCTTGTCTGGTGTATCAACAATGGGCGGTAAAGGTTCACTACTGTTGGCGCTTTTCAATGCCGCGGCATAAAATTCCGCCTTACTGACCGTATTTGGCGTCGTCACGTTGACCACTTCGTTGTGCAGCTGACTAATAGCGAAGTCGACCGCGTTAATTGCGTCATCAAGGTGAAGCATGTTGGCGGGAGCCTGAGAGCTGACTTGTCTAAGTCTACTGGCAAATCTTGACGGATGACGATTCGGACCAATTAATCCACTAAAGCGAAGAATGGTATAATCGATACCTGAATCAATCACTGACTGCTCAGCTCGCAACATGACTCGTGCGTTATCAGAAAATGAAGGTGCATGGCCGTTATCTGAGTTTGATAGATTCAGTGACGCATCCGGTTCGTGCAGAACGCCGGGCTTAGTAGGGTAGACCGTTGTTGAACTGACCATGAGCAGTTTCTTTATGTTAGCTTTTTTGCAAGCCGTCGTTAACTGTTTCCAGTAAGTGGCATACTCTTGTCCTGCGCCTTTTCTAAAGCCTGGAGGGAAGCTGCCAATGACGATTTCAGTGTTGTTTTCCAGTAGGAGTGAGTAGAGTCGGCCAATAGAGCGTTCAGGTTGCGCGGCATCAAAACTGAACACTTCACAAGGAATGCATTCGTTGCCAATAGCATCAGCGCCTGACTGAGTGGTCTTCGTAACGACGACTCGGTGACCATGTTTGACGAGATGTTCAGATAAGGGGACACCAACCCAGCCTGCACCAACAATAAATATAGAAGCCATGTGTTCCTCACAACTGCAAATGACGAATTTACATTAAGCCTAACAAACCTTTGGCTAAAAATGAAAAAACTCCACGGCCGAAGCAAGTGGAGTTTTTTCTAGAACAATCGAGCTTTAGTTTAGTACGCGAATGAGCTTATCTGCGCGTTCTGCCATCTCGATACCTTCATCTGTTAGGTAACCGCCGTCTGGCTGAGTGCAAAGGTTTTTTTCGAATAGGCGCTTAACGGCGTCTTGAGTTTCTTGAGCAGCCTCTTGATGAACTTTAATTCCGGTAGCAGCGCTACTTACATCAAATTGAAGAAGGAGGTTTAAATCAGCAATATGTTCAGCGTTGTACTTCATAATTAACCTATATATTCATAACGTTCTCTACCTTCACCTTAGTGCGCATTGACAGCTCAGGCAATAGCAAATAAATAGAATTGATAAGTGATACCAAATTGAATGATTAATCATCGCATGAAGGACTTATTTTGGTTAAATTGGGTAATTTACACACGTTTACATCATGAGTGATGTCTATTGCTAAGTGGTTGTAATATATTGTGTGACTAGAAAGATATTGCATGCAGCTAATATTGTACAAAAAGGAAATGCATCAGTGAGAGTTAACAAAGTAGCATTGGTAATTAGTATGCTATTTGCTATCTCAGGTTGTCAAAGCACACCCTCAGAGCAGACAGACGCGAACCAAATCACAAATAATAATGAATCTACAACAGAGGTCCGTTCTTTTCAGTCTCTCCAAAGTGTTTACTCCCAATGGGAAATTAAACTTGAAGATCATGCTCAATTGTCTCTTTATGCTCCGGAGAATTACCATGAACTTCTAGATGCATGGGATGATGCTGAAAATATTTATGCAGATTTACTGAAAGATGAGAGTCGATTATCTAAAAGTTATTCGATTTTCTCGAGCCTAACTTATGCCGAAGCTTTTGATGAAAAAATTGCTCTGATCAAATCTAACTATGATTCGATTTTAGTTTTGAAGAAAAAAGCCGATCGAGTGCTAGCCGATTCGATAGTACAAATGGAATACCTTCAGTTTCTTGGTGCGGACACCATGTTTACATCGAGCTATAAGAAGTTGTATTCAGAGTACAGCGAGCTATTCGAATATGTATTGGTTGATGAGTTAGAAGATGCTCAGGAAGCACAGATCGAATTCCTCAATAGTGCTCGTCTGTTAGAAGTCAAAGTTGCTCATAAAAAATATATTGAGCCTTTGAAGAACGAATTAGAATTTTTGGAAGACGAAGATTTTGATGATGTGGTTCCCTTAACGTTTGCAAAGGCCGCTTCTCAAATAGCATTAGCTGAAAGCCAAGTGAAAGCGAGCCCACGCGAAAAATCGATTATTGAAGATGCCGTTCAAGCTGCAGAGTTTGAATTGAACCATGTACGTAGTGTAGCGCACGAAGTAAAGCTACTTGCGAGCGTGAAAGGTGATCGATTTGAGCAAACGGTATTGAATGCAGAGAACCAATTGTTAAGTATTTCTCAGGTAATTAATGACAAGGACTATCGTGATGTTGTGTTGCGCCTCCAATCTCAAAAGATTGTTGCTAGCGTTAAGGCATTAAAAAGTTCGGATATGACATCTTTATTAAAGTCAGAGATTGAAGCTTTGACTGAACAATTAGTTAAGTTAGAAAGCGATAATCAAAAGCAAGCTCAGCAATTGTTTGAAGCGACTAAGCACAATGAGTTATTAGGTGAGCAGGTCACCAAGAGCGATGCACACATAAAGAGCTTAGAAGAGCTGGTGGATAGTTTGAAAGGATTAGATGGTAAAGTTGCTAACGGAAGCGATTCTGATCTTGTTCCTTCTAACGTTGAATCTAACCTTGAAGATGAGACTTTAACACAACCATCAGAAGAAGTGATTGAGCCAGCAGTTTAGCATAACTAATGTCTTTATTTGTGACTGACTTAAAAGCGCCTAAGGGCGCTTTTTTACGTTCTGTTGATCTATATCAAAATCTCTAAATAAAAGCCCGTTAAATACGGTTAGAGTGTACGTTATTCTTTTGGTTTTTTCGTAACCTGTTGATATTTATGGATGTGTTATTTTTATTGTTGATAACGATTCATTCATAATAGTTTTGATTTTACTACTAAAGTCGTATGAAATTTTAATATCATTCAGAATTTAGTGCTTTATGCATAGTTAAAGTGAATTTGTGAGAAAAATAGCTCTTGAATTAAGAAATGAAAGAGAGGATTATCGCGCTCCCCGACAACATGTTTCAAAATGTAAATCACATGAATCTAAATCAATTTGACTCATTATTACCGCCACAAATGGCTGAGCGCGCTGCAGATATTGGCGTAGGTAAAGCAACCAAAGATCCCATTAAATCTTTTCTTCTCGCTATTTCTGCGGGTATTCATATCGGTATTGCCTTTGTATTCTATACCATCGTAACGACGGGTGCGGGTGATTTACCATGGGGTATTACTCGCTTATTGGGTGGCCTTGCATTTAGCTTGGGCTTGATTCTAGTCGTCGTGACTGGTGGTGAGCTATTTACTAGCTCTGTTTTAACGTTAGTGGCAAGAGCGAGCGGAAAAATTAGCTGGCGTACCCTGATGAAGAACTGGGCTACGGTTTATATCGGTAACTTGATTGGCGCGTTGCTACTAGTAGCTTGTATGCTTCTGACCAAACAATACATGTTCGACAACGGACAAGTGGGCTTGAATGCCATGGCTATTTCACAACACAAGATGCACCATGATTTTATCCAAGCTATCGCGTTAGGCATCATGTGTAATGTTTTGGTTTGTATTGCGGTGTGGATGACATTCAGTGGCCGTACATTAACGGACAAAATCGCAGTAATGATTTTACCTGTCGCGATGTTCGTGTCGGCAGGCTTTGAGCACTGTATTGCGAACATGTTCCAAGTACCACTCGCTATCGGAATTAAAACCTTTGCTCCCGCTGAATTCTGGACAATGACGGGTGCTAACCCTGCCGACTATGTTGACCTAAACATGATGGATTTCTTAATGAACAACCTGTTACCTGTGACTTTAGGCAACATCATTGGCGGCGGTATCTTTGTGGGTATGTGGTATTGGCTAATTTACTTACGCGATTAATCCAGTTTACAAAATTAACTCGGGTTCAGTAAAAACGCTGAACTGACTTATGACATTTACAAGACGGTCTGCATTGCAGGCCGTTTTTTATTTGTGGAAAACTTACTTATTCATTTCTCTAATTATTGAAACGAACGCCCAACAACGCTGATTTTCATGTGTGTATATGTCTTTGAAAACCCCCAAGGATCAATGGCAATGATCTTTTGTTGAGTCAAAGTGACCAAAAAAGGATCGATGTTGATTTGGTTATCCACAATTTCTGTGGATAACCTGTCTCAAATTCGGTGAGTAACCAGAACTGAGGGGAGGAGGTAGCTAGTTTGTTGGTTGTATACGGGCGAGAACTCGACCTTCTTTTGTTAGAGAGGTCTTCAAAGCTAGGTGAAGTGAGAGTGCCAAAGAACAGCTCATCATCACGAAAATCGCCAACATGATCATAAGCTGATATTTGATAGCAATCATTGGTGAAGCACCACCTAGGATTTGTCCTGTCATCATTCCTGGAAGTGTCACTAAGCCTGTGGTTGCCATGGAAGCCATAATAGGAGACATCGCCTTCTGTATAGCATTACGTATAAAAGGCGCTGCAGCATAGGTTGGAGCAGCGCCTAAAGCGATTGCCGCTTCATATTCTGACTTCTGCGTCTCAAAAGCGCCAAACAAGTTCTGCAGTGCCACAATATTACTGCTCAAGCTATTACCCAATAACATTCCTGCGATAGGGATAAGGTATTGCGCGTTCAAAATCGGTGTCGGTTTAATAATAAAGAAGCAGATAAACATGACTACGGGCACACATGTAACAGAGAGGCTCACGGCAACTGGGGCCAAAAGTAGGTTTTTCGGTAGTTTAGACTTTTCAACAATCGAGCTTGCACCGACGATTATCATGGTGAACAGCCACAATACATTGATCCACAAACTGTTCAGAGTGAACAAATATTCTAGGTAGAGACCGACAAGAAACAGCTGCACAACCATGCGAACAATACCGATAAAAGCTTCTTTGCCAAGGCCCAGTTTTAGCCAGTAATTTATCCCTATGGGGAGTACTAGAAGTGTACTGAATAACAACAATTGCCACCAAGATATATCAATAACGTCTTGCATAGTGCTTCCTTTTAAGTGGATACACATCATATATGAAAGTGTTAAATGATGCATTTTAGCTTCATTCCAGCTTACTCAAAAAACACCCAATGATTTAACAAACAAAACACAAAACATTGGTGATTTTAGGCTTTTTTAGCTACTACTTAGTAGGTAAAAGGTTAAAATTGGTTGCTAAATAGTTGCGCAGATGTTTGTTTTTAACATTTGTGAAATATACTTAATTCTTCACATTTGTTAATAGTTTTTAATAACTTTGTTTAACTGAAAACAAGTTTGGATGAGCTCAAAAAAGTATTGATTAGCAAGAGTTATAACGGGGGATTTGATTGAACCTTACTTTGTGTATGGTCTAAAATTTGTTGTTAGATACTCAAGAACTTTAGCTCCTTAGAATGAGCTACTCAGAATTACTAAATACAAAATAGGCAAAATGTATGAGTGATGTTAAAAAAATTGAAACTGGCGAAAAACGCTCGTTGGAGTGGAAGTCATTCCTCTTCATTGCGGTTGTTCTCTTTCCAATATTAAGTGTGGCTTTTGTAGGCGGTTACGGCTTCATAGTTTGGGCACTGCAAGTATTTGTATTCGGACCTCCTGGTGCTCATGGCGGCATGTAATGCCCTCTAGTAACAACATTTTTTAAAATCAATATTTAAGAGAGCTAAACATGAAATCATTTTTAGTTAAATTATGGCGCACAATGACTCGCCCAGCAGTACACATCAGTCTTGGTGTACTAACTATGGGTGGCTTTATCGCCGGTGTTATTTTCTGGGGCGGTTTCAATACAGCGCTAGAACACACAAATACAGAAGAGTTCTGTGTAAGCTGTCACACTATGCGTGACAACGTGTACGTAGAGCTACAAGAAACGGTTCACTGGAAAAACACTTCAGGTGTACGTGCAACTTGTCCTGACTGTCACGTTCCACATGAATGGACAGCAAAAATTGCTCGTAAGATGCAAGCATCTAAAGAAGTATTCGCTCAAGTATTTGGTGACCTAGACACACCAGAGAAATTCGAAGCGCGTCGTATTGAACTGGCTAAACATGAATGGGATCGTTTCTCTTCGAACAAATCTCTAGAGTGTAAAAATTGTCACAACTACGATTCAATGGATTTCGACAACATGCGCCCAACAGCGCGCATTCAGATGAAAAACGCAGCAGAGCGCGACCAAAGCTGTGTTGACTGTCACAAAGGTATTGCTCACAACCTTCCATTAGATATGGCATCGGCAAGCGGTATTGTTGGTGAGCTAGAAAATGTTGCAAGCAGCACATCTTACGCATCGGGTAGCGACGTTATTTCTATTCGTCATCTTCCAATGTATACAGATGAGACTGCTGAAGTTGAAGCGGGTCTACTAAGCCCTGCAAGTAAAGTTGCTGTGATCGATGAAAAAGGCGACATGATCAAGATTCAAATTGACGGTTGGCGTAAAGCGAAAGGCTTCGGACGTGTAATCCAAGAAGATTTCGGTATGAATATCTCGACTGCAATCTTGACGAAAGAAGTCTCTCAAAGTGACGCAATCACTGTTGGTGAGAAGAAAGAAGATGAGCTTACTGGCCTTCCATGGGAAGAAGTTAACCTAGCACTTTGGATGAAGAAAGAGTCTATGGTTGATAACTTCGATCCAATCTGGAACGCAGCGGGTCAAGCGTACCAATCTAACTGTTCAACGTGTCACTCACAGCCAGATGAAGCTCACTTCAGCGCTAACGGTTGGGTCGGTATGCTAGATGGCATGATTGCATTCGTTAACTTCGATACAGATACAGAAGCACTTGTTCTTAAGTATCTACAGAAGCACTCATCAGATTTTTCTGAAGGCCATCACTAATAAGACGTCAATTGGAGTAACACAATGGCAATTACAAGAAGAAGTTTTCTGAAAGGTGTCGCTACAACAAGTGCGGCATCGGTTATCGGTCCAAGCTTATTGGCGTCGGCATCAGCGTCTGCTGCAGAAACAGACGGCGCGTGGAAAGTCTCTGGTTCTCACTGGGGTGCATTCCGAGCTCGTGTTTACGCGGGTAAAGTACAAGAAATTAAACCTCTAGAAATCGATCAGCACCCAACAGAGATGCTGAAAGGTATTAAAGGTATTATCTACAGCCCATCTCGTGTGCGTTACCCTATGGTTCGCCTAGATTGGTTGAAGAAGCACAAGTACAGCGCTGACACGCGTGGTAACAACCGTTTCATTCGTGTGACTTGGGATGAGGCACTAGATCTTGTTTACCGCGAACTAGAGCGCGTACAGAAAGATTACGGTCCATGGGCACTTCACACCGGTCAAACTGGTTGGAGACAAACAGGTCAGTTCCACAGCTGTACTAACCACATGCAACGTGCAATGGCACTTCACGGTTACTCTGTGAAGAAAATCGGTGACTACTCAACAGGTGCTGGTCAAACGATCATGCCTTATGTGTTAGGTTCGACCGAAGTTTATGCACAAGGCACATCTTGGGAACTTATCTTAGAAAACAGTGACAATATTGTTCTTTGGGGTAACGATCCAGTGAAAAACCTTCAAGTAGGTTGGACATGTGAGACTCACGAGTCGTTTGCATATCTAGAACAGCTGAAAGAGAAAGTTGCTAAGAAAGAGATCAACGTTGTTTCTGTTGACCCTGTTAAAAACAAAACAGGTCGTTACCTAGAAAACGAGCAAATGTACATCAACCCACAAACTGATGTGGCGTTCATGCTAGGTGTTGCTCACGTTCTTTATAACGAAGACTTGTACGACAAAGAGTTCATCGAGACTTATTGTTTAGGTTTTGAAGACTTCATCAAGTACGTTCAAGGTGAAACGAAAGATAAAGTTGAGAAGACTCCTGAATGGGCTTCAGCTATCTGTGGCGCAAGCGCGGATTCAATTCGTGACTTCGCTAAGATGCTGGTTAACGGTCGTACACAGATCCTTGTGGGTTGGAGTATCCAACGTCAACAACACGGTGAGCAGCCTTACTGGATGTGTGCAGTTATTGCAGCAATGGTTGGCCAAATTGGTCTTCCAGGCGGTGGTATCTCTTACGGTCACCATTACTCTGGTATCGGTGTATCTTCAACTGGTTTCGCTGCTCCGGGTTCTTTCCCGTTGAACATCGACCAAGGTCAATCGCCTAAACACACCAACACAGATTACAACGGTTACAGCCGTGTAATCCCTGTTGCTCGTTGGGTAGATAGCTTGCTAGAGCCTGGTAAGAAGATCAAAGCGAACGGTTCTACAGTAACACTACCTGACATCAAGATGATGGTATTCAGTGGTAACAACCCGTGGCACCACCACCAAGATCGCAACAAGATGCGTAAAGCATTCAAGAGCCTACAAACGGTAGTAGCTGTTGATTTCGCTTGGACTGCAACTTGTCGTCACTCTGATATCGTGCTTCCAGCATGTACTCAGTGGGAACGTAACGATATTGATGGTTACGGTGCGTACTCTGGCCGTGGTTTGATCGCAATGCACAAGCTAGTGGATCCTCTGTTCCAGTCTAAAACTGACTTCGAGATCATGTCTAGCCTTACTAAACGTTGGGGTCGTTACGACGATTACACGCGTGGCATGGACGAAATGCAGTGGGTTAAATCTCTGTACGACGAATGTCGTGCTGCTAACGAAGGTAGCTTTGAAATGCCTGAGTTTGCTGAGTTCTGGGAAAAAGGTTTCCTAGACTTCGGTAAAGGCAAGCCATGGACTCGTCACGCTTCATTCCGTGAAGATCCAGAGATCAATGCACTAGGTACTCCTTCTGGTTTCATCGAAATCACAAGCCGTACTGTTGGTAATATGGGTTACGAGCACTGTCAAGAACACCCAATGTGGTTCGAGAAATCTGAACGTTCACACGGTGGTCCAGGCTCTGACAAACACCCGTATTGGCTACAATCTTGTCACCCAGACAAGCGCCTTCACTCTCAAATGTGTGAATCTGAAGAGTGGCGTGCGACTTACGCGGTGCAAGGCCGTGAGCCAATCTACATCAATCCAGTCGATGCTAAGAAGAAAGGCATCAAAGATGGCGATGTAGTACGTGTGTTCAATGACCGTGGTCAACTACTGGCAGGTGCTGTTCTAATGGATAGCTACGCTCCTGGTGTTGTTCGTATCGAAGAAGGTGCTTGGTACGGTCCGATCAACGAGAAAGTGGGCGCGCTAGATACTTACGGCGATCCAAACACACTAACTCAAGACATCGGTACGTCTGAACTTGCTCAAGCGACTTCAGCAAACACATGTTTGGTTAACTTCGAGAAGTTCCAAGGCAAACTGCCTCCAGTAACTTCATTCGGTGGTCCAATCGAAGTTTCTTAAGTTCTTGTTAAGTAGCCTAGCTTCTTAGTAGGGTAACTTAAGTACGAAAGCTTGAATTAAAGCCCCTGTAAGCATTCTTACAGGGGCTTTTTGTTTTTCTAGTGTACGTGTTGGGATTTCTAACTAAGCATTGTCACAGCGCCAATTTAGGGTGTTTTTGATACAGGCTTTAATGTGTGTTTGAGGTAGTTTGTAGAAGCAATGAAGCAGTAAGGGAATGTAAAAATAACCTGTTGTAAGAACTTAGACCGATGGAAAAAAGGTCAATACAAAGTACCGACCTAATAAAAACCTATTGGAGAAGCTTGAACCTGGGATATAAAGCGGAGCCCTAAATAGAAACTTAAGCTTCGAACATAAACCAATAACCGTATGCGCAAATCAAAGCAGGAACACTCGAATAGAAGGTCGCGACAAGCGCTGCTTTCGGTGCCATTGCAATCGCTGGGAATAGCGCATCACCATCATTCGAAATAGCGTTACCGACCTGAGCCGAGAGTGGCAGTGCGCCTGAGAGATAAAGGCTAGTCACCAATAGCTGAGGACCACAGCCAGGTAATAACCCCATCAACACACCCGCCAGGGGGATCATCATGCCCCAGCTTGAGAATAGCGTCGCAAAATCCACATTTGCTATCACAGAGCCAAATTCAAAGAAAAGAAAGGCCACCACAACCCACGCTGTTACGAAATTAGTATCTTGAGCCGTTTTTTGTAGTGGATGAGAGCCCACACACTTTTCGTCTTCACTCACGGCAGATTTGTAATCCTCAATTTCACGGGTCAGCCCCCACAGAAACATGGAGCTGATCAGCAAAATTGTTCCTGCCCACTCCATCGACATTTCAGGCAAAGCGAGTAACTCGTTAACATCGACTTGAAAAGAGCCGAGTAGGGCAACGGCAGCACCAGGAACAATCAGTACAGACCAAAGGTAACCTTGTAGGTTTATCGCTTTTTTAGAGACCGCTTTTTTGTCTTGAGATTGAGAAGCGCAGCTGTTAGTGACTTCACTTTTTTCTGCCGGTTTCGGGCGTAAGAAGTCGTCGGCGTGAAATAAGTTAATGATTCGGCCTGACGCAGTGCCCACAATCACGCCCATCGCCATCATGGCTAAACCTGTCTTAGGCTCGCTCGCTATGAGTAGGAACGCCGCGTCACCCATGGTCGAGACGAGCACCGCAACTACGGCACCAAATCCGAGTTCTCCTGAGATAAATTGTGTGGTCACCACTATCGCACCGCCACAGCCGGGTAGCGCCCCCATGAGAGCCGCGAATACCACTTGATTTGAGCGAGATTGATGAACGAGCTTGTTGAAGACGTTATCTTTGTTGATGTAGAGGCTTAACCAGTGGTAAATAGCCAAGGTTAACGCGACGTAACAAGACACGGCCCAGAAGGCATCTGACAAAGTGGTCACCGTCAATTCACGTGTGGCAGGGGCTGCCACTAAGGCTACAAGTGAGATAGGCAATAGCAGTCGCTTAAATGAGAGTGAAAACTGAGTTGTTTTCGAAGCACGATTGCTTGGCAAAAAAGAGATTAGTCGATCCATAGGTGTTACTCAAAATTGGTGGCTTAAGATAAATATATACGAATGATAATAATTATCAATTGCATTTGTTGTTTTTTTATCTATTGTTACTATTGGTTAAACCTACGAAACATGACCAATCTAAAAAAATGAGGTAAAGTATGGCAAATAAAGAGAGGCTCTAAAGGTAGAGTCATAATTGTTAGTGTAATAGGAAGAAACATGATTTTAGTTGTTGGTCACAAAAACCCTGATAGTGACAGTATTTGTAGTGCGTTAGTTGCAACTGAGCTTCTTAAAGCTCGTGGCGAGGAAGCGACACCAATTCGCCAAGGCGAGATCAACCGCGAAACTCAACACATTCTAGAAGTCGCTGGTGCTGAAAAGCCAGAGCTTCGTACTTCTGTTGCTGGTGAGAAAATCTGGCTAGTTGACTACTCAGATCTAGCACAAGCACCAGATGATGTTGCTGATGCAGAGATCGTAGGTATTGTCGATCACCACCGTCTAGGCGATGTGATGACAGTTAACCCAATGGAAGCTTGGATCTGGCCCGTTGGTTGTACAAACACTGTACTATTCAACATGTTCAAGATTGAAGGTCACGCTATCTCTCAACAAATCGCTAAACTAATGATGTCTGCAATTCTTTCAGACACTGTCGGTTTTGCTTCTCCAACATGTACTCAAAAAGACAAAGACGCCGTTGCTGAGCTTGCTGAAATCGCTGGCGTGACTGACGTTGATGCATTCATCAAAGCGCTTCTAATCGCTAAGACAAACATCGAAGGCCTATCTGCTGCACAGCTAGTAGAAAAAGACCTTAAAGGCTACCCATTCAACGGTCGTGATGTTGTTGTTGGTCAAGTTGAACTTGCGACTCTTGAGCAAGTAGACGGCATGATCGAAGCATTAGAAGCGGATCTTGAAGAGCGTTGTGAGAAAGACGGTCTAGCATTCGCTGCGGTAATGCTAACAGATATTACTACTGCACAAACTCGTCTACTTTACAAAGGTGAGTGGGCTGAGAAATTGGTTAAGCATGAGCAAAATGGTGTATTGATGATGGAAAATACATTAAGCCGTAAGAAGCAAGGTTGGCCTTGGCTTCAAGGCGAGCTAGCTTAATCAAGTCGCTTTAATAGTAAACGCCTGCTTATCTAGCAGGCGTTTTTCTTTGAAGTCGACTTTCTTCTTCAGAGGTATTAGTTGAAGTTAAGAACACTCGGCATAAAATAACTTTAAGAACAAAGTTACTGACTAAAGTAGGAAATTAAGATGACTACACAGCTAGACGATAAAAAAATCGCTGAAATCAACAAGTATACGGGTGAGCAACGCTTAAAATACTGTGTGAAAGAAATCGTAGCGAACCGTGAAGTATGGATCTTAACCGATGAGCACGGTTGTGTAATGTTGAACACAGAAGATGAAGATTGTGTTCCAGTATGGCCAAACCAAGAGTTCGCAGAATCGTGGGCAACGGGTGATTGGTCTGAGTGTAAAGCTGAGTCTATTTCGTTGAACAAGTGGCACAGCCGCTGGACGAACGGTCTTGAAGACGATGAACTTGCTGTTGTGGTATTCCCGAACGAGCAAGAAGAAGGTGTTATCTTGTTCCCGGATGAGTTCGACTTCGAGCTGAAGAAACAAGCGACTAAGCGATAATCCTCTCGTTAAACGGTAAGTTAGCGTTGTCTTCCTTTAGGCAGCGCTGTTGCTCTCTTTCTGATACTACGCTTCAACACTCAGCCACCAAATGAATACGTGTTAAAGTCGGTACCTGCTTCTTTGCCCATCACCCATTTCTACGTCCAATGACCACCTTTTCATCCAGTAACTCCCTTTTCGTCTAGTAACGACCGCTTAAATTAGTATCCTATGAGCTGATATAAAGGAGCCTGTTGCGCGTTCTTTGACGCTTGTTGAAGCACGCTTGTTTTCCTGTACCTCTCGAGTATCTTTCGAACGATAGGTTTTACTTCAGATTTTGTCATTCCAGCTTTCAGCTCGGGTTCATACAGTAGTTGCAGTAGCACCACATCTAAAGGTGATAATAAGTCTTCTGGTGTATGGTCATTGAAAATAGAAGGATATGCCGTATCTGAATCATTAGGCAGGCCGAGAACTTGTGTGATCTCTTCTACGATACATGCGACCAGCTTGCCTCGAGATCTGGCTTGATCCACGGGAATAATAACGCCTGCATAAACAATCTCTCCTTTTGAATTTGTACGATAGCCTGCGGTACAGATAGCGCTGCCCAAATGTTGAGTCGATTTAAGTTTGAGTATCGATTTGGCTTCGGAGACCCACTGGCTTTGTCTTGTGTATATCCACTTAACATTGGCATCGGACTCTTTAGTGACTATTTCAATGGGGTGCCGGGTAACCTGAGATAGGTGTTGAATATGGAGTTCTGCAAGCTCTTGATGCAACTCTTTGTCGCCAACTCGATGGTCGATCCAAATTTTGATCGGTTGGGTCCATTTAGCGAGTGGTTTGTTTCCTTCGGTATATTCGTGTTGAAGTGCAACATTATAAAACGCTGTTTCTACAAAGGTTTTATCTAGCCAGGTGAGCGATGTGCTTGCAACGTTAAAGGAAAACAGCCCGAGCAAGAGGGGAAGCATTGAAGCTATTCGTAACATACCTTTCCCCTTTGTAAAATATATCGCGATATGAATTAATGGCTCGGCGCTTTGGAAAAATGGCTCTCAACTAATCGTTGCGTGATTTGGTGAGTTGGATTGGTCAACACTTGATCCGTTTCTCCACTCTCAACCACATTACCTTCGTGCATGACAATGATCTTGTCGGTAATGTGTTTAACAATACCGAGGTGTTGAGATACATAAACGAACGATACTCCCATCTCTTCTTGTAGTTCTAAGAAAAGGTTGATGATTTGAGAGCGCATCGCCATATCCAAACCATTCAACGCTTCATCGGCAACAATGATTGATGGTTGAAGTATCAGCGCGCGAGCCAAACAAACCCTCTGTTTCTGGCCCGCAGCAAGCATCTGAGGATAGAAGTAGGCATGTTCTGGTAACAGGCCAACACGCAATAGTGTGTCTTTCACACGGCGCATTCGGGCTTCTGGTAGCATGTTGGTGTTTCGCTTCAATGGGCCTTCAAGAATACGACCAATCTGTATGCGAGGGTTAAGTGAAGTATTGGGATCCTGGAAGATCATGCGAATCAGCTTACAGCGAGTCGAATAATCTTTGTGTTCTAGCTTTTCACCATTCACACGAATCTCGCCCGCAGTGGGCTCAACCATACCGGCTAGCATTCTTGCTAATGTCGACTTTCCTGAACCATTCTGACCGATAAAGCCAATTGTTTGTCCGGCTTCAAGGGTAAAACTTACAGGCTTCACTGCTTGATGAATCTTTTTACGGAAAAGACCAGAGCGAGTCGTAAAGTCTTTAGATAGATCACTGACTTCTAATAATGCACTCATGATTTCTTTTTCTTCTCCATATTCAGAGGGAAGTGACAGTTAAACTTATGGTTTTTAATTCGCTTGGTATGCGGGATCTCTACACATTGCCTTTGTGCATATGGGCAACGAGGCCCCAATCGACAACCAATAGGTAGATGTTGTAATGGTGGAATCGATCCTGGCAATGACTGTAATTTTTCTTTGTGAGGGATCCAGTTATTGAAGTCTGGCATCGCTTTCAACAAAGCAACGGTATAAGGGTGTTTTGGTGCAGCCAACAATTTCTGCGTATCCGAAGATTCGACCGATTGACCACAGTACATAACGGTAATGCGAGTTGCCCACTGAGTTATGGTGGTTAAGTCATGGCCGATCAGTACGATAGTTGTGTTGTTAATCTGGTTCATGCGGCTCAATAGGCGCAATATTTGAGACTGAGTTATCGGATCCAAATCGTTAGTAGGCTCGTCAGCTATCAGCACTTTAGGTTTAGCTGCGATGGCCATTGCAATCATGATCTTTTGACACTCGCCATCGGTTAACTCGTAAGAGTAGCTATCCATCAAGCGAGAGTGATTTTTGATACCGACTTTGTGCAGCAGGGCGATTGCTTGTTTCTTACGCCATTTAAATCGTTGCCACCAGCGACCGTCGAATGCATGGGAAGGAATTGATTCAATGAGCTGGTGTCCCACTTTTTCCGATGGATCAAGACAACTCGATGGTTCTTGGAATATCATCGCAATATCGCGTGCAATTACACGACGCCTTTCTTTAGGCGTTAGTTGAAGTAGGTCGATATTGCCTAAGCGCATTCGATCGGCTGATACTTTCCAGTTTTCCTTACAAACACCTACGATAGCTTTGGCGACCAAACTCTTACCTGAGCCTGATTCACCTACAAGGCCACGAATTTCCCCTTCATTTAGGGTAATACTCATCCGATCTACAGCTTTAACCAACCCTTGAGGAGTCTCAATTTCGATGGTTAGATGTCGAATATCAAGTAACGGCATTATTCGATTCCTGCATTTAGTGCTTGGCGAACACCTTCACCGACGAGGTTAATTACGATCACTGTAAACATAATGGCGAGGCCGGGTAGCGTCACTGTCCATGGTGCAAGATAAATCAGCTCTACAGAGTCACCTAAGATAGAACCCCACTCAGTGCTCGGCGCTTGAGCGCCAAGCCCTAAGAAACCTAAAGCGGTGATATCTAAAATGGCAACTGACAGTGCTAGCGTAATTTCAAGTGCGACGACGGTGAGAATGTTGGGAACAATCGAATTCCATAACAGATAGAAATCGTTTGCACCATCAAGGCGAGAAGCCAGAATATAGTCTTTCTCTACCTCAGCATGCACAGCAATGTAGACCGAGCGGATAAAGCGCGGTATAAGCGCCAAACATATCGCTAGTAAGATATTAAATTCACCGAAGCCTAAAAAAGCCACAAAAATAATCGCTAGCAGCAGAGACGGAATTGACATAACGGTATCGAGCAGGTGATTAAGTGTGCTTGATAGTAGCCCACGAGTCATACCTGCGAGCACGCCAATTAAACAACCAATCACAGCAGCAATGAATGTGATGACAACAGCAGCACCGAAGGTCAACTGAGAACCAATAATGAGGCGAGAAAGGATATCTCGGCCCAAGTCGTCGGTACCTAGGAAATATTCCACCGTGCCTGCTGGATCCCAAGATGGCGGGGTTAAAAGGTGACCTGTTTGTTCGTGGGAATCGTGCGGTGCCAACCAAGGCGAAGTGACCGTGATTAGGATGATAAAGACTAAGCACCACAACCCGAACATCGCGAGGTTATTACCACGAAAGCTGCGCCAGAAACGTTCGAACTGGGTTGGAACTTGCTCTTCTTGGTAGACGTTATTTGTTAGCATACCATTCCTTCCTTACCAGTGGGTTAACCATTGCGCCCAATAGATCGGACAGAATGTTTGCGGTCAAAACCAGTGTCGCTACTACAATTACGCCAGCTTGAATCGAAACGTAATCTTGATTCGAAAGAGCATCTAGCAACCAGCGGCCAATACCAGGCCAGTTAAAGATGGATTCGGTAATAATAGCGAGCGTTAACATACTGGATAGTTGAACGCCGACTTTCGGAATGATCGGTGGGATCGCATTTCTTAATACGTGTTGCATGACGATCTCTCTGGTAGACAGACCTTTAATACGTGCCGCGCGGATGTAGTTTTGCGTCATCACTTCAGCCACCGATGATCTCATCAGTCGGATAACTTGAGTTGTCGGGGCTAACGCTAAAACAAGACAAGGTAACGCCATATGCTCGATAACACTTTGTAGTGCATGTGCTCGGTATCGACCTTCTGCAAAAAAGGCATCGATCATGGCAAACCCAGTTACGTGTTCAATCTCGTAAAGCAGATCATAGCGACCGCCAACAGGGAACATTTCAAAGTGCAGTGAAAACACCATGATCATCAACAACGCGACCCAAAATATAGGAGCAGAGTAACCTGCCATTGAGGTAAACGAGATCGTGGTATCGACCAATTTACCTTGTCTCATACCGGCGATGGTGCCGAAAGGAATGCCAATAAATAGTGCCAGAACGAAAGCAAAGAAACACAGTTCTAACGTTGCTGGGAATACGATGGCAAGTTCATCGATGATAGGTGCACCGTGTTTACTTAGGCCAAAATTAAGGGTCGATAACTCTGTAATATAGCTAATCCAACCGGGCCAGAAATCTTGAATTGCCCAAGGAGAAGTTTGGTCTAGTCGAAGTAGCGAAAAGCCCACTAAAGTCAGGATCGCAAGCGTAATAACAAATAAATTTACACGTCTTAATGTATACCAAAACATCAGTTCACCTCTCTTCTGACTTGATCAAAAGGTTGAGCGTTGAACGGGCTCTGTTTGAAACCGGTCAGTGAACGGTCGTGGACGCGGAATTGCACGCCGTGTGCGAGAGGTATCACAGGAACTTCTTCGTTCAATATGTTTTGGGCTTGTCGATACAGGTTCACACGGTGCCTTTGTTGATTTATTTCCAAGGCTAAGTCGAGAAGGAAATCAAAATCCGAATTACACCACATAGAGACGTTTAGCCCGGCACGTTCAGAGCTGCAAGAGAGTAAAGGACGCAAGAAATTATCAGGATCTCCGGTATTGCCTATCCAACCAGTAAGAAGCAGATCTGTTGAGGCAATCGATGATAGCTGTGTACGGTCGAATCGGTCGTCGGTATAGAGTTTCAGTTCAACACCGATATCGGCAAAGTTAGCTTGGATAAGCTCTGCCGTTTTTCTCGGGCTTGGGTTGTATGCTCTTGGTTCTAGCGGCACCCACATTGAAAGCTCTAAACCTGGTTCAACACCGGCTTCTTTAAGAAGCGCTAAGGCGTAGTTTCGGTCATAGCGAACCTGAACGCTGTCTTTCTGATGAGCCCAAGACGTTGGTGGCAATAAGGTGTAGGCCTTGGTACCTGTACCGTAGTACACAGAGTCGAGTATGTTCTGACGATTGATTGCTAAATTGAGTGCTTTACGGACTCGAGAGTCACGCAGTGCTGGGTGTTCAGTGTTAAGCGCAATGAAAGAGACATTGACAGCAGGGGTTGCTGAAATCTTTAATTCTTCACGGGCTTGAATGACTGGGATCTGGCTAGAAATTGGCGAGTTCAAGACATCACACTCATTGCGAAGCAGCTTGGCAAGCGTGCCTGTTCCACGTTGCGATGTGTCGAATACAACTTGGTCCATTTGAACGTCACCTTTCCAGTAACGCTTGTTCTTTTTCAAGCGCACTAGATCGTTGATCTGATATTCATCTAGGTAAAAAGGACCAGTACCAACAGGTTTAGAATCGATCTCATTTTTCTCGTCAGTCGCAATCAACTTGTTGGCGTATTCTTTGGAATGAATCACCGCGTAACTGGTGGCAATATTGTTGAGGAACGAGTTGTCTGGGTGGCTTAATCGGAATTTTACCGTTAGGTTATCAACTGCAGTGATATCGACAATTAAGTTTTGGAAATCGATGCCTGCAAACCATGGGTATAGGCCGCCACCCACATAATGGAATGGGTTCGAACTATCAATGATTCGTTCAAAACTAAAGACTACGTCTTCCGCGTTCATGCTGCGAGTTGGGGTAAACCAGTCTGTGGTTTGAAACGCAACATTGGGGCGAAGAGTGAAAGTGTACTCAGTACCTGACTTGTCGACAGACCAACTTGTTGCCAAGTTCTCTTTTGGTCGGTACGTCATAGGGTCAAGCGTTAGCAGTGTGTCGAAAATTTGAGGGCTCAGTGACTCAGAAGTAATGCCACTATCAACCAGTTGTGGGTTGAAGGTGCTAGGATTACCTTGGCCGCAATAGATGAAGCCTTTTTCACGGATTTGTTCGTGATCGACACTCTCACCACATCCAGCTAAAAAGCTCAGCGTACAGATGCTCAGTGATAGTCTTATTAGTGCTTTCATAAAAAGAAATACTTTTCGAAACGAGGCATTAGAGGAGCCTCAAGATCCGGACAATTTAACATTTTATTTATTCGGCTCCAAATAATAATCAATTGTGGACAGCTATTTATCGTTAGCTTGTCCAACAATCGCGTACTTCCTCACCATTCCTCGTAATTGGTTGTAGGTTAA
Source organism: Vibrio sp. S/42/10 (assembly GCF_029890535.1). Lineage (NCBI taxonomy): Bacteria > Pseudomonadati > Pseudomonadota > Gammaproteobacteria > Vibrionales > Vibrionaceae > Vibrio > Vibrio sp. S/42/10. Next base: position 210,500 of record NZ_JAKMZC010000001.1, on the reverse strand, counting down.
CCCGAGTAATTCTGCTGCTTGCTTTTGGTTATACTTGCTTTGTTTTAAGGCTTGATTGAGCAGCTGGATGTCTTGTTGTTCTTGCCATGCTTTGTAGTCAAGCGGCAAAGAAAATGTCCCTTCAGATGAAGTATGGTTGGTGGATGGATCATTGCCAATTTCTAGTGTGGAATTTTGCTCAGTTTTCCATGCTGGCTCAAACGGGTTAAACACTAAAGTTTCAATAGGATATGGATTCTTACCGTGTTGATAGATAGCACGTTCAATAACGTTTTTGAGTTCTCTCACATTTCCTGGCCAAGAATAATCCAACAACGCATCAACGGCTGAAGGTGAGAAGCCGACAAACAATTCTAGTTCCAATTCTCGACACATCTTGATGGCGTAATACTCGGCGAGCAGTGTGATGTCTTCTTTGCGCTCACGAAGCGGCGGGATAGTAATCACGTCAAACGCCAGCCTGTCCAATAAATCGGCTCTGAATTCTCCCTTCAATGCCATAGCGGGTAGGTCGGCATTGGTTGCGCAGACTAGCCTTACATTAGCACTTAGTGCTTTTTGCCCGCCCACACGCTCATACTGACCGTATTCAATTACACGCAATAGCTTCTCTTGAACAGCAAGGGGAGTTGTAGCGAGTTCATCTAGAAAAAGGGTTCCACTTTCAGCTCTTTCAAAACGACCTTGATGGCGTCCTTTTGAACCAGTAAAAGAACCAGATTCATGACCAAACAGTTCTGAATCAATCAATCCTTCACTGAGTGTTGAGCAGTTCAGTGAGATCAAGGGTTGATCCCAGCGTCTTGAAAGGTAATGCAGCCTTTGAGCGATTAGCTCTTTACCCGTACCACGCTCTCCTATGATCAGAATCGGCCTTTCAATGTGGGCTAACTGAGACACTTTATCCAAAACAGAGAGAAAGCTAGGTGATTCACCAATAAGATTCTGCTGCATAGCGGTTCCTTGTGTGGTTTGAGCGCTGGTTGATGCTATTAGAGGGCTCAATTTAAATAGCTTAAGCAAAAGAGTAGTGGCGAAAAATACCATTACTTGGCTAAATTCATCATAGCATGTATAAACTTAATCACCATTTTATTATAAGTTATTGATAATAAATGGCTTAAAAGTTGGCACGCTACTTGGATTACTCATAGTAGGTTTAACAATAAACGTAAATTTGTGAGCAGGTGGATTGAGAAGTCGAACAACGATTTAAAACACATTTGCCATCATTGTAATTAAGGAGTTCCTCATGGGTATTTTTTCTCGCTTTGCAGACATTGTAAATTCAAACATCAGTGCACTATTAGATAAGGCTGAAGATCCAGAAAAGATGATTCGTCTTATTATCCAAGAAATGGAAGACACCTTAGTTGAAGTTCGTACCAACTCAGCAAAAGCAATTGCTGACAAGAAAGAGCTAGCGCGTAAAGTAGAAGCTATCGAAACACAGATTCTAGATTGGCAAAATAAAGCGACACTTGCCCTGACCAAACAACGCGAAGATTTGGCGAGAGCGGCGCTAATCGAAAAGCAAAAACTGGAAGACATCATCAAGAGCCTTCACACCGAACAAACCTTGGTTCATGAAACCATCGAAAAATTGACGAGTGAAATTGGTAAACTTGAAACAAAGATCGCAGAAACTCGTGCAAAGCAGCAAGCACTTATGATTCGTAATAACGCTGCGAGTAATCGTCGTGATGTTCAAAAACACTTGCACTCAAGCAAAACCAACGAAGCAATGGCGAAGTTTGAGCAATTCTCGCGTAAAGTGGATGAATTAGAAGCTGAAGCAGACGTTTACGCTAAGACAGGCAATGCAAAATCTTTAGATCAAGAATTTGCCGAACTACAAGCTCAAGATGAAATTGAAAAAGAGCTGGCGAAACTGAAGCAGCAAGTTGAAAACCGCGATAAATAATTTTAGGAGTTGTCTATGTCAACATTTCTAATTGCAGGTCCACTGATTGTCTTTTTAATCTTCGTGGCACCGCTATGGTTGTTCTTACATTACCGCAGCAAGAAGAAATCCAGCAATGGTCTTTCAGAGACGGATCTTCAACGTTTACACAAGCTTTCTGCTCAAGCTGAATCGATGCAAGATCGCGTGAAAACGCTAGAAAAAATACTGGATGCGGAGTCACCTAACTGGAGACGAAACTATGAGTAGAGAACTGTATCGCGATCCCATTAACGGTAAGCTTTCTGGAGTATGTGCCGGGTTAGCGAACTATTTTGGCCTGGAAGTTTGGTTGGTTCGTATCTTAGTTATCTCTGCGGCGCTACTTGGCGGAAGCTTTCTTGTCTTACTGGCGTATATTGCTTTGACATTTATGATTGAAAAACAACCACCTCAGTATGTCGATGAAATGAAAGCTAAACAAGAGCACACGCTGAAGCAAAAACCTTGGGAAAAAGGGCAAACGGCAGAGACTCTATTAGGCACTTTAGAAGATGATTTACAGAAGTTAGAGACCAGTGTGCGTAATATGGAAGCCTATGTAACCTCAGACACTTTTAAAGTCGACCGCGCATTTAAGAACATGTAACGGTAAACCTAAAAAAGATTAGATAACGGTTTAGGAAAATTTATTCCAAGCCGTTATTTTTTTTAATAATTTTGTCTAAATAAATCTTACGATAACTGGTAAGTTACATGTGATTAATCTATGTTATAAAAATATTTATAGATATGGATGATCACCAATGTATAGAGCCTCCGTTGTCCTTTTGACAGCCTTAGCTGGGTTGTCTGGGTGTGGTAAGGAGCTTCCTCCGGTACCTGAGCCTGAATCTAGACCCGCCAAACTCTTCACTGTCTCCGTTGGCAATAATGCCTTTGAACGTAGTTTCCCTGCCACCACTGAAGCCGGCGACAAAGCGGTACTTGCATTTCGTGTTCCTGGTTTATTGCAGAGCATTGACGTTACGTCTGGTCAGCAGGTTAACAAGGGTGATGAACTTGCAACGCTCAATCCTGATGAATATCAGTTGTTAGAAAAGCAAGCGAGAGCGAATTTTAAATTAGCCGATGTTCAATACCAACGTTCAATAAAGTTGCGTAAAGACCGAGTGGTATCAGAGCAAGATTTCGATCAGGCCAAAGCAAATCATAATTCGGCTAAAGCGGTTCTTAACCAAGCAAAAGCGAACCTTCGCTATACCACTTTGGTTGCGCCTTACGATGGAACGATTTCCATTATTCCCGCTGAAAACCATGAATACATCGCAGCCAAGCAAGGTGTGATGAATATTCAAACCAATCAAATTCTTAAAGTCGTATTCTTATTGCCCGACCAACTTATTACGCGCTTTTCTTCAGGGTTTGAGACAGATGCAACCATGGTTTTTGATGCGTTTCCTGAAAACTCTTACGTTTTAACCTTCCAAGAAGTGGATACTGAAGCCGACCCTACAACAGGCTCATACAAAGTCACTATGGTTATGGAAAGACCAACTGATGTCGGCATTTTACCGGGTATGTCTGGCACGGTAAATTTGGTTTCAGCACAGGCGGCAGCAACCAAAATTCCAACGTCAGCAATGATGACCGATGGGGATGACGTCTCAGTCTGGCGCGTAGATAGCGACGGTATTGTTGAAAACGTAGCCATTGTGATTGATGAAAAGCGTCATATCGTGTCTGGCCTAAACGATGGCGACCGAGTAGTGACTTCTGGTGTTAATGGTCTTGAAGCTGGCGTCAAAGTTCGTGAGTGGATCAAGGAAAGGGGGCTATAACATGAAAGCACTTAAGGTAGTTGCAGGAATGTCGTGTTTGGCCTTACTTACAGCTTGTGAAGATAAGCAAGTTGTGGAAGTCAATAACACTCCTTTGGTTAAAGCTATTGAGATCTCAGTCATCGATTTTAGCGATAAACTCTACTTCCCCGCAGTCGCAAACGCTGCGGAGAAAGCTCATCTCAGTTTTCGAGTTGCAGGTGAAATCAATAAGCTCGATGTGAAAGAGGGTGAGCGGGTTAAAGCTGGAGATATTATTGCTGAGTTGGATCCTACCGACTACCAATTGGAGGTGGATAACACTCAAGCACGATACACAGTAATCAATAGCCAGTACCGACGTTCAAGTCCACTTGTTAAAAAAGGCCTATTGGCTAAGTCTCAGTTTGATGAAATTGCCGCTCAACGACAAATTGCTTACGCCGAACTTGAATTAGCAAAACTGCGCTTGTCGTTCACTAAGCTTCGCGCCCCAGTTGATGGAATTATCTCTCGAGTCAGTGTCGACCAATATGAAAACATTCAGGTTGGCCAACAAATCGTAAATATTCACAGCATTGAAGATGTCGAGGTGGTGATCCAGCTGCCCGATCAAATCTATGTGAATCAACCCAATGAAACATTGCTCTCGAATGTTGAAGCCGTAGTGAGAGTTCCAAGCGGTAACGAATACACCGCAGGTATTAAAGAGTTCACAACCGAACCGGACCCAAGTACGGGTACCTTTACAGTGACACTTGCTTTACCTATGCCAGAAGATGACTTGATTCTTGATGGTATGGCTGTGGAAGTGACTTCAAACGGGCGAGATATCGGCTTGGAATTGAAAGCTGGAGTTTTGATTCCAATTGAAGCTGTGTTTAATGCCGATGGCGATGAGTTAACGCGTCAAAACTCTTATGTTTGGGTACTCAATGACGACAACACCGTCTCGAAGCAGCAAGTTGTGTTAGGAAAAGCAAACCAGAAAACGTTGCAGATAATGAAAGGATTGGAAGTGGGGCAGCATGTCGTTGTTGCAGGCGTATCGCGATTGCGAGATGGGATGACAGTGGAAGTATTGTCTCAGGAGACGAACAATGAGTGAAGTAAATAACAAGCCCCAAAATGACGATCAACAGGGTGATGATCAGATCACAGGTGTTGCTTCTTACTTTATACGTAACAAAGTCATTAGCTGGATGCTGTCTCTGATCTTTCTTATTGGTGGTGTCTCTGCATTTTTTGGGTTAGGGCGTTTAGAAGACCCTGCTTTTACCATCAAAGATGCAATGGTCGTGACCTCTTACCCAGGGGCTACGCCTCAGCAAGTGGAAGAAGAAGTTACCTACCCATTAGAGAAAGCCATTCAACAGCTTACCTATGTAGACGAAGTGAACTCTATCTCTAGCCGTGGCCTATCTCAGGTAACGGTAACTATGAAGAATAACTATGGTCCAGATGATCTTCCGCAAATCTGGGATGAGCTTCGCCGAAAAGTGAATGATCTCAAGGTTGAACTGCCACCCGGCGTTAATGATCCTCAAGTCATCGATGACTTCGGTGACGTTTACGGTATTTTGCTTGCAGTGACGGGTGATGGTTACAGCTACAAAGAACTGTTGGATTACATTGATTACCTAAGAAGAGAACTCGAGTTGGTCGATGGGGTCAGTAAAGTTTCTGTTTCTGGTCAACAGCAAGAACAAGTCTTCATTGAGATATCGATGAAGCGGATAAGCTCCTTGGGGCTGTCGCCAACAACCGTGTTTAATCTTTTATCGACTCAGAACATCGTTTCTAGTGCTGGTGCGGTAAGGATTGGCGACGAATACATACGGATCCACCCAACGGGTGAGTTCCAAAACGTAGAACAACTTGGCGATTTGATTCTTACCGAAGGTGGCGCTCAAGGACTTATCTACCTAAAAGATGTTGCTGATGTAACGCGTGGCTATGTTGAAGTACCGAGTAACATTATTGGTTACAACGGAAAACTTGCGCTCAACCTGGGTGTCTCCTTTGCTCAGGGAGTGAACGTGGTTGCGGTGGGGGAGGCTTTTGATAGACGACTTGCAGAACTGAAATATCAACAACCTGTCGGTATTGATATCTCGGAGGTTTATAACCAGCCAAAAGAAGTCGATAAATCGGTAAGTGGATTTGTGGTCAGCCTCGGACAAGCGGTTGCCATCGTAATTATTGTGTTGTTGTTCTTCATGGGGCTTCGCTCTGGTTTGTTGATCGGTTTGATACTGTTGTTGACCGTTTTTGGCACTTTCATTTTTATGCAGTATTTCAAAATCGATTTACAACGTATCTCGCTAGGCGCCCTGGTTATCGCCTTGGGGATGCTGGTGGATAATGCCATTGTGGTGGTGGAAGGGATATTGATTGGCACGCAGAAGGGGCGAACCCGGATGCAGGCCGCCACCGATATCGTTACCCAAACTAAATGGCCGCTGCTGGGTGCAACTGTTATTGCGGTCACCGCTTTTGCACCGATAGGCTTGTCTGAAGACTCAACCGGTGAATACTGTGGCACCTTGTTCACGGTTCTACTTATCTCGTTAATGCTGAGTTGGTTTACTGCTATCTCAATTACGCCGTTCTTTGCTGATATTTTCTTTAAAGGTCAAAAGATTGACCCAGATAGCGAAGGTAAGGACCCATACAACGGGATGGTTTTTGTTATCTATAAAAACTTCCTTGAGTTCTGTATGAAGCGCGCGTGGCTTACCATGTTTGTTCTGATTATTGGTTTAGGCGCGAGTGTTTATGGTTTTGGTTTTGTGAAACAGGCCTTCTTCCCATCTTCAACTACACCAATGTTCCAAGTGGATGTGTGGATGCCAGAAGGTACCGATATTCGTGCAACCAACACCAAGCTTAAAGTGCTTGAAGGTTGGTTAGCGGAGCAGGATGAAGTCGAACATATCACGACGACGGCGGGTAAAGGCTTACAACGTTTCATGCTGACTTACTCTCCAGAAAAAAGTTATAGCGCATACGGTGAGATAACCGTTCGTGTGAAGAGTTATGAAGTGCTTGAGGGACTAATGCTGCGTTTTCGTGAACACGTAAACAGTCAGTTCCCTGAAATAGACTACAAGCTGAAACAAATTGAATTAGGTCCAGGTGGCGGTGCAAAAATTGAAGCAAGAATTGTAGGTTCTGATCCAACGGTACTGCGTTCAATTGCTGCGCAAGTTATGGATATCATGCGTGCTGATGACGGTGCGTTTAATATTCGTCACGATTGGCGTGAAAGAACCAAGGTGTTAGAGCCTCAGTTCAATGAAAGCCAAGCTCGCCGTTATGGTATTACCAAATCTGACGTTGATGATTTCCTAGCAATGTCTTTCTCTGGTAAATCGATTGGTGTGTACCGCGATGGTACTACGTTGATGCCTATCGTCGCGCGTTTACCGGAAGATGAGCGTATCGATATTCGTAACATTGAAGGCATGAAGATTTGGAGCCCAGCATTAAGTGAATACATCCCACTTCAACAAGTCACGCTAGGCTACGAGTTGGAATGGGAAGACCCACTGATCATTCGTAAGAACCGTAAGCGTATGCTAACGGTGATGGCCGACAATGACCTGTTGGGTGAAGAAACGGCTTCAACCCTGCAGAAGCGCTTACAGCCGCAAATTGAAGCGATTGAGATGCCACCGGGTTACTCACTTGAGTGGGGTGGTGAATATGAGTCATCTGCTGATGCACAGGCGTCACTTTTCACAACCATGCCTTTGGGTTACTTGTTCATGTTCTTGATTACCGTGTTCTTGTTTAACTCTGTAAAAGAACCATTAATTGTTTGGTTGACGGTTCCATTAGCACTAATTGGGGTAACGACAGGCTTATTAGCCTTGAATACACCATTTGGCTTTATGGCATTGCTAGGCTTCTTGAGTTTATCCGGGATGCTACTTAAGAACGGTATCGTATTACTTGATCAAATTGAGATTGAAATGAAGTCAGGTAAAGATCCGTACATAGCGGTTGTTGACGCTGCATTAAGCCGTGTTCGTCCGGTATGCATGGCCGCGATTACGACCATTTTAGGTATGATCCCGTTACTGCCTGATATCTTTTTCAAGCCAATGGCAGTAACCATTATGTTTGGTTTAGGCTTTGCGACTGTACTGACGCTAATCGTAGTACCTGTGTTGTATCGTCTATTCCATAAGATTGAAGTGGCTTAACGCTAGGGCGTGTTGACCAGCAAACGCTGCCCGAAGGGTTCGAGCTGGGCGCCCCGCAAAAAGCATTTTACTCTTTGTTGAGGGAGATTTGCTTAGGATGAATAGGCTACTTCTCCCCTCGCCTCGATTAAAAAGCTTTTATTTCGAACGGAATTTAACCACGAAAGGTCAACGCGCCCTATTTAACCTTTGAAATAATGCTCCCAATTGGGGCATTATTTTTATATACGAATACAAATGAGAACTTCAAATGGAAACAAACACATCAGATAGAACCTGCGCATGGGCGCTTAAACACGAACTTGAGAGGGAATATCACGATGCTGAGTGGGGGGTACCTGTTTATGATGACCAGGTTTTGTTTGAGTTCATTACTTTAGAGGGGGCTCAGGCTGGCCTTAGTTGGATCACGATACTTAAAAAGCGCGAGGGTTATCGTGCCGCTTTTGACAATTATGACCTTAATAAGTTAGCTGCGTTGAATGAAGACAATGTGCCGAATATTATCGAACACTTCGATGTGGTTAAGCATAAGGGCAAGATTGCTTCGGTATACAACAATGCTCGTTCAACCCTTGAGCTTCAGAAAGAGTTTGGATCCCTATCCAATGCTTTATGGCAGTTTGTCGATAATAAGGTGATTGAAAATCAATGGACCGAGATGTCTCAAGTTCCCGCCTCTACAGAGCAATCCAAAGCGATGAGTAAGTTTTTAAAGAAGAGAGGGTTTAAATTTGTTGGTGAGACAATCTGTTACGCGTTTATGCAAGCAACAGGTATGGTCAATGATCATTTAGTCGGTTGCCCACACAAATAAAGTGTTATTTATTTCAGCGGAACAATCACTTAGAAATTGAAAAATTCATAGCCATTTTTTCATCGCTCTGAGATCTTTAAGTGGATGTGCTTTAAGGTTCAATATTGGCTTTGAAAGCTTCTGGATTATGAAGGCTTCTGGACTATGAGCGGTTTGTATTATGAGCTGAAGTATCTGAATATGAGTAGATACATTTGTTTTTGAGTTATGCTTTAAACAGAAAAAGGCAGGAATATCCTGCCTTTTTTGCATATTAGACCTATCGTTTCAGATTAAATCAGAGCGCTATAACGTTCTAATCCCGCCTCTAGATCAGCAATCAGGTCATCAACATCTTCTAATCCAATATGAACACGTATCAAGGTACCTTCGAAATTAGGATTGGCAACAGTTCTCAAGCTGTCAAAACTGCTTGGTTCGTTAGCTAGAATCAAACTTTCAAATCCACCCCAAGAGTAACCCATACTAAAATGTGTCATTCCATCAAGTAACGCTGTCGTCGCTTTGATATTAGAGTTGTTTAGTACAAAAGAGAACAAGCCATTACCGCCAGTAAAATCTCGTTTGAAGAATTCATGGCCTGGGCAAGACTCAAGAGCAGGATGACGAACATGGTTAACTTCAGGACGACTCTCTAACCATTTTGCGACCTTCAAGCTGCTTTCTGCGTGTTGGCGTAGACGCACATCAAGAGTACGAATGCCGCGAAGCCCTAAATAAGCATCATCAGGTGAGACACATTGCCCCATCAAGTAACTTTGCTCTCTTAGTTGATCCCAGCATTTCTCATTGGCGACTGCCGTACCTAGCATCACATCAGAGTGACCCACGATGTATTTGGTCGCTGCTTGAATCGAGATATCAACACCAAAATCAAACGGTGAGAAGTTCACGCCAGCCGCCCAAGTATTGTCTAGCATAACGATGATGTCATGTTCATGAGCGATACGTGCTAGTGTTGGAATATCCTGCACTTCCATGGTGACAGAGCCTGGAGACTCAGTAAACAGCACCTTAGTGTTTGGCTTGATAAGGTCTTGGATACCTTCACCAATCGTTGGCTCGTAGTAAGTTGTCTCTACCCCCATCTTTTTCATGATGGTGTCACAGAAATCACGAGTAGGTTCGTAGCAGGTGTCAACCATTAAAATATGATCACCTGTTTCTACAAAAGAGAGAATGGCATTCGAAATTGCTGCTGTACCACACGGGTACAGTGCACAACCCGCGCCCCCTTCAACTTCAACCATGGCATCTTGGAAAGCGAAATGAGTGGTGGTTCCACGACGTCCGTAAAAAAGCGTCTTGTTAGCGCGATTAATCGTAGCTTTGCGCTTTTCTTCTACTGAGTTGAAAACGACAGTGGAAGCGCGTTGTACTGGTGGATTAACGACACCATTGGTCCACTTCTTATCACGACCTGCAGTGATGAGCTTAGTGGTTTTGTTCTCGGACATGCTGTGAATTCCTTATCAATCGGTTATGTCCTATTTAAAACATGCGAGTAGCCATCAAAGCAAGAGGGGAGAGAGAGTTTTTAACGTTTTCTTTTGCTTTTTAACTTTTCCTCGATTTGTGATGAAAAGTTAAAAAGCGATCGCAAAGATACTATTCGTTGCCAATGGTGGTCGGCGAGCGAGGAGTATTAAAGCAACGGGTTGAATAAATAGAACAGTCTCTCAAAGAAACGGTTACGTAAATTTCTCTGTTCCCACTGCTCTAATTCCACGGGATGAGATGATTCAATATAGGATTGCTGTAAATCAAACAATTGCTTGGTAAAGTGTACGTCGTCAACGGCAAGGGTTACTTCAAAGTTGAGCCACAAACTACGCATGTCGATATTGACGGTTCCGATCAAGCAAAACTCTTCATCGATCACTACTGATTTGGTGTGAAGAAGGCCGCCATAAAACTCGTAAATTTTCACGCCAGCTTCAAGTAGTTCTGTATAAAAGGCGCGAGATGCCCATTTAACCATTAGTGAATCGTTATTGTGTGGAATGATCAGTTCTACAGTTACGCCGCGTTGAGCTGTCATCTTAAGTGTTTCGAGTAAGTCAGCACTTGGCACAAAATAAGGTGTAGTAATACGTACAGAATGATTCGCTTGATTGATGGCGATGGTCAGTACTTGTAAGATCAAATATTCCGGCATGCCAGGGCCAGACGGCACTACTTGAACCGGATGATGTGTCATGATTTCTTCAACTGGGCATTCAGGTATATCAGGGAGAATGCGTTCACCAGTCTCAACTTCCCAATCCCAGCCATGAATAGCGGATAACACATTAACGGTTGGCCCAGTCACTCTGACCATTACATCAATCCACTGACCAACGCCGGAACTTTGTTTGAAGTGAGCAGGATCGACCATGTTCATTGAACCCGTATAGGCGATAGTCTCGTCAATCACAATGATTTTGCGGTGTTGTCTTAAATCTAGGCGACGTAAAAAAATACGCCATGGGCTCACTTCTAGTGCTTGTACGACTTGAACGCCTGCGTCCTTCATCATTGACTGCCAGTGGCTTTTGAAAAAGCGAGGGCTACCGGCTGAGTCAAGTAGGACCTTAACATCTACACCACGTTTGGCTGCTCGAATAAGAGCTGAAGCTACGGAATCGGTCAGGCCACCAGGGTGCCAAATGTAGAAAACCATCTTGATGCTGGTCTGGGCGTTTTCTATATCTTCGATAATGGCGTGTAGGATCTCATTGGGTGAAGATTGCAGTGAAAGTGTGTTTCCACTAAGCGCAGGAATACCCATTCTGTTATTACAGAGTTCATCGATTTTGTGGATAGGGGATCCCACTTTGCCGGGAAGATGCAGTTGGCAATCATTTAATTGGCGGAACCAGTCACCAAAGGGAGTAAACATACGATGTGCGCGCTCAGCCCTTTTTCGGCCTAGGTTTAGCTCACCAAAAAGGAAGTAACAAGCTACGCCAACAATCGGGATAATGTAGATAACCATTAGCCAAGCAAGAGAAACGCTGACAGAGCGCCGTTTTAGTACAACACGAAACGTCACACCGGCTACGAGAACCCAGTACAAAACAACAGAGGCCAAAGTTAAAAAATGATAAAGCTTATCCACATTGAATACTCGAAAAAAGAGACACTTAGATAGTAATGCTATTTAACGGATATGGGAATTTAAGGAATCAACTATTTACAAAATAGAGCAAAAGCTGTAAATAGGTTAAAGTTGTTAAGTTTTGGTTAACTTAAGAAGAAAACGATTGTTTTGTATGAAAAGTCGGCATTTAACCATAAAAATTTACATCTTTAACGAAATTTGTACGGTATGCACTTCCAATTTTATTCTTAAACTGGTTTACTTGCTAGACAACGAGCGTCAATCAAATCTTTTAGGTGTGTAAATTTATTTATACACCTTCCTTTTAAAGACGCCACCCAAAGCAAAACACAACATCACATAACACAAAAGTTTGGAGTACACGTGGCTACTAGTAATACAACCACAACACCCCGCGATACCTGGGGTTCGAAGTTAGGATTCGTAATGGCTGCAGCAGGTTCTGCTGTTGGCTTAGGTAACATTTGGAAATTCCCATACACAGCAGGTGAAAGTGGCGGTGGTGCATTCGTTGCCATTTACCTGTTTTTTGTAATTTTTATTGGTTTCAGTGTCATGCTGACTGAATTTGCGATTGGCCGTCATACGCAAAAATCAGCAGTAGGTGCATTTAAAACAACTGACCGTCGTTGGACGTTCGCTGGCGTTATCGGCGTATTCAGTGGTCTACTTATCATGGGTTTCTACCCAGTAGTAGGCGGTTGGTCAATCGCATACATCGGTAAAATTGCAGGTGGTCTTCTAGACGCACCAGAAGCAATTGGTGATAGCTTTGGTGGCTTTATCTCAAACCCAGTTCAACCACTAATGTGGATGGGCTTATACCTACTACTTAACGTTGTTATCGTTATGAAAGGTATCTCTGGTGGTATTGAGAAAGCAGGTAAGATCCTGATGCCGCTTCTTTTCATTATCCTTATTGTAGTATCAATCAAAGGCATTATGCTTCCGGGCGCGATGGCTGGTCTTGAGTTCCTATTCAGTCCTGACTTCTCTAAAGTAGACAGCAATGTAATCCTAGCCGCGCTAGGTCAAGCATTCTTCTCTCTAAGTCTTGGTATGGGTTGTATGATGACATACGGTTCTTACCTTAAGAAGAAAGAGAACCTAGTTCAGACAACAGCAATGGTAACCGCAATGGATACTGGTGTTGCTATTCTAGCTGGTGTTGCAATGTTCCCTGCAATGTTCGCATTCGGTATGGAACCTGCAGCGGGCCCTGGTTTAGTATTCGTTGTTGTTCCTCAGCTATTCGCTGAAATGGGCGGCGTAATCGGTCTTCTATTTGCTCTTATGTTCTTCGTTGGTTTGAGTGTTGCGGCACTAACATCTTCAGTATCTCTACTTGAAGTTGTGGTTTCTTACCTAATCGATGAGAAAGGCATGAAGCGTGTAACAGCGGTACTGTCTGCAAGTGTTGTAATGGCGATTCTATGTATCTTCGCTTCTCTATCACTTGGCGGCTTCGGTCCAACACTGTTTGATACTGGCGCGTTCGACATTTTCGACCTACTAACGGATAAGATTTTCCTAGCGGTTGGCGGTATGTTGGTATGTATCTTCGCTGGTTGGAGACTAAACCGTGCAGACCTAGAGAAAGAAATCACTAACGACGGTGAAGTCTCTTTCCCACTATTTGGTCTATGGTACACACTAGTTAAGTACATCATCCCTGTAGCTATCGCAATCGTTGCGTTCATGGGTATCTCTTCTGGCTTCGATAGCGGTAAAGGTGCAATCATGCTACTAGGTATTGGTATCATTGCTGGTTTTGCGCTGATTTCTAAGAAGTTCTAATCGCAAGATAAAGTAATTTGATAAACGGGAGCTCATTAGCTCCCGTTTTTTTATGTCTGGAACTTAATTATCTAAGAAAAATAATTATTAAAGGTATCCGTCTGATAGCCGATATAAATGGAACGAATAGCTGTTAGAGCTATATTTTGATTTAGGTAGGTGTTGTTTGAAATTGTCAGTGAGAAAGAAACTGTATGCCGGTTTTGGCTCTATATTGGCGGTGCTTGTCACGTTAGTCGGTATTGTATGGATGGAAGTGATTGGCGCTCATAAGAGCGCCGATGAGATTAGATTAGATGATGTACCGGGTACCGTTACCTACCTTGTTTTGATCGATGAAGCTGGAGATGTCTATCGAGATGCTCTGGGTGCAATCACTCTGGTCGATAATGCACTCAATGATTATCGAACCAACAAGAACGAATTTACTCAAGCAATCGAACAAGCAAAACGTTTGGAGAGTCGAGGATCTGAAGACCATCGCCGTATTCAGAGAATAGAAGAGCTGATGGGACGTTTTACTCATGAGTTTGAATCGAAACTCGTACCTAAGATCAATAATGAGGCTGCGCTGTTATCCAATATCCAACAGCTTAGAGCCTTGTATGAAAAGAACCTTATCCCCATTGAAAACTTACTTGATCAGGCATCGGCAAGTGAGCGTGCAGATACGGAACAATCACTGCTTACCTTGACGGATTCGTTTACCACTATTGAACAAACCATCATGTTACTGTCTGCCTTTGCGATGGTATTTGGTGGTGTGATTGCATTTGTATTGTCTAGTTCGATTACCAACCGCTTAACTCGCGTTGAACAAGTGGCACGACGCGTAGCAAATGGCGACCTTACTACTGGGGATATTGTTGATGAGTCAGGTGATGAGTTAGCCGACCTAGCTAAGTCAATTAATCAGATGCAGAAATCGCTGGTTGACCTTCTAGGTTCTATCTCTTCGGTGACTCACCAAGTCCAATCAGTGACAGGCGAGTTGTCGTCAATTAGCCAAGACATCGTTTCTGGCGCATCTGCTCAAGCGGACAAAGCAAACCTGATAGCGACAGCGGCTGAAGAACTAAGCTTAACTATTTCTGAGGTAGCACAGCAGGGCACTTCGACTTATGAAGAAGCACGTCGTTCAGAAACTTCGGCTGAAGATGGCCGTAATGTCATCGTCGAAATGGTTGCGAGTATCGAGCAAGTGTCGGCTCAAATGAGTGATATGTCGGTGCAAATGAATACGCTCGGTTCACATGGTGAGCAGATTGGTAGCGTTATTAAAGTGATTGAGGACATTGCTGGGCAAACCAACTTATTAGCTCTGAATGCTGCGATTGAGGCTGCGCGTGCTGGCGAGTTTGGGCGTGGGTTTGCTGTAGTTGCTGATGAAGTGAGAGCGTTGGCAGAGAGAACAACCAAAGCGACACAAGAAGTGTCGGGCATTATTCAATCAATTCAATCTGGTACGCAAGAAGCCGTTACTTACACGCAGGATAACTGTCGGTTAGTTGAGATTGGCGTAGAGAAAAGTTCAGGTGCGGTTTCAGCATTGGAAGCGATTGTTAGCGGCGCTGGTAACGTACAAAGCATGGTCAACTCTATTGCTACTGCAGCAGAAGAGCAGACAGCTGTAACCAAAGAAATTGCAGCGGACATTACGGCAATCAGTGATATATCTGAGCAATCCTTGCAGCTAGCGACGCGCAGTTCTGAAAACACTTCAGGCCTGAACGCTAAGGTTGCTGAGCTCGAAGCATTAGTCGGTAAGTTTAAACTGGCTTAGCGGTTAGTACGTGTTGGATAGAGATTAAAGATTCATCACCTAAACAGTCAGACGAAAAATGAGCCCAATGATTCAATGTTTATTGAGTCGATTGGGCTTTTTCGTAGCTGGAATCTGGGTTCAGACGCGGTATACTCCCCGTTCTACAATGGAGCTAGCCTTTACATGTTCGATATCCTTCTGAACCATCCTGATTTTTTACTTATTAACAAGCACCCTGGCGTCAGCGTTCATAAAGACGATGGCGATACCATGTTGCTTCAAGAAGTTGTTAAAGCGATTAATGAGCCTAAGTTATATCTTGTACATCGCCTTGATAAAATGACTTCAGGTATTCTACTGCTAGCAAAGAGTGCTTCGGCAGCAAGCGAGCTTTCGCAGTTGTTCGCAAAGCGTGAGGTTGAGAAATATTACCTTGCGATTGGTTCTAAAAAGCCAAAGAAAAAGCAGGGTTTGATTTCAGGTGATATGGAACGTTCAAGACGTTCTAGTTGGAAGCTTCTGACATCCAAAGACAACCCAGCGATTACCCAGTTTTTATCGGCAACGGCAGAACCCGGCGAGCGTTTGCTATTATGTAAGCCCTATACAGGAAGGACGCATCAGATCCGTGTCGCGATGAAGTCGATCGGCTCCGCTATTATTGGTGACCCTATTTATAATCCATCGAGTGAGGCTGACAGAGGCTATCTGCACGCTTTCGCGATTCGATTTACCTATCAATCCCAAGCCTACGAATATGTCTGTGACCCGAGGAACCTTGATTCCTTGGGTGAGAAGTGGCATCAAGAAACCGTGTCTAATGGTTTAGACAGTTGGCTTGAACCTTGGTCATTAACTTGGCCAAAGCTAAACACTAAGTGAGTGAAATAATGGAAGCATCAGCTTTACCTCTGTTTTTTAGTCATATTGAACAGCAACTTAATGAAGTACCAAACGAACTACGCCGTATCTTTCATGGTCGTGGTAAGTTTTGGCCTGGTCTAGAACAACTGACATGTGACTGGGTTGATGGACAACTACTGGTTAACGTGTTTAAAGAGGTAGACGGCGAATTCTTGTCATCTCTCAAAGCTGGATTGGTTGAACTCACTAACAGAGATATTTGGCAATCAAAGCATGGCACAAGCATTGTTCTGCAACACCGTTACGCCGATGGTGCGCCTTCAGAGGTTCTATGGGGCGAGTTGAATGACTCTCCGGTTGTGGTCGAGCACGGTCTTAAGTATCAATTAGACATTGGCCGTAATCAGAACTTTGGTTTGTTCCTAGACATGCGTAATGGTCGTCAGTGGGTACAAGATAATGCCAAGGATAAGAATGTTCTTAACCTGTTCGCATACACTTGTGGTTTCTCTGTCGCGGCGATCGCTGGTGGCGCTCGTCAATGTATGAATGTTGATATGTCGCGTGGTTCATTGAATAAAGGCCGTGATAATCATCGTTTGAATGACCACGATATGCGCTCGGTAAACTTCCTTGGTTACGATATCTTTAAGTCGTGGGGGAAAATCAAGAAAGGCGGTCCATACGAGTTGGTTATCATCGATCCGCCATCTTTCCAGAAAGGCAGTTTTGCTTTAACCAAAGATTACAAAAAGATCCTACGTCGTTTGCCTGAACTTCTAACGGAAGGTGGAGAAGTGATTGCTTGTGTTAACTCACCAGCAGTATCACCCAACTTCTTGATTGAAACGATGGCAGAAGAAGCGCCAAGCGTTGAGTTTATTGAACGTTTAGACAACCCGCCTGAGTTTGTCGATGTCGACCTTGATTCAAGCCTGAAGGTATTGAGGTTTAAAATCACGGCTTAAGCTGAAGCTTGATGTCATGATTTAGTGGGCATTATCCATACTAATATAGAAAACGCCGCTCACAATGAGCGGCGTTTTTATAGGTGCAAGAAACTAACTCATTTATTAACTAGCTTGGTTTTTTAGTGTCTGAAAACCAAAATAAATACGCATGAACGTCGTTAGCCAACACGCTGCGCCAAAAATATAGGCAATAACGGCAAAGTGCTGAGGAAAAATACAAAACACAATAAAACAAGCGATAGTTTCTGTGCCTTCGGTTAGCCCAGACATGTAGTACAGAGACTTATGTTTGTAGACTGGGTTCTCGATACCGCGTTTGCCTGCCATCACTGCAAACGCTAAGAAACTACTGCCTGTGCCGATAAATGAAAAGATCAAAAACGCGCCTGCAATGGCATTGTGTTCTGGGTTGGCAACAACAAAGCCAAAAGGGATGAGTGAATAGAATAAAAAGTCCAAGCTGATATCGAGAAAGCCACCAGCATCACTAATTCCTTGGATTCGAGCCAAAGCCCCATCCAGTCCGTCGCAAACTCTATTCAATACAATGAAGCCCAAAGCCCAATCGTATTGTTGTAATGCAAGCGCAGGAAAAGCTAAACAGCCAACCAAAAAGCCAAACAAGGTCGTTTGGTTTGCTGTGATGCCTACTTGATTCAATAGCTTAGCTGATTGGTTAAGTGGCCACTTGATGATCTTGATGGAATACTTATCCAGCATGATGACTTCTCCACGGCCAAGAAAGTACTTGGGCTCCTTTTGGTACATCGGTTTCGTCGTGCGTCACCATCAACGTTGGTATATTGGCTTTGCTGAGTTGCTCAAACACCCAATCGCGAAACTGTGCTCTCAACTCCTGATCTAACTTACTGAACGGTTCGTCAAGCAGAGCTAGTTTTGGCTTAGCTAATAGCATACGAGCTAAGCTTACTCTTGCCCTTTGGCCCCCTGATATTTGGTCAGGGAACGATTCAGCTAAGTGTGTCAGTTCAATATCCTGGAGTGCTTTCATCGCTTGATTTTGACGAGCCGAGCCCCTAATTGAATTTGGAAGTGAGAATGCTAAGTTTTCCCATACCTTGAGGTGAGGGAACAATAAATCGTCTTGAAATAATATCCCAACCTTACGTTGATGTGAGGGGATGTTATCAAGGTGAATGTCGTTTAAAACAACACTCCCGGTATACGAAAACTCGCCATTGAGATGTCCAGCGATGGCATCTAATAAGGTCGATTTTCCACAGCCACTAGGCCCCATCAAAGCCAATACTTGGCCTGATTCTAGCGTTACGTTTAGCGCTGAAAATAGCGAATCGCCTCCTTTTTTATGGATGGCGAGGTCGTTGAGATACAGACTCATTGGTGAGAAAACCTTTAAAAGTAAGACGGCGATATCTAAGCTGAAGTCGACTGACAACTATCGCTAAAGAGAAAAAGAACAGAGGTAATAGAGCCTGCCAGATGGCATAAATAGCGGTTACCCTGCGGTCGAAGCCACTGGTAAGTGCGACAGCTTCTGTAGTAATGGTGCTAATTCTGCCAGCGCCCAACATTAATGTTGGTAAGTACTGAGCCAAACTCACACTGATTCCAACTGCCCATGCAAAAGCAATAGCAGGGAGCAGGATTGGTAGCTTGATTGAGCACCAACTCTGAAATGGTGATTTTCCTAGGCTGAGTGAGGCTTTTATCAAGCCATCATTGAAGCTTTTCCATGGGCCATCCAAAGATAAATAAACAAACGGGAAGGCAAAGAAAACATGAGCCCAAATCACCCACAGCTCGTAAGCACTACTGCCAATATAGAGTGTTGTCACCTGTAGTCCGAATAACACTGAAAGCTGAGGGATTAACATTGGGATCGCGATAATAAAACCTGGCACTTGCCATCTGTGCCTAATTCGATATTCATGAGCAACCAACGCTAGCAATAATGCAACTGACGCTGAAGCAAGAGCAATCCATAAGCTTTGTCCGACGGTACTTAAGATACCGTCCCACTCATACTCCCAAAATTTTAGGCTATATCGGCTTGGCAATAAGTCTGGAAAACGCCAGCGTTGAGCTATGCTCCATATAATCATTAACGGGATAATGAGTAACGATAATGCAGCAAGAATCGTGAAGACTGTTTTTCCTGGTAAGTTAATTCCTGTGCGACCAGAAAACTGCCAAAACTTGAACTGTTTTAGCAATGACCACTCAATCAGTCGTGCTGTAGCAATGATAAGTGACGCCAAAACAAACAAGACAATAGCACCAGCCGCAGCGCGTGGTAATAAGCTCAGATCTGGGTCGTTAAACCACTGCCATACTAATACTGCAAAAGTTGGGGGATTGGTTGGCCCGAGAATCAGTGCAATGTCGACAACCGATAAACTATAAGCGAGTACCGCCAGCATTGGGAAGCGAAGCTTGGTAAACCACTGTGGGAAAATAACCTTCCACCAAATTTGAGAACGACTGTAGCCCAATGAAGCACTGACTTTAGTAATGCGTTCAACATCGATCTGTTGAAGTATCGATAAGCTCATTAGCAATAAAAATGGAATTTCTTTTATTGCGAGCATAATGATCAGCCCGAATGCATAAGGGTCTTTGACCAATAATGCAAGCTCAGAACTGTTGCCAGCTTCTCCGACTAATTGATGTAAAGCTCTGGCGCCAAGGCCGGTAGGGCTAAACAAAAAAGCAAACCCGATTGCAAAAGCAACATGCGGAATAGCGAGCATTGGGGACAACGTTAGCTCAATTTTTTTCCAAAAAGGCTTTCCCCAGGTTGCTTGGATAATACAAAAAGTGAGAAAGCAGGCGATGTAACTGCTCGCAAAAGCAGAAGATAAACTCAGAGCAATAGAGTGCCAAACGCCTTCCCATTGAAAGACTTGTTCAAAACCGTTGAGCGAAGGTTCCACTAGACCCAAGGGCGGGATAAAGCTTAGTGATGAAGCAACCACTCCCGCAACCCCAGGGATCGTTGGGATTATGCACACTGCTATAACAACAAAATATAGGGCGTGTAGCATCAAATTTAGTTACCGTATCGCTTAAGCCACTCTTTCTCGAGTGCAGCTTGCCAACTAGGGTGAGGTTCATCAACCGATTTGAATTGCTGAGTATTTTTAGCGCTGCCAGTTAAGTATTTACTACTTAATACTGAAGGGTCACCCCAAATATTCAGGTCACCTTTACGTGATTGTGCTTCTGGGCTGAGTAAGAAGTTGATGGCTACTTGTGCACCTGCAGAAGAGTTGGCATTCCAAGGGATCGCTAAGAAGTGAATGTTTGAGAGTGCGCCACTCTCTAGCGCATAAGCTTTGGTGCTTTCTGCCAGTTTTCCGCTAGATTGCGCAGAGAACACAGCATTTGGATTGAACGTGATCGCAAGGTCGATCTGCCCGTCATCAAGCAGTTGAATGCTCTCTGATGTACCAGCCGGGAACTGTTTGCCACCACGCCAAGCGACTTTATGGAATTTATCTAAGTAAGCCCATAGTGGAGCGGTAACGGATTGAAAATCGTCTTCTGAAACCGGTTTAGATAGTGCAGGGTTATTGTTGGTCAACTCAATGAGTAGAGATTTGATAAAGCTAGTACCGTGAAACTCAGGTGGTCGAGGGTAACTTAGGCGATTAGGAAAAGCTTGAGCGTAACTCAACATTTCCGAAAATGACTGAGGAGGGTTGTGTAGCGTCTCTTGATCATGGATGAAAACCAGTTGCCCTACACCCCAAGGTGCTTCTAGACCTTCGGTTGGTTCAGAGAAGTCGACATCAATTGGTAGAGATTTATCAACGTACTGCCAGTTTGGAAGTGATTGAGTAAACGGCCCAAAGAGTAGACTATTGTCTTTCATTGAGCGGAAATTTTCACCGTTGATCCAAACAATATCAACACTGCCTTCACTGTTTTTTCCTGCTGCTTTTTCAGCAATCAAACGCGTGGTTGTTTCTGCGATATCGGTTACTTTTACGTGCTTTAAAGTGACACCATACTCATTTTGTAACTGCTTGCCTGCCCACTGTATGTAACGATTGATCTCTTGGCTACCGCCCCAAGCGTGAAAGTAAACAGTTTGTCCTTCTGCTTGCTGTTCAATTTGGTTCCAATTATCTGTTGATGTTACTTCATCAGCATAAATAGTTGCACTGTATGCAACGGTTGCCATGATTCCTAACGTACTTACTATCTTGTTCATAAACTTTTCCATTTGGTAGTGAACGGGCAAGAGCTTTGCTATTTCGAATTCCCTAACAGTTATTCTATCTGTTTCTGAAATAATTTCTAATTCAACAGTGAATTAGAGGCTTCTGCCATCCTAACAACAGACCGTTAAACCAGTGAATTAATTGCACCTAAATGAGAGATTTTTAATGTTTATTGGACGTGAGTACGAAAATTCGATGAGAAGTAAAGTTTTGGTGAAGAAAAGGGCGATTTTAAGCAATAAAAAAGGAGCCGATAAGGCTCCTTTGATCAATGTCTGGTATCGACAGTATTATTGTTAATCGAGGCTAGTTTACCCAATCACGAATGGTGTACGTTAGCGTATGCACGTCGTTTTTCAATACTAGTGTGTCTTTTGTTAGGGTTACGTCACTCCACTCGCTAAGAGTCGCTGAAACCGACTGTTCGATTTCCATTGCAGAGCCGTGACACATCTTCATTGTCATGCCCATTTGCTTAATACGGAACTGGCCGTCTTTCAGCTCGCCTTGGCCAAAGAAGTTGTTACAGCCAGCGATGCCGTTCGCAGTCATCTTTTCACCGATTTCCAGACGAGGAGTCGCTTGGTTTTCGCTTTTCTCAATGTCCTTGCCATCAATTTGAGCAAGTTCCCAGTTATGGTGCTGTAGATCGGTTGGTGTTACTTGCATCGCGTTATCACCTGTTGTTGTGCATGCTGCTAGCAACATAGGTAAAGCGGCTACTGCTAGTAATTTTTTTGAACTAAACTTCATATTAAAAGGCTCCAAAAGAAAAAACGAAGTTACTGAAAAAGGTGTAACTTGATGGGTTCAAAGTATAGTTTACAAAACACTATATGTGTCAGTATAAGGTCATAGTTTAGTATGAATTTTATGAGCGAGGCGACAAATTAATCGCTTACTTTTTAATTAGTAAGCTTAACTTTTATTGTTTCAGGAAGTGAGGAGACATGGTGGAGCAGTTAGAGTTTTTTCAAGTTCCAAGCCCTTGCGTTGGGGCGTGTTCAAGCGATGATAAAGGTTATTGCAATGGTTGCATGCGCAAAAGAGAGGAGCGCTTTAACTGGATGGCGATGACGCCGTCTGAGCAGTTGCACGTTATTAAGTTATGTCGTCAGCGTTATAGAAGAAAAATAATGAAGCAAAAGAACTTAATCGATAGCAAAACTAACCTAGTTAGTAATAAAAATAATACACAGGGTGAGCAAGTTGACGAAGAGGGAAGTACCACTCCTCAAAGAGAACTTTTCGGCTAATGTGGTACTATCAATATTTTATTTAACTCCAAAGCAACTATTACTTTACATAATGGTTGGCGTGTAATATTAAGGTAGGTACCTTTGTACCAGAAGGAGTGATGTCGGTATGAATAAAAAGCACGCAAAACTCAAAAAGAAACCAATCAAAGCATTGGATCGAAAACCTATTGGGGCGAAAGATGACCCTGAACAAAGCGCGCGTGATTGGCATTCAATGACCGAAGAAGAGAGAATGGAAATCCTTTCACATCTTTCAGACATGCCTTTTCAATAACATCACAGATTCTTCAGAACCTCTTCGACAGATTAAAATCGCCTAAAGGCTAAACATGGCTAATAGGTAAACTTATACAAACATGTGATTCGCTTTCGTTACACCACGATGATAAGTACAGAATGTATCATCGGCATCGGTGGTTTTACTGTGAATTTTGATGTTTGTGATGACTTCGACAGCACCGGCATCGTAACAAGCTTGTTCAGCCTTTTTAATTATATCGAGTAGTTGGTTGAGTTCACCTTTCATCGTGGTTTCCAGCGC
Organism: Vibrio sp. S/42/10; assembly: GCF_029890535.1. Classification (NCBI taxonomy): domain Bacteria; kingdom Pseudomonadati; phylum Pseudomonadota; class Gammaproteobacteria; order Vibrionales; family Vibrionaceae; genus Vibrio; species Vibrio sp. S/42/10. Next base: position 187,241 of record NZ_JAKMZC010000001.1, on the reverse strand, counting down.
GCCGATTTGGAAAGGAACATCCGCTGCCTTAACCACTTCAAGTGCCTTATCAACCACTTCGAAATTGTTGCCTTCTTTAACGCGAGGAATCACTTGGAAGGCAACCATCACTTGTTTTTCTCTTTTTAACTCAGACACTTTCTGCTTACTCAATGAGGGGGAATTGTTGCAGATGATAGGTTAATGCGGAGATAAATTCTACAGCGACAAATCTAGTTCATTTGTTGGGTGCTCTTATTGATCAGCTTACCTAATAACATGGGTTTGCCTAATGACACTGCTATTTGCTACCCCAATGATCACTAACCCAACCACCAATATGCTCATCAAAATGACTGCCACTGAATCTGTGGTTACGTTCTACAGAAGTATCACACTCATCTTTGTTATCTATCAGGTTTTGTATGTAGTTTGCCATCGGGTCATTCGAACGTTGACGATCTCGGCGAGTAGCCACTTCCTTAATCAGTTGTAATCGGTATGTAGAGCTTGCACGTTTCATTTCGATGACCTCCCGGTTTTTAGACACTAGTAGAAAAATCTAGTTGCCAAATATAGGGGCGTCAACGTGATCAGAAAGTATTTTTTTTGAGCAACCAAGAATCAATACGTTGGGATCATAATTCACAAAAGTGTCATTTAAAATGGCGCGCAGAGGTGCATTATTCTTCAATAAAAATGCTTATCTCTTCCTAAAATATTTATTGCTCAAGCTCAACAGCGAACGTAAAAACGCCCAGAAAAATTTGGGCGCTTATGGGAGGATTCAATTTAGAACAAGGAACTATTTAGTGTGATTTGGCTTGCTCTTAAATTGCTTCACACTTTTTTTCTTTGCGGTTCTGCGGTTGGCCATTTTGTCTTTGGGCGGGCGCTTACGAGCGGTTGCTTCTGACGCTGGCTTGTCTGTGACAGGGAACCCTTCCAGTGATTGTAACGATAACGGTTTATTGGTCAGAGAACGAATCGCGTTTAAACATTCATTCTCACTGTGACTAACAAGAGATATTGCGACTCCAGCACTTCCTGCTCTTGCTGTTCGTCCAACACGATGTACGTAAGTTGCCGAGTGTGCAGGTAAATCAAAGTTGATCACGACCGGCAGTTGCTCGATATGAATACCTCTAGCCATCACATCGGTCGCAATGAGAACTCGTGTTTCACCATTCTTGAAACTCTCTAGTGCTAAGGTACGTTCTTCTTGGTTCTTGTTTCCATGCAGTGCACAGACACTGATTTTTGCTTTGTTTAAACGTTTGGTTAGTGCGTCAGCGTTATCTTTTGCTCCGATAAACACCAAAACCTGTGACCAATCGTTCTGATTAAGTAGAGCAAGGAGCGCTTGAGCTTTACTGCCTTTGTTCACGAGATAGAGCGTTTCATCAATGGCAGAGACAACGCTATTCTCTTGGTGTGCCGCAATTTTTACTGGATGACTGAGAAGTGCTTCCGCTTGGCTAACCAGTTCTTGGGGAAGCGTAGCTGAAAACAGCGATGATTGACGTTTCACTGGAAGAGCATCAGTAATGCTTTGAATATCGGGCCAGAAACCCATATCGAGCAAACGGTCTGCTTCATCAAGCACCAAAGATACGCAGCGAGCTAACTCAAGCTCCCCAGTTTGGATCACAGCGAGTAAGCGGCCAGGCGTAGCAATAGCAAGTTGCGGTTTCTCTGATAACAGCTGTTGCTGATTATCTATGTTGACACCGCCGCTTAATGTGATGGTTTTAATTGAGAGTTCTGTTGCAATGGGTTCAAGAGCTTCAGCCACTTGTGATGCGAGTTCACGAGTTGGAACTATGATGATGGCTTGCAGTTCATTCAAGTCGATATTGATGTTGTTCAATAAAGGTAAGCCGAACGCCAACGTTTTTCCACTGCCCGTCTGCGCGAGCGCAAGAACATCTTGGCCTGCGACAATCTTGGGTACGGTCGCTTGCTGTATCTCAGTCGGTGTATTGAATCGAGAAGGAATGGCTGCGACAGTTTTTGCGTTAAGGGTTAGTTTATCAAACGACATAAATGAACCAAGTATCAAAGTGGATGTGGAGTCTAACAGGGCTGTAAAAGTTAGAGAATGAGTTTTGCTATCTTCGTGACAAACTTTTCGAGTATAAGTGTGAAAAACGTTCAGGATATTTTATGAGTAATGATTTAGGTTTGGATTTTTGTTTAGATATGATGTTCCGCTCGTAGTATATGACCGACATCTCAGTTTTTGCAGAGTTTTAGGTAATACCAAGCTCCCAGCTCAAATTACTTAAAGTATTCGTTCATTAAGTCGATATAATTAATAGATATTAATGCAATGAATACATCAATTTTAAAGCGTTAACTGAAACTAATCGATAGCTTATTACTGATCAATCAAAAGAGACAGGAGTCACTGATGTGTGAAGAATCGTTCACCCAGAAACGCCAATATTATCGTTTAAAGTACCCTAAAAGGGCACGTCCGGTGATGCGAATTAAGGATGAGCTTTTTCATGTCAGTGAGGTTTCTGAAAAGGGTGTGCGTCTAATGATGCAAAACGTCATTCCTGTTTACCGCGGCTTTTCAATGGCGGGAACGTTAAGACTACACGACAACAATAGTGTTGATATTAGTGGGGCTGTGTTGCGACAAGAGGGCGATGAAGTGATTGTTCAATTGTCTCAAGGCCCAAGCTTCAAAGATATGGTGTCAGAACAAAGGCATATTCGGCAGAGATACCCGGTCTTCTTTGCTAACTTGAGAGTGGCCTAAGCTAATTAGTAGATTAGTAGATTAGTAGATTAGTAGATTAGACAAGTAGATAAGAAATCAAAAAGCCCGGCGCATCTGAATGCACCGGGCTTTGTCGTTTTTGTATAGCAATATCTTTACGCAGCACTTCTAACCAAAATCGCAAAAAATATGTCTTTGGTTAGGTTAGCGTTACGTCAATTAGAGTTTGCCTGCTATCGCCCAAACTGCCGCTAGCATGTCGTGACCGAATGCAACGCTACGCTCTGGAGACCAACCGTAAAGTTCATCAGCGTGGCTGATGTGGTCTTTAAATGGCATCTCCACTGTATAAGCCAAACACTTGAACTGTTCGCTTATCCAGTTTGTGCCCACTGTCATATTCGCTTTTCCTGGTTCGTCTTTATCGTAACCAAATTCATCTTGGAATTCGGGAGTGATAGTCAGAAGGGCTTGCTTGAAGTGGTTCTCTAGTTTTTCAATGCGCTCACTGTATGACGGCGTACCTTCGCTACCCGCAACAAAGTTATATGGGATTGCTTCGTCGCCGTGAATGTCTAGACACATGTCAACGCCAGTTTCTAGCATACGCTCACGCACAAGGAAAACTTCAGGACTACGTTCTAGAGATGGCGATTGCCATTCACGGTTAAGGTTAACGCCAATCGCGTTGGTACGCAGGTGACCACGGATACTGCCATCTGGGTTCATGTTCGGTACAACGTGGAAAACAACGTTATCTAGAAGAGAACGACCTACTGTGTCTGTTTCATCAAGTAAACGTTGCAGCAAGCCTTCGATCAGCCATTCAGCCATAGTCTCGCCCGGGTGTTGGCGACCAATAACCCAGATGTTTTTCTTCTCTTCACTTGGCTCACCAATGGTTAGCAAAGTGATGTCATTGTTGTCTAGCGTGTGACCCAGCGTTTCTAACTTACAAGCCGGGTGCGTTTGAGCACTGTGCAGGAGATCTTGGTGACGATCATATGAGTAAGGCGCGAAGTAGGCGAAGTACATTGAATCGTGTTCAGGAATGATATCAAAGCTTAGTGTATCGCCATTGAACTGAGATGGAACACGGAACCACTCTTCACGATCATAAGATGCAACAACATCGTAATCTTTCCAGCCTTCAGGATAGGCTGATGTTGCCAATTGGCCGATTTCAAAGTGGTGAGCTTGTTGAGCTTCACTTTCTAAACGGAAGTGAAACCATTGAGAGATTTCAGTCTGGTTGTCTGCTGGGATCGTCAGTTGAATGTTTTGTGGTGAATCTGCTGAAACGACGTGAATGTTGCCGCTTTCGAAATTGCTGAAAATTTTCATTGTAGTTTTTATCTCGTAGTTGAGTTGCCGTAAGACTAGCACACTTTTTTTCGAGCAAACCACTAGCGAGATCGCAATGAGATATTATTTTAATTATCTATTTCTTATTTTCTACCCTTGAGTTTTCTGACTTGAAACTAGCGACGTTGGCAAGTGGTACAACCACGACAGGCAGAACGTGTGTGGCGATCTAACTTACTACGTTGAATCTTACAGTAGGCGTTTTTCAATGCTCTTCGTCCAGAAAACCAATCGTCGGGCTTTGACAGAATCAGATAACCGTTAAAACGCTTCATCAGTTCTATTCTGTTTTGGTCGATGAACTTGCTATCAAACCCAATTTCAAAGTAATCAAGCGCTTGTTCGATAGAAGTGAAGCTCGTTATTTTTTGTTGGAACTCTGTTTGATTCATGGGTAGCTTATTTGTGACTCATCAATAACAGGTATTGTACTAAGCCTATGGTTTGATTTATTGACCTTAGTTATGAGCTCCCCAGTTTTAAGTGTCAACTTACAGATTAAAGTGATCCCTTTTGTTATTGCGTACTTATAGTTTGAAACATCACAGCGAGAGATAACCCATGAATCGAATTAATCCAAAGAAATTACTTCGCAGTAAATGGACTGCCGTTAGCCCAGTAAAAAAAGAAAAGCACTTTATGATCACAGAGGTTGAATTTGAAGAAGGGGAGGTAATTCGTTGCTTAATAGAGGCAGTGATGACCAAACGAGAGGAAGCTATTAACTGGCGAGAGCTAACCGACAACCAACATTGGCTCCCTGGTTGGAAGTAGGAGTAAGAAAAGTAATCGAGAAGCCTTTTCCCTTGATTAAGAAACAGGTTCGTGGCTCACGAGCTAGTTCCTATCCACTATTTACAGATGTTTGTTTACAGATGCTCGTTTTTGCCAGTACTTCAGCCCCTCTAAAACGCCCGCGGCGTGTGTTGCTGTGCTGGTGTAAACATTTTCTCTGTCGGACAGGTGAGCAACTTCCGGATAATGGTTCGCCACCAATATTGAGTTGACGCCTTCTATAGTAAGCATAGATGTGTCGTTCGCAGAGTCACCTGCAATGCACACTTCTTCAACACTCAAATCATGCTGTTGGAGCAGATGACGAATCGCCGTGGCTTTATTAACTCCTTTGGGCGTTATATCTAAGTACCAGTCGTGAGAGTAAGTGAGATGGACGTCTAGGCCGTGCGATTTCAAGCTCAATCCAATCAGCGTTTGTTGAGGTTCAGATAATTTCCCTTCAAAAGTAATTTTGTAATCGCCTTGATGGTTTTCCAAACGTTCACCCATGAAATTCAGTGATGCGAGTGCCAACTCTACTTTTGATTTGTTCCAAGAAGCTTCTAACTGGTTATGCCAAATATGATCAGGCAATTGGGAGTGGTTGTGATGAATTCTTGTACCAACATCGCTGATAATACTGTGGGGTTTTGGGTAGTTGTTTGAAGCTAATCCAACCCTGATGGAAGGTAAGGTTCTACCTGTCGCAATGATAAAACGGATATCTGTTTGGTCAGCTAAGTAGTCAGATAACTGATTTACTCCATGAGATGAGCCTCCATCAAGTGTCCCATCAAAGTCACACACCAACATTTTTATCATCAGAATCCCTTTTTTTTTCTTTAATCGATAGGTAGAAAAGATCGACGCCTTGCATAAAGAATGGCTCAGCTGCTAGTACTCTACAAGTCGTCTTTTGGTCTAGATAATCGATATTTGATAGTTTGCAGCAAGTATCACAACTGGTGTTGTATTTTTAAAGGTTGAAGATATTTCGACCAACCTGGGTTCATCTTAATAGAATTGGCCTTATCGACTTTTTCCCTTTATGCCGTGATTTTGCCACTTTTCTGTTCGCTTGAACTTCCAGTTTTTAAGCACCCGAAAAACTTAACCAATAGTTTGTATTCGAATTATTTGTACACGAACTATTTATGCTTAATCTTGGTTCGTTCAGCCTATTCCTTGTACTAATGTAAAATAAATATTCAATAATCTGTCAGTTAGTAATACATAATTCCGTGCGCATTTGTGATTACTTAATGTCTTTTATTATCAGTATTTTATTGAATTATTATTTTTACTTTAACCTTGTTTTTTATGTGTGATTTGGTGGTTTTTACCGTCTGTTACCGAATGCAACCCCTTGATTTACTCTGCTGGATTGCTTAGAGTGCTAATTGTTTTTTTGAATTTAGATGACCATTTTTAAGTTTAAATAACCATTTTTAAGTTTAAATAACTAACAAAGGATTAGATTTCATGGATCCCATACTGGAAGTTAAGGGACTGTACAAGGTGTTTGGTGAAGACACCGACCGTGCTTTTACGATGATCAGTGAAGGCGCAAACAAAGACAAAGTTTTCGAAGAAACAGGTCTAACGATCGGCGTTAACGATGTTTCTCTTAGTATCAAAGAAGGCGAGATTTTCGTAATAATGGGACTGTCAGGATCTGGCAAATCAACCCTAGTACGCCTTCTTAATCGCTTAATTGAACCCACCAAAGGTAATGTGCTTCTTCGAGGCAAAGATATTGCCCACATCTCAGAAGATGAACTCCGCGAAGTTCGCCGCAACAACATCTCTATGGTTTTCCAAAATTTCGCTTTGATGCCACACATGACGGTGATAGAAAACGCAGCATTTGGCCTTGAGCTTGCGGGTGTTGAGCTAAGTAAACGCAAACAATCTGCATTTGAAGCCTTGGAGCGAGTAGGTCTTGGGCCGTATTCGGAATCTTACCCGGATGAATTATCTGGTGGTATGAAGCAACGTGTTGGTTTGGCTCGTGCCCTAGCATGTGACCCAGATATCTTGTTAATGGATGAAGCATTTTCTGCACTCGACCCTTTGATTCGTACTGAAATGCAGGATGAATTGATTCGCCTTCAAAACGATGACAAACGTACGATTGTGTTCATTTCGCATGATTTGGATGAAGCAATGCGTATTGGTGACCGAATTGCGATTATGCAAAATGGTGAAGTGGTTCAAGTAGGCACCCCTGACGAAATTCTTAACAATCCGGCTAACGATTACGTTGAAGCCTTTTTCCGAGGCGTAAATGTAGCAAGTGTTCTTACTGTGAAAGATATCGCACGTAAGAAACCGGCTGCAGTATTTAAGAAATCGGAACACGATGGCCCAGCTTCTGCTCTGCAAATTCTGATGGATAATGACCGTGAATACGGCATCGTTATCGATAAAAGCAGCCTTTACTCAGGCATCGTTTCTGTCGATTCTCTTCGTCAAGCTCACAAAGAGAACAAATCTTTGGTTAGTGCGCAGCTCGATGATGGTTTAACGCTGAGCCCAGATTTACCTATCAATGATGTACTTGGCCTTGTTGGTGGTGTGCCTTATTCAGTCCCTGTTGTGGATGAACAAGGCAATTACTTCGGTGTGGTGACTAAATCACGACTGTTACAAACATTGGATAAGGGGTAGATCATGTCATCAGAACAAACGAATAATGACCCATGGTCACAATCTACTGTTTCAGAGCAATCGACCCAGCCATCAAGTGATCCTTGGGGTCAAGCAACTGACACCTCACCATCAGCGGATTGGTTAAGCAGTGAAACGGTAGAAACCATACCTTTTGACCCACTTAACCCATTTGCCGAAGCAGTATTGCCTGTCGATACTTGGGTTGAATCTGGTTTGAATTGGTTAGTTGAACACGGGCGTCCGTTATTTCAGGCAATACGAATTCCTATCGATTTCATTCTAAGTTCATTTGAAACGGCATTAGTTTCTACGCCAGCCCCGTTTATGCTTATCATTCTATTTTTGTTGGCATGGCAGTTTTCAAACTTGAAGTTGGGTCTTGCGACTGCAGTATCGCTTACTTTTATCGGTTTGATTGGTGCTTGGTCTGAAGCGATGACCACTCTTTCATTGGTTATGACATCGGTATTCTTCTGTTTATTGATAGGCTTACCAATGGGTATCTGGCTCGCCCGAAGTAATACTGCTGCTAAATTTGTGCGTCCAATTCTAGATGCTATGCAAACCACGCCAGCTTTCGTTTATTTGGTACCAATTGTTATGTTATTTGGTATTGGTAATGTGCCGGGCGTAGTGGTAACCATCATATTTGCACTACCACCAGTGGTACGTTTGACCATCTTGGGCATTCAGCAGGTACCTGAAGAGCTGATAGAAGCAGGTCACTCATTTGGTGCCAGCAAAAAGCAGATGTTATATCGAATTCAATTGCCATTGGCATTGCCAACTATCATGGCAGGCGTGAACCAAACGTTGATGCTGTCGCTATCTATGGTCGTTATCGCGTCAATGATTGCAGTCGGTGGTTTAGGCCAGATGGTATTGAGAGGTATCGGCCGTCTAGATATGGGACTTGCGGCTGTCGGCGGTCTGGGCATCGTTATTCTTGCTATCTTGCTTGATCGCATTACTCAAGTTTTAGGCGCTAACGCAGGCAACACAAAATTACGCTGGTATCAGATGGGACCTGTTTCTCTTGTACTTAACGCATTCAATCTCGGCAACAAATCAGAACTACAATTAAGGAAAAAAACCAATGAATAATTCATGGAAGAGTAAACTTGCTGTTAGCATCGTTTCTACATTAGCAGTATCAACTAACCTTTGGGCTGCAAGCTTACCGGGTGAAGGTGTATCTGTTCAGCCAGTTCAATCTTCTGTCGCTGAGGAAACATTTCAAACGTTGATCGTAAACCGTGCGTTAGAAGAACTTGGCTACGACGTAAAAGCGACACAAGAAGTGGACTACAACGTAGCTTACACTTCTATCGCAAAAGGTGATGCAACGTTCTTAACAGTAGGTTGGTTCCCACTTCATGCTGATAAATACAAAATGGCTGGTGGCGATGACAAATTCTATCGTGAAGGTCAGTATGTAAGTGGCGCGGCACAAGGTTACCTAATAGATAAAAAAACGGCAGAACAGTACAACATTACTAACATTGGCCAACTGACCGACCCGAAAATTGCAAAACTGTTTGATGCAAACGGTGATGGTAAAGCAGACTTAACGGGCTGTAACCCTGGCTGGGGTTGTGAGATGGTTATCGAACATCAACTTTCAGCATTCAAACTTGATGATACAGTTACGCATAACCAAGGTAACTATGCCGCCATTATTGCTGATACGATTTCGCGTTACCAAAAGGGTGAGTCGATTCTTTACTACACTTGGACTCCATACTGGGTGAGTGGCGTGTTGGTTCCAAATGAAGATGTAGTGTGGCTAGAAGTACCATTCTCATCTCTTCCTGGCGATCGTGCTGATGTCGATACAACGTTGTCGAATGGTAAAAACTACGGTTTCCAAATGAACTCGATGCGCATTATCGCGAACAAAGAGTTTGCTAAGAATAACCCAGCGGCGGCGAAGCTTTTCGAAATCATCAAATTGAACATCAACGATGTAAGTGCTCAGAACATGATGATGAGCAAAGGCAAAAACAGCTCTGCTGATATTGAAGCGCATGTAAACGGTTGGATTAAAGCGAATCAAAGTACGTTTGATGCTTGGATTGCAGAATCGAAGAAAGCAGCACTTTAATAACACTTACTTGTATTCGTCCAGACAATATCTGGCCCTTTAATTTGATATTATGAGCGTGTTTAGCGCCAGTGTAGAGTCGCCGAATCACCATCAAATTAAGTAAAGCAATGGCAAGTGTTAATCACTAAAAAAAGCCAGCAGTCTTATTTGGACTGCTGGCTTTTTGCTTTCTGTTTTACTCTTGAGCTTCTAGCGTTCGCCTTGAACTTCAAAGTAGTCGCTTACTAGGCGAGCATGGCCATCGCCTTCCAAAGCCCAGTGCTCACGGTGCACGACACCGAATGCCTTGTTCATCGTCCAGCTTGCAGTCAGGATGTAACCACCTTCTGGGTGTTCTGCCCACGTCACGTCTGTGTAATCAACGTCTTTGAAGCCTTGGTCAATAATATTCTGCCAAAATGCTTGAATCGCTTCACGACCTTCAAAAACACCAAACGGACGCGCTTCCATCACACATACTTCAGTGTATTGAGCTGCACACTCTTTGGCATCTTGGCTGTTGAATGCTTTCTGCCATGCGTCAATGCCTTGCTTGCATGTTTCTAATATTTGGTTGTTTAACATTATTCTCTCCATAACAGTCTTCTTTCAAACACTGTGTTTTGATTTGGGTATCTTGATAAGTTGGATTCAGTTTAGTTCTATAAATTGAATGGAAAAACAGAGATAATAAAAAAGACTGTATGTAAAAAGAGAACAATTAAATGAATAAGCTAAAGCAGATGTCTATTTTCGCTCATATTGTAGAGCAGGGTTCAGTATCAGCGGCGGCTGAAAAGCTTGAACTATCTAAGTCTGTCGTCAGCCAGCACCTTAAAATACTGGAACAAGAGTTAGGCGCCTCACTTCTTAAACGAACAACGCGGAGACAGATCCTGACCAGTATGGGGGAGCGTTTTTATCTAAGCTGTAAAGACATCAACGTGATCGCTGACTCTGCTTGGGATATGGCGAAAGCAGAATTAGAAGAGCCACAAGGTCGGATTAGAATCACGGCGCCGAATGCGCTGATGGACTTGCTCGTCGCGCCTGTTATTGCAGAGCTAATGAAGCAATACCCGAAATTAGAACCAGAACTGATTGGTGATGACCAGCAGTTGGACTTCATGGAGCACGATATTGATCTCGCGGTACGAGTGGGAAGCTCACGTGACAGTAACCTTAAGCAGAAGCGTTTGGGTGAGTTCAAAGACGTGTTATGTGGCGTCGAAAGTATGCGAGATAGTGAACTTACTTCTATTCCATACATTGCAAACTCGTGGCAGGGAAAGCAGGTGACTCATTCTTTCACTTCTAACAGTGAGCAAGACTTTGTTTACCAACAACAAGCCAGTTGCACCACTAACTCATTCCACAGCTGTCTTGCCTTAATCAAATCAGGCGTTGGTATTGGTGTAATACCAGATTTCTACCTTCATCAGCTATCCGATGAGGTGGTCGATGTCATACCGAACTTTCAATTGCCAACTAACACGGTCTATGCGTTAACCCCATTCGCTGCAAACACACCGATCGCCATTAAACTATGTGTTCAAGCATTGGAAGATAGACTCAAAAATGACTTCATTTAATTGGTGTGAGGTTTTCATCTTAATAACCGTCTACTCGATGTTAAGGGAGATTACTCAGATGGCAGGTTCTGCTTCAGCTCTAATAACATTTGATACGCGCTTTCCCCAGACATTTCATATGGGTTAAATTGGTTAGAGGCCGAAAATTGTAAGTTCAACAATTCAGTCAAGCTAGATTGGGGAATATCACCCATTGACCAATCACCAAACTGTCGGCTATCAATTTCTTTGTAATAGAGAATTGTCACGTTGTTGTGGCGATGGTCATTGAGAATATGGTTGTAGGTATGATTGACCGCATCTCTCGACCCCTCTATACACTGAAGAAAATACTTTTGATTATGACTAAGTAGCCCAGTTAAATGGCTTTGTTTATTGTGGTCACGGGAAATATCCAAAATATCATCTAAAGCTTTGGCGTCGCAACTTTCGCAAAGCGTACTGACATAAATCAACCGAGTTAGGAACATAAACACCACTTCAATTTTTGTTTAAAGGTTACCTACAAATATAAGCCAAGTTGATGGAATTGCGAATTCAGCGACAAAACAGGGTGTTCTAATGGTTGATTAGTCAGTAATTATCAGAATCTAATTGGCTTGTTAGTGCGGAATTTTATGAACAAGGAGTATCATAACAATACTCCTTGTTCACTTTTCATGATATTTAGACTGACGTTAGTAGTGACCAGGGAATGTCGGACTAAATACAGGGTAGAGTGCTCTCAGCTCATCTTGGCTAAGGTAGCCACGTTGAGTCTTGATGACTTCTCCATTTTCTCGGTATACAGCCATAGCACTTGAGTAGGTGCCGGTTTCTAACCAAGAGGTCTTGAATTCGGCACAATAAGCGTCGATACAATTTCGTGGGTTTTGAGTGGCCCAACTGCCAAATCCAGTCTTCCAACCCAATAGTGTAGAGCCTTCACTTACGATTTTATCGTCATCTATGTAATGAAAACTTGATGAAGAGTGTTCAATTTCGATTTCGGTATTTCCAATTAAATCACTGTAAAATACGTAAGTAGGCCATAAGTCAGCGGTGTTATGAGAAAGAATGAAGGTCACTTTAGCTGAGCCTTCTAATAATTGTGTTTCACGCTCTATAGTAAATATGATTCTTTCTTGTATGTCCGCAAGGTTGCAGCTCCAAAGTTGACACGCATTGTACATCTCGTCGTAACTTGTTCCCCAGCGTTGGGCTGCTTCAACTATTAACGCGTCTTTAGATGGATTTAAGTCTGTATCTTCATCAGGATTGGTTTGATCGCCCGCAGAGCCATCGCCGCCTTCTGGTGGTAAGATCGGTTTTTCAGGGTTATGAGGTGCTGAACCATCAACTGAATTAGAATCATTTGAGCTGTTACATCCGGTCAGTAACGCCGCTATTAAGGAGGCAAATAAAGCTGTTCTTTTCATTTTGAAACTACTCTCTACTTTAGGAAAAAGTATCCTAACTATGTGACAAGCATTATCTTTCAATGATGGCTTATCGATAACTTTCCATTGATAGAGGTATAGTATTTGCGATGTTTACAACTGGCTAACTAGTGGTTTGAATATGAATAATAAGTAGCGCTTATCACGAGAAGGCGGAAGCAGGTGAAGTGCAGAGTCATGCTTTTATCTCTAATCAATAAACGGTGAGCTATATTATCTAAGCCCACCATCTAAGTAATTGAATCTAATATTTAGTTATTCACTACTGAGATTGACTCAACATTTGAAGATAGGTCGAAGCGAACATTAACAAGTACATCTTCACGTTTAAAAGTCACATCATCAAAATCTGTTGTCGCAATTTTAAATCCATTTCTTGCGAATAAGCTCGTCACAATTGTGCGTTGTTTTTGTTCCATTGCGTTTGTCAGTAGCTTGTCCATTATTATTTCCCTTGAGTAACCGTATGCATAAAGCAAAGGTACAGCTTCCAATTTATGAGATCAATTGCTTAATAGATAGTCATGGTTAATGTGTTGTTTAGTATTATTCAGGTATGTTTTATTGTGATAGAACGGGGTGTTTTTTTTACGTTTACTTATTGAATTTCAAGAATTTTGTGATGTGGCTTCAAGCGGCTTTGTGCGTTTTAGCAACCAGTATAATTATGAGTGAAACATATGCTTACAAAGTTGTAGGTTTTGCAGGCTAATATCATCTGTGCATTAATCTGATACTCAGCGGTAGTTCGGGTGAAGCATTACATGGGTGTCACTAATGCTCAGGCCCCTTCTAATTATGATAAATGTTATTAACCATATAAGCTTGATTTTAATATTGGCTTGATTTATAAATTCACCGTTCATTAATAACTTCATGATTATATTAGCTTTTACTAACCTTTAATAACATGGAGAAAAGCGATGAATAAGAACCATAAGCGCAATAGGTTGGCGAATATAATGCGATTTCGTAAGTCTTATAAGGAGACTGATTTTCTTGTAAATGACAGTGAATTACGAGTTAAGAAGGACGTTTATAGCTTACGGAAAATTAAACAGTTAGAAGTTCGTCAGTTAGGCCTTAAAGAAAACGCAATCAATATCGTTTCATTGGCTTTGGTGCTTTCCGCTGCTACTTGGGCATTTGTACCTCAGTTTGGTTTGCCTATGCTTGCACTGACTTTTATTTTGGCCTTTATCTCATGGCGAAGATATGAGTTGCGTGTAGAGTTTAAAGGGTCAGATGAAACGGGCGACCATTGGGTTTCCGTGGCGCGCGGTTGTACTCGAGAAGAGTTCAAAGTGTTGAAAAACGTTGAATTGGTTTTACGTGATCAGGTTTATTCATAAACTAGTTTTCGTAATGTAGATAGCATCACTCTAACTACGCTTGTGAAAACAAAAAGCTCGTCATTATTTGACGAGCTTTTTGTTTTCTGAATAGCATGAATAAAGTATTCCATTATTTAACAACGATTGTTATTCGTATGATTCTTGAGTTGTGGCATTTATGATTTGGTTTTGTTCTTAGATGTAGTGATTGTTAAAACGTCAAAGGGACTATATTCAATTTCTAGGCTGGGATTTGAACTGTACGGTTTACATTGGCTCCTAATGATAGTTATCGTTGAGATTGATAACTCTTTTAATCAGGTTTGGAAAGTATATGAAAGTCACTATTAGGCCCGCCATGCCAAGTGAATTGGCCGCTATTTATGCTTTGGTCACCTCAAACGATGAGTGGACGAAGTTTAACGGCCCTTATTTCCCGTATTCCCACCCATCATTTGAACAGTTTGAAAGTTGTTCGTTCCGACGGTTACTCAATGGAGCTGATTTACAGTTGGTGGTTGTAGACGGTGTGCCTGTAGGAACCGTCAATTGTTATTGGGAGTGTGAAGAGACCCATTGGCTTGAAGCTGGCGTTGTTATTTATGATTCTAAATATTGGGGTAAGGGCATTGCAGCGTTAGCACTTCCTTTTTGGGTCTCTTATTTATTCGAAAATAAGCAGATAGAGCGTGTGGGTTTAACGACTTGGTCGGGTAATCCGCGGATGATGTCACTGGCGTTGAAGTTGGGTTTTCAACAGGAAGCGAGACTAAGAAAAGTACGCTTTTATAAAGGCGAGTATTATGATTCAGTTAAGTATGGCCTGTTGCGTTGTGAGTGGTTGGAACGCCATTAACGACTTGTAAATATAACGGATAACTCTTTGATCTAAAAATCGAGAACGAGCGTATTTTTGTCTAGTTTAACTAGGATGAGTGTGCAATGAAGTTATCGAGAGAAAGTGAATCAAGAATTATAGAGATGGCGTGGGAAGACAGAACGCCATTTGAGGCCATTGAGTTACAATTTGGTTTGAATGAATCTGAAGTGATTCGCTTTATGCGTGCCAAATTAAAGCTGGGGAGTTTCAAGTTGTGGCGGTCGCGTGTTTCCGGGCGATCAACAAAGCATTTAAAGCTTCGTAGGTCGGATGTTTCGAGAGGTTATTGCCCGACCCAGTATAAGCAGCGTTAGAGTGTTCATACCTTAGCGCTGTGTTATCGCGCTTGAATTTGTACAGCTTAGTGGATGATGAATTCATCCACACTAATCTATCAAACTGAATTAAAGGTCAGTTGGCTTTGCGCTTAACCATTTTGTTCACAGCTTTCAAAGAAGACTTAACCATCACTGTGTGCGATTTTATTTCCTTAATACTTTTAACAAATATCGAAGATAAGTTAAGAAGACAAATGACGAACAGCACGAACGTCGTTTTCAATCCGAATGACATCACCTTGAGGTCCGTACCCGTTAGGGTAATCTTTCGCGTTGCCTGTTTTCGGTTCTGCGCGTTGAGCGCCAGCGCCATGTACATCAAGTAGAGTGCACGTTTTTGATTTTGGTCTCTTCATATAACCTAAGCATTCGTCGAAGCAGAAGTAGGCAGCTTGTGATTGTGACTTTGGACCAACGCGGAGGTGAGTCGTGTTACTCCAAAATGCAGGGTAGTTAAGCTTTCCTTGTTCGTCTTGAATTGAGGATATCGAAAATACAGGGTCAATCGCTGCAGAGTTTGTTGCTTGAGGCGAACAGTATTTCCACGAACTAGACGAGCAGTGAACTTGTTTGGTGCGTGGATGGACAAGTGGATATCCTTACACATTAGGTTCACTTCGAACTGTCGTTAACTATCTATTACCACAGTATTTATATGCTTGAAATATTAGACTATTGTTAAGTTACAGTGATACTTAGTTGAGGGTTCGGAAATGACAAGGTTTGTATTGGTAATATTGTTTATGCTTATTTCTACTGGTTGCGGAACCAGTGACAGTGCTTTAATGAAGAGTGGTCATAACGAATCTTACATACAAGGTTTCCATGACGGTAGACACAGCGGAATGCAAGAAACTGGTAATGACTTCGAAGACTATATAAAAGATGAGAAGCGTTTCAATTCAGATACCGACTACAAACAAGGCTGGCTTGCGGGCGAGTCTGAGGGTAAAAAACTGCAAGATGAAGCAACTTCGATTGGTAAAGGTTTAGCAGGTAGTTATCCACAAAAGACTAAATCGACGAGCTCTGATGATGTAGCAAAAGAAGCATTGAAAGGTATCGATACATCAGGGTTGGAGAACTTGGAATAGAGGGCAAAACACGTAAGTTTTCAATCCTTCTTACTATAAATATCCCGACAGAAAGGTAGTTACAAAGAGGCAGTAATTATTTCAGTATATTGCGCGAGATTTACGACGTTTTTGAGGGCTCAAAAACGGTGAAACCCCGATGTTGGTAGCATCGGGGTTTCGAATTTCTAGATTTCTCGACTGGTAAGATCGATTATCTTTTCTATGCAGAAGGCTTGGATTAATCCAATCTTATTCCTTGGTAGGGAATTAGATACGGATGAAGTCCATGTGCTCAACTTTAGGCTTGAACGCGTGACGTTGAACGTCTTGCGGCTTAACCTTAACTTCTGCGCCGTCAATCAGTAGAGTGATTGCTTCGTAGAATTCAGGCTTATCCATTTGGTTGATCACGTCAGCGTGAACAAGTTCGATAGCTACAGCTGCTGCTTCGCCACCGTAGATTACAGCTGGGAATTTACCAGCGTGACGTAGGCGGCGGCTCGCACCTTTACCTAGTTCAGTACGTACTACTGCTTCAAATTTCATAGTTTTACTCTCAAATTAGTAAAAATTAACTTCACACCTCAATGCGACCTTGAGTATGTGGTAATGCTTATGCATAAACGAGTTCATGCTTAAGCGAGCGCGGATACTAACATTACATTCAAATCGGAGCAAGTCAGAAGCCTATCGCAAAGGGAAATTCCTTCGATATTCAGCTCGTTTGACGATAAAATGTTCATTGGTCTTCATTTCTGCCTTTCTCGCCCTTTGTATCACAGACCTTATCTATTTATATCATCAGCTAATGAACGGAAAATGAATGTTCAACTAAGGATTGGTTAAGACTCTGTTAGTTAATCTTAGTGTTAATTAAACAGCAGAATAAATAGGTGAACATATGGAACCGGTTAGCATTATCGTTATCACTTTAAACGAAGAAAAACGCATTGGACGCTTGATGGAAGAGTTGAGCGTCCAAACCCATCAGGAGTTTGAAGTTATCGTTGTCGATTCAAACAGCGAAGACAACACAAGAGAAGTGGCGCAGGCCTATGAAAGTGCATTGCCAAACTTAACGGTTCACCACATGGAAACACGTGGTGTGAGCTTGGGCAGAAACACGGGAGCTTCTTTGGCTCAGTACAACAGAATCCTCTTTTTAGACGCTGATGTAAGCTTACCTCGAAACTTTCTTGCCAAAGCGCTTTATGAATTGGACGAGAAGAAACTTGAAGTCGCAGGCGTGTACATGAGCTCTAAGGGTTTGCCGCTTGTTCACAAGTTCGGTTATGGGGTGTTTAACGCCGGGCTATTTGCCACTCAGTTCTTTTTTCCAACAGCGATTGGCGCGTGTATTTTCTCGACTAAGCGAGTACACGATGAAATCGGCGGGTTCGATGAAGAAATTGTATTGTGCGAAGACTGTGATTACGTAAAACGTGCGAGCAAGACATGGCGATTTAGATTCCTGAATATGACTTTTGGCTTTGACCCTCGTCGGTTAGACCAAGACGGTGTTGTTAAAACGGGATCAACTTACCTTAAAGCCAATGTAAGACGTTTCTTTAAGGGTGAAATGCGTAACAACGAGATGAACTACAAGTTTGGTCATTATAAAGAACAGTAAGCGCTGAGGTTGTTATGTTTGATGGACTAGAGCTGTTTTTGGGTGCATTAGGTGACGCACTCATAGGCCCGAACCTATTTGTACCGGGAGAGCCCTTTTTTATCGCTGCGGGCTTTCAACTGTATTCAGGTGCATGGATGGCGTTGGTGCTAGTGATGTTGGGTGGTTTCATCGGAGACCAGTTGAGCTATTTTATTGGATCAAAATGGGGTGCAACCGCACAAAAGAAACTTATAAAATTCCGCCCTAAAACCAAAAGGCTTATGGCTCGATGCCGTTACCTAATCGCAAAGAAGGGCAATTACATTATTGTGGCTGCTCGCCTTCTTGGACCTATTGCTTGGGTCGTACCTTTTATTGCGGGCTCTCATCGCGTTAAGTGGAGTAGCTTTACGCTGCTTTCATCGATTGGGTTGTTGCTTGGTGGTGGACAATTTATTGCATGGGGCATGTTATTGGCACATGGAGTTGAACAGTTTCCATTATTGAATACTGTTAAGGTTTTTCTTACTGAACATCAAAGCTTAATGATTGGCTTGGTCGTCGTTATTGCCTTTGTCACAATCGGATATAAGTTCAAGTGGCGCAGACTGACGCTGAAGACCAGTACACTTTTGGTCGTTTGGTTATGCTACGCAAATTACGCGCACTTCTTCTGGAAGGCCGATGATTTTCAAACTCAACAAGCGCCAGAAGAAACGGCCTCTATTGACTTAGAGCAAGTGATTTATAAAGCATTTCCTGGCTTGTCTCCCGTTTACGATGCACAAGCGATCAATGTTGTGTATGTCGGGGAGTCCCCCCGTGAATTGATGAATCAACTTGGTTGGATAGAGAACCAAACCTTTTCTCGACATGAGATTGAATGGACACATTATTTAGCCTTGTTAAAAGCGAATACTCCTCCGGTTTCTGACTTGTATTGGCGAAATCAGCCTCAAGATATGGCATTTCAATTGCCTGGAAACCTAATGAAAAGAAGCCACATACGTTGGTGGAACGCAGGGCTAGACAGTAATAGCAATCAACTTAAGTGGTTAGGGGCAATCAGCTACGATGATGGGCTTAAAGTGACGCCGTACTCAGGTATTGTCACCATACTTCATAAAATTGACCCGAATGTGGATGAAGAACGCGATAGGTTTGCCAAACAGATCAAATCGACTTATCCAAATATTGGTTTGGTGCACTTGCCACTCGCTAACGCAGAAGCTTTGAATGATAATCACGATTATTATACTGATGGCAAAATTCTGATGATTGGAGCAACGACGTACGGCGTTAAATCGCCAGCTTTAAATGTGGCAGTGAACGATATATAGGAGAGTGGTACAAAGCTTGTTAAAGGAAACCTGTTGCTTTGGTTTTTGGCTCATTATTCATCGTTCTAGTGATATGCACCCATATAGTAGTTACCTAACTGCTTATCTTTCTCTCGCTTCTTTCTGGTCTACCCATCCTAGAACAGCCAATAATATGAGCCTTGTTTAATTCTTAAATCGAACAGGGCCTTGCCTTTTCTTCAGCGCTTATTTTAAGTTAAGTAACTTAACCCTCTTATAAGCTACTTCTCAGCGATAATCTGTTTTCTTTGTCTATGCTAATTAAGGGCGAGTAAGCGGCGAAAGCCAAGGACAACGTTATGCAAATGAATCCAATTGGTTGGTTTGAAATTTATGTCGATGATATGGCGAGAGCGAAGGCTTTTTACGAAGCTGTGTTTAAAGTGAGGCTAGAGAAGTTAGATAACGAAACTGAAATCGACATTGAAATGTGGGTATTTCCTTGTGAGATGGACAGTTACGGTGCAACAGGGGCGCTGTGTTCTATGTCTGGTGTCAAAGCTGGTGGTAACAGCACGATGGTTTATTTCTCTTGTGAAGACTGTGAGACCGAAGCGAGCTTAGCAGCAGCGAATGGTGGTGCCTTACAAGTGCCCAAAATGGCCATTGGTCAACATGGTTTCATTAGTGTTGTCAGTGATACTGAGGGCAATACGATAGGGTTGCATTCTATGAGTTAAAGTGAGCTCTCATTAAGTAAGAAAAAGAGCAGGTGTTTGCAAATGATAGGCAAACGCCTGCTTTTCGCGCCCAGAAGCTTTATTGTTTTTAAGAAGCCTAAGAAGCCTAAGAAGCCTAAGAAGCTTGAGAGGCCTTTAGAATGAGAGAGGCTTTTAACCCCCCCATAGAGCTCTTGCTTAGAGTTAAACTGCCTCGATAGCTGTGGGCCATTTCGTTCACTATATTGAGCCCCAAACCTGTACCTGGCGTTGTTTCGTCAAGTCGAACGCCTCGCTTGGTGACTTGCGCGAGTTTCTCTTCAGGAATGCCTTTTCCGTCATCTTCAATGACCAATTCAATATTACCGTCTGCAAGCGCGTTGGCGTGAACTCGAATAATACCGCTCGCCCATTTATAGCTATTTTCAAGCAGGTTGCCGACCATTTCATCTAGGTCAGTTTTTTCTACGGCGACTTCAAGTTCAGAATCCAGCTCATTGATCATGGTGACGTCGTTAGCGGCATAGACTTTATCAAAAGCCATCGCGATAGCTTCGACACGTTCACAAGGTGATGACTTCACGGAAAGGATATTCATTGCACCCGCCATGCGTGCGCGGCCAAGGTGATAGTCAATTTGGCTTTGAATTTGATAAATGGGTTGCTGTAAGAGTTTCTTCTCGTTATCGGGAAGCATTTCTATCTCATTTTTCAAAACCGATAACGGTGTTTTTAACGCGTGAGAAAGGTTACCTGCGTGGTTTCGAGCTCGCTCCAATAGCTCTTGGTAATGGAAGAGTAGGGCATTAAGGTCAGAGACTAGCGGAGACACTTCTTTCGGGTAGTTATCACTTAACCCTTGTTGTTCGCCTTTTCTTAGCATCACCAGTTCGCGCTGCATTTTACTTAGTGGCAGTAGTGACCAACTGACTTGAATGCCGATGAGCAGTAGCACCCCTACAAACAACAACATCAAAATAAGCCAAACCTGGCGTGTTAACTGATTGAGTGTTGACTCTAGTGGGTCTTCATCGAGGCCAATAGTAATGGTGACAGGCTCACTCAGTTCAGGTAAGTAAATGTCTTGCTCGATGTAAATCAACTTATCGTCTTGAGGTCCCTTAACGGAGGTGTGAATGGGTGAACGCTTGATGGTAAGATCTTTATCCCATAGAGAACGAGAACGAATGATCTGATCTTGAGTGGATGCACGCCAATAGATCCCGCTGTACGGTTGGTTGAATCTTGGATCGGAAAGACGTTCGGCCATGATAAGGTTGCCGCTGTTACTTGTTTCGATGTTTGCAGTTAACTCGTCCATAGTAAGACTCAATTGCTGCTTTACGTCATCGACCAAGTAATCATTAACCAATTTTGGTATACCGATACCAGCAGCAAGTATCATTGCACCCAACCAAAAAGCCGCAGCGAGAAGCAAGCGGCTTTTTAGACTGATGTTTTTAAGCGTTCTTTTTTTTAGATTCATGCATTTCTAGCCGGCCTTTGCTCGTCGCGATTTATCAGTATTACGGTGATCAGAACAGGCTATCCACTTATTTGATGTGTATTTGATTAATGATGGCGCTTGTTAATTGACGATCGCGCTATTCAGCATTCAGTTGGTAGCCGAGGCCACGAACGGTTTTTATGATCTTTGGTGCGATTTTCTTACGAATACGCCCGATAAACACTTCCACGGTGTTTGAATCGCGGTCAAAATCTTGTTTGTAAATGTGTTCAACCAATTCCGTACGTGAAATAACCTTGTTTTGGTTATGCATGAAATACGCGACTACTTTGTATTCGAGTGCGGTTAAGCTGACAGCTTGACCTTGCCACAAAACTTTTGAACTGCGCGTGTCTAAGCTGAGATCGCCAATCTGTAGCACTGGAGCGGCACTGCCAGATGCTCGGCGTAACTGAGCGCGGATTCGAGCAATCAGCTCTACCATTTCAAATGGCTTGGTTAGATAATCGTCAGCGCCAGCATTCAAGCCTTCTACTCGTTGAGTTAATGTGTCTCTAGCACTTAAAATAACTACGGGTGTATTGATGTTTTCGTCTCGAATGCCTTTCAATACGGTTAAGCCATCTAATTTTGGTAAGCCTAAGTCGAGAACAATCACGTCCCACTCTTCAGATGTTGCCCGATACAGTGCGTCAATACCATCTTGAGAAAGCTCGGGTACCCAGTCGGCTCCCTCAAGTGTTTCAATAATTTGTTGGCCTAAACGAGGTTCGTCTTCAACGACTAAAATTTTCATGTTTACTCTTCTTATTTTTATGAACTACTAATTAGCGCTTTTTATAGCGTCTTTAAAGTTTCGGCCTTTTATCATTAACATTTCTAGCGTTTCAGCGTTGTATTCGACTTTGATAATGTTGTTTTGATGATTAATTTTGAGTTCGTAAACCCAAACGTCGTCATCTTCTTCAAGCTCTACTTTAATGATTCGACCATGCAGATCGTTTTCCACTGCCGCGTACATTTCTGAGAAAGGGCGGATATAGCCTTCTTGTACTGCGTCGTAGACTTCGTCTTGATCTTCTTCAAATTCGATACGAGTTCCTGCTTTGTGGACATCTTGTACGAGGTCATGACCGTTATGATCAGAGTCGGCCCAGACACTGGCAGAAACCAATAAGCCGAAGCTTATAGAAAACAAAGAAATCATAGCTTTACTAAACATAGCGAATCCTAGAGAAGGTTGATAGCGTTCAGTATAAAAAAGTAATTCTGAACAGAAAGTGAACCTGATTAATTATGAGCTTTAGGTTCTCAAAAAATGAGGTATTAGCGCTGTTGAAGCTCGTCTTCGAATATCTTGTCTCTCATTTTCCAAAAGCGTCCCACTTTACGTGCAATCACAAATTGAGGCGGGCGAAATCGATGTTGGTGAGCAACAACTTTGGTTGGTGACGCTTCCTCAAACGGTCTGTGTCTGTCGGCAAGGTGAGGGCGAACAAACTGATCCTTAAAATTCTGCTTCTGTTTCTTGGTGGTTAATGACCAAAACTCATGCACTTGTGCTTGGTTTTCTCCACGGTAAGTGACCTTAAGCTGCGACTTGCCTTTTTCGTCCTTGAGAACGTTAAGGTCCATTTCTAAACACTCAAACACCAACGCATCTTTGAGGTTTAACGCTTCTTTAAGTTTTTTATCTGGGTCAACTAAGGTGGCATCGCATTCGTGGCAAATACGTGCGGCAATGTCGTTGTCCGCGCCGCATTCACCGCAATATTTAGCTCTAAAGCGATAGTTACAGTGCTCGCGTTCCCCTGTGTCTTCATCGGTAAAGTAGCCTTGGCATTTTCGCCCAAAGTGTTCGAGTAAGAAGCCGTTGCTGTCTAGCTTGCCCCAGAAGTTATTATTGAAGCCGCAAGCAGGGCAGGGAATGGTGATGATCTCACTGTCTGAATCCGGCTTAGGATCGCCGACTTCAGGTTGGTAGAGGTCGTAACTGTTGCCTGCATAATCTAATACCAAACACTCTTTTTTGCCTGGAGACAAACGTAATCCACGACCAACAATTTGTTGATATAAACTGATGGACTCTGTCGGTCGTAAAATTGCGATTAAATCCACATGTGGCGCGTCAAAACCTGTGGTTAATACCGATACGTTAACTAAGAATTTGATTTTACGTTCTTTGAAATCGTTGATGATTTGGTCGCGCTCTAGCGTAGGTGTGTCACCAATCACGATGGATGATTCACCTTCAGGGAGTAAGCTCAGGATCTCTTGTGCGTGTCTAACGGTTGCAGCGAATACCATGATGCCGAGTTTGTCTTTGGCCAGCTCAATGATTTGGTCGACAATTTGTGGCGTGGCGCGTTTCGATTGTTCGATCACCATATCGAGCTCAGCTTCTTTATAGCGACCAGTGCTTGCTGGTTTTAACTGAGAGAAGTCATAACTCAAAACCGGAGCATCAATCATGCGTGCTGGCGTAAGAAAGCCTTCGTCTAATAAGTAGCGGATCGGCAGTTCGAAAATACAGTCTCTGAAAAATCTCGGTTCTTCAGAACGCACTTGGCCACGTGTGTGGTATTGATAAAGCCAACCCATACCAAGACGATATGGGGTTGCAGTCAGCCCAAGCACTTTGATACCTGGATTGTTCTCGCGCAAGTGAGTGATCACTTTCTGGTAGCTACTGGTCTTTTCATCCGGTACACGGTGGCATTCATCGATAACCAATAATGAAAACTGATTAGAAAATGAATCGAGATTGCGAACCACGGATTGAACCGACGCGAATACCACTTGCTGGTCGGTTTCTTTACGGCCTAAACCGGCAGAAAAAATCGAACCTTTTAACCCATAACCTTCATATTTTTCATGGTTTTGCTCTACTAACTCTTTAACGTGAGCAAGCACCAAAACGCGGCCTTTGGCAAGCCTTGCTAGCTCTGCAATGACTAGGCTTTTTCCTGCACCCGTTGGCAGCACCAAAACTGCTGGAGTTTGGTGTTTTCTGAAGTAATGAATCACTGATTTTACGGAGTCAGCTTGGTATGGGCGGAGTGTATACATATCGAGTCTTGTATGGTGAAAAACAAATAGTGTGAAATAGCTCAACTAATTGAGCAAAGGTGACTATAATACCCGACTTAGATTAGTTGAGGTATTCATGCGTTTAGATAAATTTCTGTGCGATGCGTTAGGCGTCACTCGAAGAGAAGCAACACACTTATTAAAATCAAAAGCAGTGACTGTTAATGATGTCATTCAAAAAAGCGGCTCACTTAAGGTAACTGAAGAGTGCGTTGTGGAATGGCAAGGCAATGAACTTCACGTTCACGGCCCACGTTACATCATGCTTTATAAGCCAGAAGGCTTTGTTTGTTCGCATGAAGATGGCGCAAATCGTATTGCGTTTGAATTGCTTGATGAAATCAAAATGGACAAGCTGCACTTTGCAGGTCGTCTCGATGTTGATACCACTGGTCTTGTATTGATTACTGACGATGGTAAGTGGTCTCACCGCATCACGTCGCCAAAGCACAAGTGCGAAAAAACATACCGTGTATGGCTTGTTGAACCTGTTGAATCGGACTACGTTGAAAAATTCAAAGAAGGCATTCAGCTTAAGAGCGAAGATGGCCTAACACTTCCTGCACACCTTGATGTACGTGCTGAGCGTGAAGTGCTTTTAACGATTCACGAAGGCAAATACCATCAAGTAAAACGCATGTTTGCGGCGCTTGGTAACAAGGTTGAAGCATTGCATCGCGAGCGTATCGGTGAAATCGAGATGGACGAATCTCTGGAGTTGGGTGAATACCGTTATCTAACACAAGAAGAAGTCGACTCTATCTGGAAGTAGTTTTTTCTATTGTAAAATGTGGCCGACCAAGGATAGCGTCGGCTGATTATTGTGACTGGTACTAGGACAGTTTCAGCCATTATTACTATTTGCGTATTTATATATCGCTATGTGTATATTCGCGTATCACTGTGTGCATATTCATGCTCACATAAAACCTAGTACTTAGTCGGAGAGTTATGCAAACGTCTACCCAACAGACCCCAAAATCACAACCACAAACTCCTCAGTTAGGTTGGATGCTATTTTTGGTTCTGGGTGCGATTGGTGCACTGACACCACTCGCCATCGATATGTACCTGCCCGCAATGCCAACGATCGCCAAAGATCTCGGCGTAACAGCGGGTGAAGTACAAATCACACTCACAGCGTACACCGCAGGTTTTGCGTTAGGTCAGTTGTTACATGGCCCGTTAGCCGACAGTTATGGTCGCAAGCCTGTTTTACTGATTGGTGTCTTCTTCTTTGCAATTGCGTCTGTTGTGAGTGCTACTACTCATGGCATTGAAGCGCTAACGTTAGTTCGTACTGCTCAAGGTTTCGCAGGGGCAGCGGCAGCGGTCATTATCCAGGCCGTTGTGCGTGATATGTTCGACCGTGAAGATTTTGCAAGAACCATGTCGTTCGTTACCTTGGTGATGACGGTTGCGCCACTTATCGCACCTATGATTGGTGGTTACTTGGCATTGTGGTTTGGCTGGCGTTCAATCTTTTGGGTCTTGGCCATTTTTGCGGTGATTGTGATTCTCGCGGTAATAATCAAAATTCCTGAGACACTGCCTGTTGAAAATCGCCAGCCACTGCGCTTTAAAACGACGATTCGTAATTACGCTCGTTTATGTAAAAACCCTACGGCTATGGGCCTGATTTTCTCTGGTGCATTCTCTTTTTCTGGGATGTTTGCATTCTTAACCGCAGGCTCTTTTGTTTATATCGACATTTATGGCGTACGTCCTGATTTGTTTGGTTACTTATTTGGCTTGAACATTGTTGCGATGATTCTGATGACGACAATCAATGGTCGAATCGTTAAGAAGGTCGGTTCTCATACCATGCTGAGAGCAGCGCTGGTCATTCAATTACTGGCTGGTGTGGGTTTACTGGCTGGTTGGGCATTGGATCTCGGGCTTTGGGGTATTGTACCGTTTGTGATGCTGTTTATCGGCACTATTTCTACGATTGGCAGTAACTCTATGGGTCTACTGCTAAGTGGTTACCCTAATATGGCAGGCACGGCTTCATCGCTTGCGGGAACATTGAGATTTGGTACTGGTTCTGTCGTTGGAGCGATCGTTGCGATGCTACCAAGTGACAGTGCTGGGTCTATGGCTATGGTAATGGCTGCGTGTGCAGTAATGTCAGCATTACTATATTGGACATTAGGAAAGAAGGCATAATGTCAAAATACTATATTGAAATTCAGAAGTTAGTGAATGATGCGCTAGGCGAGCTATATGCTTTACATAAATCTGGCAAGGCCATTGACGCACCTATCGCGAACAACCTTTACCTTGTTCGTTGGGTAACAAAGGCGATTAAATCTCAAGCTTATGATCGCGTGATTGTGCCTGACTTGGTTCGCTGGCAGAAACAGGGTCGCTCAAAAGGCAACAACTCTGATTTAACTTTTACCTTCAAACGTATTTCTGCGTTTTACGGACGTTTTTTCCCTGAAGGCGAAGAGCCTAAAGCGCTAAAAGACAGTGATGTTGAAGCATTTATGGACAAAATGTATGAGATGGGTTGGAGCGTATCGAGTGAAGATGAACTGACCACTGGCGGTAAGATTCAATTCTTCACCGATGGCGAACATTCTTTTGCCTTGTGTGGTAAACAGTGTGACGACTCTTTCGACGGTGAGTTGATGGTTAAGCCGATGAACTGGTTTGTGCGTGGTAATCACGCAGAGTTTATTCAAGCAGCGATGGAAGCAGGCTTTATGCTTCACAAAGTTACAGACTATAAGTCAGCGGTGAAGTACCACGGTGAATACATCGTGTACCCTGCCAACCAAGGTAATCAGTTAGCGGAAATTCCAATAAGTGTTATTGGTTAACTAAGTGACTCTCGATATTTATCAAAAGACCGCCGAATTGGCGGTCTTTTTTTAATGATAGCAACGGGCTACATCATTCGTTTTTACTGTCTTAGCATCTCTTTACTCTAATACTTCATGTGCTGTTATGGTTTTTTATCAGCTTTTTTAGCCTGCTTTTCTATCGCCTTTACCATGCCTTTAAAGATAAACAGGTGGGCCGGCATCATCGCAAACCAATACAGTAATCCTAGAAAGCCCTTTGGATGCCACCAAGCTGAGATATTCAGTTCACGAGCTTCTCCGTGGTCAGATACGGTAATTTCCAGCCGACCTAAACCAGGGCCTTTCATTCCGAAAAGCAGAGATAAGAACTGATTCTCTTTGCAACGGATCACTTTCCACGAGTCGATTTTGTCACCCACTTTTAAGTTTGGGCCTTCAGGCATTTGTCGAACCGGTATACCGCCACCAAACAGAACATCTAGCCATTCTCGTGTGCGCCATAAAGCGTTAGCAAAGAAGTAACCTTGCTTGGGGCTTCCTATCTGCTGTGCGACATTCCACAGTGATTCCAGTGACGCGGTTGAAGTAATGCTTGCACCGGTTTTCTTGGGGTAGTAGCCATATCCAGCTTGCCATCGTTTGAACGCGGTTTTATCAAAGCCCCAGACATTACTTTTAACGAAATTTCCTTCAGCGTGAATGGCTTGCTCAACCATGCTCTCGAACGATATAAGCTTTTGAGGGTACTTTTCTCTAATGGTGGTCGAACTGGCAATGAAGTCATGCTTTAAGCCTGCGAGAAGCGCTCTGCCGATGTTAGAAGGGACGGAGGTGACTACCCCTAACCAATAGGAAGCGATTTGAGGCGTTAGTAATGACGTTGCCCAAAGCCTGAGTGGGCGATCGGCTGTTTTGGCTATATGAGCAAACTGGTTTCGGTAAGAGACAATATCAGGTCCGCCAACCTCAAACGTTTGGCTTTCATTGGGTGTGTCCTGTGCGAGTTTCAGCAAGTAATGGTTAAGGTTCTGCAAGGCGATAGGGTTGGCTTTGGAGTCCACCCATATTGGCGCAATCATGATGGGTAGGTTGTAAACGAAATCTCGCATGATCTCGAATGCTGCGGAGCCTGGACCGATGATAACACCGGCTTGGAGTTCGGTTACAGGAACGGGGCCTTTTCGAAGTAGCTGTCCGGTTTTTTTTCTAGCTTGAAGGTGTTCTGAATCGCCCGTTTGAGGCTGAAGAGAACTGAGATAGATAATGTGTTGATTCTTCGGTCCAAGTGCCGAAACAAAGTTACGCGCCAAGTTGAGCTCGTAATCAATGAAATCATGGCCTTCTGCCATGCCATGAACTAGAAAGAAGATAAGATCAAAATCGGGTACCAATGCTTGTGTCGCCGCTTGATCTGCGAGATCAAGGTATTCCAGTGACAAGTTGTCGTGAGGTTCTGTTCGTGCCTTTAAATAGTCGATATGCCTTGCTGCTGCAGTAACTTGATAGCCTTGTTCAAGCAGGAGGGGGAGGAGCTGTGAACCAACATATCCAGAAGCGCCTAAAACCAGTACTTTCTTCATTGTTACTCCATTTATATCTGTGGTTAAAAACCGAACATTGATATAATAGCGCGATATTTATCTTTATTCATCAATACGTTCCGTTTAGGTATCTCTATGTTGCTCTCTTCCATTCTTCATCACACTCGCGGTGATTTTGTTCGTAGGCTTATTGCGATTGCTTTGCCTATCACTTTGCAGAGCATTATGTTTTCAAGCCGAGGCTTAGTGGATGTGTTGATGTTGGGTCAGCTTGGAGAAGCAGACATTGCGGCGGTTGGAGTAGCAAGCCGTGCGATGTTTGTGACGACCATTATGTTAGTTGGTGTTACCACGGGTGGCGCGTTGTTGACGGCACAATACTGGGGAGCGGGGGACAAACAAGGCGTGAGAGAAAGTACCGCTCTGACCTGGTTGGTTTCGACGTTGTTTGCCTTACTGACTATTGTTTTCTTTGTCTCTTTCCCAGCGCAAATCATGGGTGTGACGACAGACTCTCAAGAAGTCATTAACTTGGGTATGGAATACATCGTTATCACTTCATTTAGCATGTTGGCGGTATCCTGTGTGAGCAGTATGGCTGTTGGCTTGAGAGCGATGCATAAACCAGGGCTCAGTACTTTCTTTAGTGGTATTGGCATCCTTTCTAATGTGTTCTTAAACTGGGTACTGATCTTTGGTAATTGGGGCTTTCCTGCTCTTGGAATAAAAGGCGCAGCGATTGCGACGGTAATGAGTGGGGCTATTGAAGTAGCAACCTTGTTTGGTTACCTCTATTTCTCTAAACATTTATTAGCCTTTAAATTCTGTGATATCAAAGCGGCAGCGACCGTTGAAAAAGTGATTCGCTTTTTGAAGTTATCGTTGCCGACGACGTTTAATTTCTTAGCTTGGGCTGGTGGTCTTTTTGCTTATCACGCAATCATGGGGCAATCAGGTGTACAAGGTTTGGCGGCACTGTCAGTAATGACGCCGGTTGAGTCTATCTCGTTGAGTCTATTGATTGGCATGTCGAATGCAGCTTCTGTTTTGGTCGGGAATCAACTTGGCGCAAAGAATAATGAAGCGGTTTACTATCAAGCTCTCGGCCTAACCATTTTGTGTTTCTTGACCAGTATTGTTGTGGCGGTCTTCCTTTATTTTGTGCAAGTACCAATACTTAATGCGTTCAGCGCGTTGACTGAAGAAACCAGAGCGCTCTCAGAGAAGTTTATTCTCATTTTAAGTGTCGGAATTGTTATCCGTTCTATCCCAATGACAGTGATTGTAGGTGTATTGAGAGCGGGTGGTGATGTTAAGTTCTGCCTCTATCAAGACTTAATCGCTCAGTGGGTGATTGGCATTCCATTGGCCGCGATCGCTGCTATTTATTTCAAGTTCCCGCCTGAATGGGTGTATTTACTGTTTCTTACCGAAGAAGTCATAAAGTGGGGCGGTTCGCTCTATCGAATGAAAACAAGAAAATGGATTAAGAACTTAATAGGAAGTTGAAGTGAGGCGCATCAATCTAATGACTTTCTCGTTGGCGTGTGATCTATCTTTCAAAATACTTCCTCCTAACAGGGAATTAGTGTAGATTCTCCTTCCAAATTCTAACTAATGTGAGCTGTTTAATGTTAAAGCTGTCAGACCTATGTAAAGGCTATGTCGACGGGGGGGAGTTCCACCCTGTTTTGCAAGGTGCTGAGTTAACATTAAACCAAGGCGATCAACTCGCATTAATGGGAGAAAGCGGTTCAGGGAAAAGTACATTATTGAATCTTATCGCGGGTTTAGACCTAGCAGACTCAGGTGAAATTGCTTTTCCTCATTTCAACATGCACGCCTCCACTGAACGTGATCGTACTGCTTATCGCCGAAATAATATTGGCCATATCTTCCAGCAATTCAACTTACTGCCAACGCTTAATATTGCCGATAACATTCGCTTTTGCCGTCAATTAAAGGGTTTACCAGAAGATAAAGGACTCTGGAGACAAATTCTTTCTGCTTTAGACCTTATGCCTTTACTGGGGCGTTATCCTGAAGAGGCGTCTGGTGGCCAACAACAACGTGCGGCAATTGCTCGTGCTTTGTATATGGAACCTAAAATTTTGTTGGCCGATGAACCAACAGGAAGCTTAGATGAACGTAATGCGGAAGCGGTAATGCGTTTGCTTACTTCTTTGGCTCGTCAGTTAGAGTGTACCTTGTTATTGGTGACGCACAGTGAAAAAGTAGCGCTCCATATGGATGGTCGTATCCGTCTACAAGGAGGGCAACTGCATGTCATGGCCCGTAGTTAAGGCACTACTCGGTCACTATCGACGTTACCCACTTCAGATTATTTTGGTATGGCTTGGTTTAACCCTTGGCGTATCACTTTTGGTTGGTGTTACTGCCATCAACCAACACGCCAAGCAAAGCTATGCGCATGGCGAGAAACTTTTTTCGAATCCTCTTCCTTATCGTATTCGACCAAAACACAACGCTAATAAAATCCCGCAAGGTTTTTATATCCAACTTCGCCGTGAAGGCTTTCAACAGTGTTCTCCTTTTGACCACCATCGTATCACTGATGAAAACGGCGCGAACTTCATGCTAATTGGCTTAGACCCTGTGTCTATGCTTCAGCTACAGCCGGGTGTTGCATTAAAAGATCTCACTACCTTAAATCTAATGAAACCGCCATACCCGATCCTAGTCAGTGATGATCTCGCTGAACACATGGAATGGAAACACGGCGACTACATCCATCTGATGGATGGATCTGAGTTAGGGCCAGTGGCTGTCGATCAAGACAATATTATTAATGGTACTCGCCTGATTGCGGATATCTCATTGCTCAGAATGCTAAAACGCAGTGCAGGGCTTTCGGTGATTGCGTGTTCAGATATGCCAACTGAAAAGTTTGAGCGTCTTAAGAACATGCTACCAAATGGATTAACGATTACTCGTAGTTCAAAGGCGGAGCTGGAATCTCTTACCAGTGCCTTCCACTTGAACTTAACCGCCATGGGTATGTTGTCGTTTGTGGTGGGCTTGTTTATTTTTTATCAAGCGATGTCGCTTTCATTTATTCAACGTCAGCCGTTAGTTGGAATATTAAGACAAACAGGTGTATCCGGTTGGCAACTTGCGAAAGCGCTTTGTTTAGAGCTATTGATCTTAGTTTTACTCAGCTGGATATGCGGCAATATTTTTGGCTTGATGCTCGCGAATCAACTGTTACCTGCAGTTTCTTCAAGCTTGGGCGATCTTTATGATGCTAATGTGGGCTTAACGCTGAGCTGGAGTTGGCGTTGGAGTGGTTACAGCTTATTAATGGCATTACTTGGGGCATTCTTAGCGTGCGCTTGGCCGTTGGTACGTTTGCTTAAATCTCAGCCTATTCGTTTGACCTCTCGACTGTCATTAATGCGCTTCGCTGGCACCGAGTTTACTTGGCAAGCCTTAATGGGTTGTGGGTTCTGTGTCGCTGCGGTTGCTGTGTATCAAGCGCCCCAAACCCAAGAAACGGGTTTTGCAATTATTGCCCTGATGCTGGTGAGTGTCGCGTTGTTTACGCCATTCTTGATGTGGAAGCTGTTCAATAGTTTGTCTTACTCTTTGCGTTGGGTTCGTGCTCGTTGGTTCTTTGCTGATGCAGCCTCGAGTATGAGCTATCGTGGTGTGGCGACAATGGCCTTTATGTTGGCGTTAACAGCTAATATTGGCGTTGAAACCATGGTGGGCAGTTTCAGAGATACTACGGATAAATGGCTAACGCAGCGTTTGGCCGCTGATCTCTATATATACCCAACTAACAATGCCGCTGCTCGCATGAGCAACTGGTTGTCAGATCAACCTGAAGTGGATTCTGTGTGGTGGCGTTGGGAAAAAGACGTCGCTTCACCTGTAGGCAGTATTCAAGTTGTTAGTACTGGCCCATCAGAAGGTGAACTAGAAGCACTAACGATTAAGTTAGGTATTCCGAATTATTGGTATCACTTGCATCATTCTAAAGGCGTATTGATCAGTGAATCTATGTCTTTGAAACTGGGTATCCGTCCTGGTGACTACATTGATCTTTATGACAGCCTAGGCTCTGGTTGGCAGGTTGTGGGTGTGTATTACGATTATGGTAATCCTTACCATCAAGTAATGATGTCCCATCGAAACTGGCTGTATGGTTTTGCTGGCAGGGGTAATGTGGGGCTTGGCGTCATTTTAAAAGACGACGTGAATGCAATAGGCTTACGTAGCCGACTAGAGAATGTATTCAGGCTGGGGTCGGAACGTATT
This sequence comes from Vibrio sp. S/42/10, assembly GCF_029890535.1. Classification (NCBI taxonomy): domain Bacteria; kingdom Pseudomonadati; phylum Pseudomonadota; class Gammaproteobacteria; order Vibrionales; family Vibrionaceae; genus Vibrio; species Vibrio sp. S/42/10. The sequence continues at coordinate 154,146 of NZ_JAKMZC010000001.1, read as the reverse complement.
TTCGATAATAACAATATCCATAGCCAAGCGATGCGTGTGTTTGATAGAACTTTCGCTATTGCCGACACTCTAGGCAACATCACTTTAGTGATTGCGGTTTTCGGTATCTTCTTTGCGACTGTTGCGGGCGAGGTATCGCGTCAAAGGCATATTTCATTACAGCGTTGTTTGGGAGTTTCGGCTAAAGAGCTGATCCTAACTGGTAGTTTACAGTTGTTTGTATTTGGACTTATTTCCTCACTAATCGCCATTCCGCTTGGCTTAGCGTTAGCGAGCTTGATCGTGGATATCGTGATTAAGCAATCTTTTGGTTGGTCACTCGAGTTACAAGTGATTCCATGGGATTATTTAGTGACATTTGCATGGGCCATGGCAGCATTAATGCTTGCTGGTGCTTTACCGGTGATGAGAATGATTCGGAACACACCGATGAAATCATTAAGGGATGCGCTTTAATATGCTTCAACGCGATAATTCAATTAAATTCAGGCACCGATTGATCTCTTCTGTATTGTTGATCTGCTTCTTTGGTGCGCTTTTAAGTATCTGGGCTTACTACTCCTATTTCGTTGACGTCGGTGAAAAGGGCGTCAATGAAGTTAACTCGGTACTGGTCAGTGAGCATTTCAATGTATTTGAACCAGTGTTACCCGATAGAACGGTTTCTCTGCCGCGAGATTTCCAATTTCATCCAGAGTTTCAACACGAATGGTGGCATTATTTTGCGTCCCTAAAAGGGAAAGATGGTAAAAAGTACTCGGTTCAATGGAGTTTCTTTCGTATCGCAACAGATGAACGCGAAACTCCGGGGTGGCAAAGCCCGCAAATCTATATTTCAAATGTGGTGATCTCTTCTGAGATGAAAGTTTGGAAAGAGCAACGTTTAGCTCGTGGTGGCATTGGTCAAGCGGGAATGACAAATCGACCGTTTAGAATTTGGATTGATAATTGGAACTGGCGAGCATTGGGTAATACGCCGTTTCCTGGCCGTCTTCAAGTCAAAACCGACACATTTGGTCTCGAATTGGACACTGTGGCTAAAGGGCCATACGTGCTTAACGGGGACAATGGCTATCAGAAAAAACACGATCTACTACCTGTCGCTTCTTACAACTTTAGCGCACCCTTTTTATCATTGAGTGGAGTGTTGAACCTTGATGGTGTTACCAAAGAAGTTGAAGGTACGGCGTGGGTGCATAAAGAGTGGGGCAGTGGCTTACTTGGAGTGGGTCAACAAGGTTGGGATTGGTTTGTGTTTAATCTTGATGATGGCACCGCGTTAAGTATCAATCGCTATCGTCACAACCAACAATTGCCTTATGTTTTTGGCACATTGGCAACTCGCTCAGGTAAGGTTTATCACTTAACAGACTCTGATATCTCTATCAAGCCTCTGCAGAACACAACGTTATTGAATGGCAGAAGAATGCCCCTTCAATGGATAATCAACGTGCCACAGCACAATATCAATCTCACGACGCGCATTAAACGCAGAGATATGTGGCTTCCATTTGTCATACCATATTGGGAAGGGCCAATAATGGCCAGCGGAAGCCATGAAGCGACGGGCTTTATGCAGTTAACCGGCTACTGAAAAACACCTAAGGCTATCATTTGATAGCCTTTTTTATGCTTGAGGTTTCTAAAAAGCTTAAACTAAATGTGCATACAGACTCGGCTATCTCATCTATACTTAATTTATGTGACATAATAACATTATGGAATATACGACGTATTGTTTAGTATTTGTAGGAAAAACCGAAGTTAAACATCCGAAGAAGTGATTATCTATCGAGAAAGCTTGGATATAAACTCATGGCTATTCTTTGTTATTCGTTTATTTAAATAATAAATATAAGGGCGAAATCATGACCGACGTCATCCGTGACTTCTTTAAAATGGAATCTGCTGGCGGCATCATACTAGTCATCGCTGCGGCGATCGCAATGTTTGTAGCAAACTCACCACTGAACGAAATGTACCAAGGCGTATTACATAGTTACGTTTTGGGTATGTCTGTGTCTCACTGGATTAACGATGGCTTAATGGCAGTGTTCTTCCTTCTAATCGGCTTAGAGGTTAAGCGTGAGCTTTTAGAAGGTGCATTAAAATCTAAAGAGACAGCAATCTTCCCAGCTATCGCAGCCGTTGGCGGTATGCTAGCTCCGGCACTTATTTACGTGCTATTTAACTCAAGTAACCCAGAAGCGCTTCAAGGTTGGGCTATCCCAGCGGCAACTGATATTGCATTCGCATTAGGTATCATGGCGCTTCTTGGTAACCGTGTACCGGTTAGCTTGAAGGTGTTCCTATTGGCTTTAGCAATTATCGATGACCTTGGCGTTGTTGTTATCATTGCACTGTTCTACTCAGGCGACCTATCAACGCTTGCGCTAACGGTTGGTTTCATCGCAACGGGTGTGCTGTTCATGCTAAACAACAAGCATGTAACTAAGCTGAGTGTGTATCTCATTGTTGGTGCAATTCTGTGGTTTGCAGTATTGAAGTCTGGTGTTCATGCAACGCTGGCTGGTGTAGTGATTGGTTTTGCTATCCCACTGAAAGGCAATAAAGGTGAACATTCTCCGCTGAAGCATCTAGAACATGCTCTGCACCCATACGTCGCTTTTGCAATCTTGCCAGTCTTTGCTTTTGCAAACGCAGGTATTTCATTGGAAGGTATCTCAATCTCAAGCCTAACAGGTATGCTACCGCTTGGTATCGCTATGGGTCTATTGATTGGTAAGCCTCTTGGTATCTTTGCATTCAGCTGGGGAGCGGTGAAATTGGGTGTTGCTAAGCTCCCTGAAGGTGTGAACTTTATGAACATCTTCGCAGTATCTGTCCTGTGTGGTATTGGTTTTACAATGTCTATCTTTATCTCTTCGTTAGCGTTTGGCCCAACGAATGTAGAGTTTGACACACTAGCTCGACTAGGCATCCTGATGGGATCTACAACAGCTGCAATTCTAGGTTACTTCCTGCTAAGCGTTTCTTTACCGAAAACAGCAAAGCAACAAGAAGTAAAACTATAATCAGCGGTAGGCTCGTTTAACGGCGAGCCTATTCACTGATTAACAAGCTAACTTCTGAGTAGCAAGACGAGTCACAGAATCATCCTCCCCGATTCATGTGACAGCAAAGAACAAAAAAGCCGTGATAGGGTTTCCTATCACGGCTTTATTGATCCTAACTGCTAGTATTTTTAGTTTGGTTAGTTATTGATGATCTAAAACTCCTAGATTCAACTCATTATTTTGATCGGCATGAATTGCGGATCGTTTGGGATGACCAGAGTGACAGTGTCATGTTATTTTTCTAGCGTGGTAAATATGGTCCACTCCTCGACGATCTGCTCATTCAGCCCGACAACCGTTGCTGTTACTCGACGGTTCAGTGCATGAGAAGTAGCATCGTTGCCATCGCTCTCTAAGCGGTTTTCACCGTAACCGACAACTCTTACTCGGCTCGGGTCTATACCATTCGACAATAATTCATCTTCAACGTGGTGAGCGCGCTTCTTTGATAACTCTAAGTTGTATTCACTCGCGCCGACTTTACTGGCGTAACCTTGAATTTCTATCGATGCACTTTGGTAGGTTTCTAAGAACTCAGCCATGGTAGTGATTTGATCTGAGAAGATAGGGTTAACTTCATAGGAGTCATTGGCGAAAAGGATGTTCAGCTGTCTGATTTCTTCTGAGCGTATAGTCTCGCCACAACCTTCATTATCAACTAATGACGCTCTAGGTGTACTTGGGCAGGTATCTCGTGCATTGACCACCCCATCATTATCATCGTCTTGCAGGTCTGAAATTTGCTCCGCTTCTGGCGTTTCTATGTAGGGCTCTTCATTTTGGCTAGAGCATGCACATAGCGTTATCGTTAATGCGGAAAGCAATAAGTAAGGTATTTTCATCATTAATACTCCACGGCCGTTGTCCACTCGTCTGGAATGTCGACCAGTAGAGCGTTCAATAGAGAGCCTGTCGCGTTCATTACACGGTATTTAGCGTACTGTTCAGAGTAATGCGCATCTAAGTAATCTTTACGGGCTTCAAACAATTCGTTTTCGGTGTTAAGCAGGTCAAGGAGTGTACGTTTGCCGATTCGATATTGTTTCTCATAAGCGATAACGGTTTCTGACGCCGAATCCACGTGATCAGACAAGAAGTTCTTTTGTTGCAACGTCAGATCCAATGCACTCCAAGATAGGCGAAGGCCTTCTTCCACTTGTCGATAAGCACGATCTCTTAGATCCTTCGCTTTATTAAGTTGGTAAGCTGCAGCTTCTGAATTAGCACTATCGGTACCACCGTTGTAGAGGTTGTATCGCATTCTTAACATTGCCAACGTCTCTTGGCTCGAACCTTCATCGCCTCCCGCATCATCGCGCCATGATTGAGATGCCTCGATAGAGAAAGTCGGGTAGTTAACCCCTTTTGATTGTTTGTACTGGAAGTGCGCCGAATCGACATCTGCAGTTGCGACTTTGATTACCGGGTGTTGGTCCAGAGCATTAACAAGGGCGTCTGATAATGACAGAGGAATCATAGAAATATCGGCTCTTGGGTAAACTAAGCCAAGCGGTTCTTGACCCACTATTCTTCTAAATTGAGTGTGGGTATCAATTAGGTTGTTCTGTGCGGCTAATAAATTGCCGTGCGCTTTTGCAATCCTAGCTTCTACTTGAGATACATCTGCGGTTGAGCCTATGCCTGAGGCTGCTCGTTTTTTGATGTCTTTATAGATTTTCTTGTGGATAGCAAGGTTACTTTCCGAAAGGGCTAAAACTTCAGTTGCTTTGACTGCATCCAGGTAGATCTGTGTGACCTCTAGCGCTTTGTCTTCGGCATCCGCGAGTAATTGTAAGCGAACCGATTCCGCTTCTGCGGCAGTACGGTCAATATCATTGAGAGTCGACGAACCATCCCACAACAACTGAGTGAGGGATATGGTGGCTTCCTTTCGTGTGAGATCGGTATCAGGACCGTTGTTTCGCGCAGGGTTTATGCCTTCATAGCCAATACCAGCATCAAGATCGATACTCGGCCTATAAGCACCACCTGCGGCATCGTTTCGTTTTTGTACACTCACAAACTCATTAAAAATACTTTTTATCTCAGGATTGGTAGCCAAGGTAATGGCAACGGCCTGTTCTAAAGTCTGAGCAGAGAGTGGGGTTGCAATAGCTAAGCAACAGATGATGGGTAATTTAAACAGTCTCAAAGTAGGTCTCCTTCTACTTTTAAAAGCTCCCGCCTCCTCTCAACTAGCGTTTAACTACTTAATTGAGAAGGGTATTAAACGAAGCTTAGGACATCTGCTAGAAATTGCTAAGTTTGTTGGCTTTATTTCGAATGTAAGTCTCTATCGCTATTGATTAATTTACCAGTTGTGACAGGTGGTAAGCTTCGAGTAGATGTGTTGAAAATAAATGCAAGGCTAGAATTCGGCTTGGGCAGAGATTGATAAACGTTGGTTAGGGGGTTGTTTGAAATACGTATCTCAGTGATAGCAATGTGCCAAGCGTGGTAGTTCGATTTTTAGTAAAAAATGACAATATATAAAGAATCGATCGCGCTGTTTAGTTTGTAGTTGTAGCTGTGAAGAAGGGCAAGTAAGGTTTCACTCTAAACAACAAACAAAAAAAAGCCCAAACCAACACGGTTTGGGCGGATACAAGTATAGGAGTTAATAAGGAAAATGCAGTAATTAAGAAAGCAGTGAGAAGAACAAGTTTGACGGCCTGTTAAACTTCTAAATACTCTGTTTTCTACTTAATTTATGACCCTCCATTTCTATTTCAGTTCCAAGAAAATTCATTAATTTTTCCTTTTTTTGTAAACACACATCGATTCAATTGGTTAGTGTCGACTTTTTCCAACTGGTACGACCAATTTGTGAAAATGTGATGTTGCTTGCTTGTTAAATAAATGTACTAAGAGTATATTTCAAACAGTTGTTTAATACGAGTGATTGAAATGGCACCAAGAAGTACAACCAAAGACAAAATCTTAGATGTGGCTGAAGGCTTATTCGCTGAGCACGGTTTTAATGACACCTCTTTACGTACCATTACGGGTAAAGCCAATGTCAATTTAGCTTCAGTGAATTACCACTTTGGCGATAAGAAAACTCTGGTTCGTGCGGTACTCAATCGGTACTTAGAGGCATTCATGCCAGCTCTACAAGATGCGCTAGTGAACTTAAACTTGAACGAAACGTATTCTATGAGTGACGTGTTTGAGTCTTTAAGACAGCCATTAAGAGCACTCAACGATGTTAGACCAAACGGTACGAGTCGCTTCATGTTGCTTATCGGTAGAGGCTATACGGATGTGCAAGGGCACCTGCGTTGGTTTATTACTACTCGTTATAGCGAAGTACTTTCTTTGTTTACGACATCAGTAATGAAGGCGAATCCGAACCTTACTCAAGAACAGTTATTTTGGCGATTGCACTTCACCCTAGGGACTTGTGTGTTCACCATGGCATCTAGCCAAGCCCTCATAGAAATTGCAGAGAATGACTATGACAGAAAGATAGATGCGAAATCAGTGGTCGATATTCTCATTCCATATTTAGCCGCTGGTATGTCAGCAAAAGAATAAAACAATAAAAAGTAAAATATTCACAAACAATATAGTGAACAAAAGGATCTGAACTATGAGCTCTCTAAGACAAAAATGGGTAAGTGACCCAGCTTTTAAACTCTTTAAAAAAGTACTACCACCACTATCTAGCACCGAGAAAGAAGCGATGGAAGCGGGTAGTGTTTGGTGGGACGGAGAGCTGTTTTCTGGTAAACCAGATTTCACTAAGCTGCATCAATATCCAAAACCTCAGCTAACAGCAGAAGAGCAATCGTTCATGGATAATGAACTTGAGACCCTGCTCGCTATGCTTGATGACCACCAAATTGTAAAAGAAGACCGAGACCTTCCCGAGGAAGTGTGGAACTTCTTACGCAAAGAGCGTTTCTTCTCGTTAATTATTGCGAAAGGGTACGGCGGTCGTGAATTTTCAGCGCACGCAAACTCTACTATCGTAACTAAGATTGCGACTCGCAGTATCAGTACTGCGGTTTCGGTAATGGTTCCAAACTCTCTTGGGCCTGGTGAGCTACTGTCTCACTACGGTACTCAAGATCAAAAAGATTACTGGCTTCCACGTCTAGCTGACGGTACAGATATACCATGTTTCGCATTAACAGGCCCTGAAGCGGGTTCTGATGCAGGCGGTATCCCTGATGTAGGCACTGTGTGTATGGGTATGCACGAAGGCAAAGAGACACTTGGCATCAAGCTTAACTGGAACAAGCGTTACATTACGCTAGCACCAGTGGCTACGGTACTTGGCCTGGCTTTCAAACTGCACGATCCAGAAAAGCTACTGGGTGACAAAGAAGACATCGGTATCACTTGTGCGCTTATCCCAGCAGACCACGAAGGTGTTGTGATCGGTGAGCGTCATGATCCACTTGGTCTTGCGTTTATGAATGGTCCAACACGCGGTCACGATGTATTTATTCCTATGGAATGGCTAATCGGTGGCGCAGATTACGCAGGTAAAGGCTGGCGTATGCTGGTGGAATGTCTGTCTGCAGGTCGCGGTATCTCATTACCTGCACTTGGCACGGCGATGGGCCACCTAACAGCGAAAACGACCGGTGCGTACGCTTATGTTCGTAAGCAGTTCGGTATGTCGATTGGTAAATTTGAAGGTGTTGCAGAGAGCTTAGGCCGTATTGGTGGTTTAACGTATCTATTAGAAGCGACTCGTACACTGACAACCACTTCACTTGATATGAAAGAGAAGCCGGGTATCGTAACGGCTATCGCGAAATATCACATGACAGAAATGGCTCGTACTATTCTGAATGACTCAATGGATATCCACTCAGGTCGTGCCATTCAAGATGGCCCAATGAACTACTTGGCTGCGCCATACCTAGGTATTCCCGTTGCTATCACAGTAGAAGGTGCGAACATTCTAACTCGTAACCTGATGATCTTCGGTCAAGGTGCGACACGTTGTCACCCATACGTATTGAGCGAAATGGAAGCGGCTGCGAACCCAGATGAGAAGCAAGGTGCAAAAGATTTTGATAGCTTGTTGTTCAAGCATATCTCACACGCAACTAAAAACACGTTCGGTGCTTTTGGTGCAGCACTAACTGGCTCTAAATTTATTAAAGCCGACATGAGTGGTCCAACGAAACCTTACTACCAAGATCTAACTCGTTTGAGCCGTGCGCTTGCAGTCAGTGCGGATTTCGCAATGCTGACGCTAGGTGGTGAGCTGAAACGTAAAGAACTTATCTCTGCACGTTTGGGCGATGGCCTAAGTTACCTATACATGGCTTCGGCTGCGCTTAAGAAGTACGAGGATGAAGGTCGTCAACAAGCTGATCTAGACTACGTACACTACGCAGTTCAACACTGTTTCCACAATGCGGCTAAGTCACTACAAGAAGCGTACCGTAACTTCCCTAACAAGATGGTTGGGAAAGTGCTGAAAGGTTTAGTTTTCCCTGTAGGTAACCACTTCGAAAAACCGAGTGACAATCTAACGGTTCAATTAGCTGAAAGCTTGATGACTCCGGGAGCGCACCGTGAACGTCTGACTCATCTTTGCTACATCGGCAAGGAAGAGGATGACAGTATTGGTCTTATGGAGAACGCTTTTAACGCGATGTACAGCATCAAGCCTCTGGAACGTAAGATCTTCAAAGCAGTGAAAGAAGGCAAAGTGGCTCGTAAAGGCTTGCTGGCCGACAAACTGGCTCAAGCACTTGCTGCCGATGTTCTAACGCAAGAAGAAGTCGACCAAATTGTCGCTGCTGATAAACTGCGTTACACCGCGATTCAAGTTGACCACTTCAGTCATGACTTTAGTGAAACTTTGACGCGAAAAGAGTTAAAACCTAAGCTAAATAGCGTTGCTTAGATAAAGAAACGATAAAAGGCACCTAATAAGGTGCCTTTTTTGTTTTTGTCGCAGAAGTCGCAATAGATGCGTTAACAAATGGTGACTTAGTCAGCAAATATCAGTTGAGTGCTCCAACCACTTGCATTTTCACCACATTTTTACAGAAATTAGATGCCATTTGCGTACGAAACTTTTATCCTTAACCTGATTTTTTAAGGAAGTTGAATATGATCATCAAACCTCGAATTCGCGGATTCATCTGTACTACAACACATCCAGTCGGTTGTGAAGCTAATGTAAAAGAACAAATTGCTTACACAAAAGCTCAAGGCCCAATCGCAAACGCACCTAAACGTGTATTAGTTGTTGGCTCTTCAAGTGGCTACGGCTTGTCTTCACGTATTGCGGCTGCATTTGGTGGCGGCGCTTCAACTATCGGTGTTTTCTTCGAGAAAGCCGGTACTGAGAAAAAGCCGGGCACAGCTGGTTATTACAACTCAGCAGCGTTCGACAAGCTTGCTAAAGAAGAAGGCCTGTATTCAAAGAGCCTTAATGGTGATGCTTTCTCTAACGAAGCGAAACAGAAAACAATTGACCTGATCAAAGAAGATCTAGGCCAAATCGATATGGTTGTGTACTCACTGGCATCTCCAGTGCGTAAAATGCCAGAGACTGGTGAAGTGATTCGTTCAGCTCTAAAACCTATCGGTGAAACATACACATCAACGGCTGTTGATACGAACAAAGACCTGATCATTGAAGCAAGCGTAGAGCCTGCTACTGAAGAAGAGATTAAAGACACTGTTACTGTAATGGGCGGTGAAGATTGGGAACTTTGGATCAACGCACTTTCAGAAGCTGGTGTTCTAGCTGACGGTTGTAAGACAGTTGCTTACAGCTACATCGGTACTGAACTAACGTGGCCAATCTACTGGGATGGCGCGCTAGGTAAAGCGAAGATGGATCTAGACCGTGCAGCATCAGTGCTAAACGAGAAGCTAGGCCAAACTGGCGGTACAGCAAACGTTGCTGTTCTTAAGTCTGTTGTGACTCAAGCAAGCTCGGCTATCCCTGTTATGCCTCTTTACATCGCTATGGTGTTCAAGAAGATGCGTGAAGAAGGTATCCACGAAGGTTGTATGGAACAGATCTTCCGCATGTTCAGCCAACGTCTATACAAAGAAGACGGTAGCGCTGCAGAAGTTGATGAAGTGAACCGTCTACGCCTAGACGACCTAGAACTTCGTGACGACATCCAAGAACATTGCCGTAACCTATGGCCTCAAATCACAACTGAAAACCTAAAAGAACTGACAGACTACGTCGAGTACAAAGAAGAGTTCTTGAAGTTATTCGGTTTTGGTGTTGAAGGTGTGGATTACGAAGCCGACGTTGATACAGCGGTTGAATTTGATGTAGCTGACATCTAATTCGAACAATCGAATAAAACGAAATAGGCGCTCATTGAGCGCCTATTTTTTTATCTGTAGTTTGAGAAAAATGACGAGCTGATTTGATATGCGCAGAGAGCTAAAAGACAGATGAGAAAGATAGGGAAAGAGAAGAATATAACGAGTAATAAAAATGCACTAATCCAAAGGTGAATTAGTGCATTAAAAATATCTAACCTAAAGCGCTCTTAACACCTAAGAGATTAGCTAATAATGATGATGAAGGTACCCGCTAAGGTCATCAATATATTGGCTATCGCATAGGTACCTGCATAACCCAGAGCCGGAATGGTTGAGCGAGCGTGGTCGTTTACGATATCCATCGCAGGCGCGCAGGTTCGAGCGCCAATGATGGCTCCAAATAATAAAGCTCGGTTCATCTTCAGCACATAAGCGCCGACCAAGTAGGCGAAGAATACTGGTAGAACACTCACCACCAGAGCAATACCAATGACCTGTGGTCCAACTTGGGTTAAGTGCTCGAATATCTTGCCACCGGCGCTTAAACCTATACCGACCATAAAGAACATCAAACCGAGGTCTTTGACCATGTTTAACGCACCCTGAGGTACGTAACCAAAGGTAGGGTGGTTTGCTCTTAAGAAGCCAAGCATGATCCCCGACAATAGCAGGCCGACTGCATTGCCTAAGCCAAACGAAACCTGACCGAATGTCATGGTGATCAAACCAAACAAAATGCCCAGAATGAAGAAGCTACAGAAAGCCATCAAGTCTGCCATTTGGCTGTGGATCGAGATGAAACCAATTTTCTCAGCTAAGCCGTGAACACGACTCTTTTCACCACTCACTTGCAGCACGTCGCCTTTGGAAAGCACGATGTTTAAGTCCATCGGCATTTCAATTTGAGCTCGAACTACGCGGTTAAGGAAACAGCCATACTCAGACAGATTGAGATCTGAAAGACGTTTACCTGCGATATTGTCACTTTTAACGACGATCTCTTCTTCTACGATTCGTAGATCGAGAAGGTTACGGTCGAAAACTTCTTTACCATTACGGAAGCTTGGGTCGAGACGAGCGTGGCTATCAGGGAAGCCTACCAATGCAATCTCATCGCCTTCTTGCAAAATTGCGTCACCATCAGGGTGGGCGAGAATACCGTTACGGCGAATACGTTCAATGTAACAACCCGTTTGACGATAGATACCTAGTTCACGCAGGTTCTTACCGTCTGTCCAAGATATAAGCTCTGGTCCCACGCGGTAAGCACGAATTATTGGAAGATAAACCTTACGTTGGCCAGATGCCCCTAGACCGCGTTCTTGAGCGATTTGCTCTGCTGAGTCATGCAGGTTTACTTTTTGAAGTTTTGGAATGAGGCGAGCGAACATAATCATACTGATTAAGCCGACTAAGTAAGCCATCGCATAACCCACAGAAAGGTTTTCGATGATCAAACCTAAATCCATATTTCTTGGTAATTCTGCAATCCCAGAATTGAGAGCATCTTGAGCACCAACTAATATCGGCGTTGCCGTTAGGGCTCCCGCCATCATGCCTGCTGATAAGCCAAAGTCTAAACCAAGGTAGTGGCTGCTGAAATACGTTAAAGCAATTGCGGTAGAGAGTACGACAAGGCTAAGAATAAGGTAATGCTTACCGTCTCTGAAGAAGATACCGAAGAAATTAGGCCCGGCTTCGATACCAACACAGTAAATGAAGAGCATAAAGCCAATAGTGAGCGCATCTGCATTAAACGAAAAACCCAGGTGTCCCATGATAAGGGAAGTAATCAGAACACCGATTGAGTTGCCGAGTTGGAGGCTACCGAAACGAATTTTACCAATGGCTAAACCAATCGATAAAACAACAAAGATGAGAAGGATAGGGTTTTGTTCTAGCAGAAAAACAACGTCGATATTCACAGCGGTCGCTCAATAATTGGCGTGAAACACAGGGTAAGTTTGAGAGGTGAATTGTATCTAAATATAAATAAATTATAAGCGATATTTTGCTATTTTACTTGATTTTGACCTGATTCTTATTCGGTACGAAAACTTGTTATGAAAAAAACCCGCTACAGGGAGCGGGCTTTATATAAATCTGACAGTCTAACGGTAAACTGGTTAGCTGCTTAAGGCTTTAACCTCGATGCTCGTAAGAGATAATTTAGCTTAGTCAAAAAGGCCTAAGTTTTCTTTTGCGTATGCTTCAAATTCTGTGCAACCGCCAATGTGGTCTTGGTCGATGAAAATTTGTGGCACTGTATCTACCGGCTTACCTACTGTTTTTTCCAGGTCAGCTTTGCTGATGCCTTCAGCGTGAATATCAACATAACGGTAGTTGAAATCATCACGCTTCGCTTTAAGAGTTTCAGCATGCTCTTTTGCACGAACACAGAATGGGCAAGCTGGGCGACCAAAAATAACTACAAACATTTCATTTCTCCTAAATACGGGATGAGGCTCGTTAACCTAAATATGTCAACTATTCTTAAACTGAATACGACTCAAAAATTCTTGAAACCAACTATGCCCTAATGCCTTAGGGAAATAAAGATGGAATTGCCTCTTAATACAATAGGTTTTGCCTATCAGAGCAAATAATGTTCATAAAAAACAACATGGCTGTTCTCTTGTGAATGTTGACGATGAGTACCCTTACTATAAGAATGTGAATTACCCCTAAAAATAGGACTTTAATCTGTCTTTAATACGACAAGTTGCACCTCGTCAAAAAAATCAGCTGCAGAACGAGGCATCTTAGAAACAGATATAGAACCACACTCTGTATTCTTCGCTGATGTTACTACGTCAATATCGTGGTTATGTTTGAAACACAAACGTCATATTCCAAATACCAAGAGTTCGCAGTTTTGTTTAGTCATACATAGGCGCAGGAGGCACCATGTTTCAGTTTATGACATCTACAAAGATCATCTTTGGTGATGGGGCATTAAAGGCTTCATTGTCTCTCTTTAATCAATATGGCTACAGTGTTCTATTGGTTACTGGTAATACGTTAGAACGAACTTCAATCGTCACCGATTACTTTGATGCGCAAAGCATACGTTATCAACACATTGCGGTCTCAGGTGAACCCAACATAAAAATGGTAGAAGAAGCCGCCATTTCTGCTCGTCGATTTAAACCTGACATGGTAGTGGCCATGGGTGGAGGCAGTGCGATTGATATGGGGAAAGCTTTAGCGGCGGTTCTACCTAATCAAGGTAATTTATACGACTATGTAGAAGTGGTTGGTCGTAATGTTCCTTTGAAAACCAAACCTATTCCGTTTATCGCTATTCCTACAACGGCGAGTACGGGGGCAGAAGTAACTAAGAATGCGGTGCTCAAATCAGGCCAAGATCAAGTCAAGGTTAGCCTTAGAAGCCCAGACATGCTGGCGAACGTTGCGATTGTTGACCCTACTTTAACTCATGGCACCAATCTGTATCTATCGGGGCGTGGTGCGATGGATGCATTTACTCATTTAATGGAAGCCTATGTGTGTGGTGAACCTAACCCGCTGACCGATATGATTTGCGAGGAAGGGCTGCGTAAATTGAGTTCATCTGTAGTTCGGGCATGTATTGATGATGAGCCACAAGCACGTTGTGATCTAGCGTTTGCCTCTATGCTTGGTGGAATGGCAATCACTAATGCTAAGCTTGGTGCTGCTCATGGTTTAGCGTCTGCGCTAGGTGGTAAAATTTCTGCGCCACACAGTATTATTACGGCTCGGTTAGCGCCATATGTAATGTTAGAAAACATTGCCGTAGCAAGAGAACAGAAACGAGACGACATCTTAGTACGTTATAAACGAATTGCTCAAATAGTGACGTATAATATAGAGGCTAAAGAGGAAGAGGCCGTTTCTTGGTTATCTGGAACATTAAATACTCTCCAGTTACCAAGTCTACTCGAATTTGGTGTGTGTGCCGCTCAGTTTGATGAAGTGTCAGCCGATGCATTAAAATCGGTCGCAATTAAAGGCAATCCGCTACCGCTGAATCGAGAAAGGTTAGTACATATTTTACAGCAAGTTTGTGAGGAGTGCTGTTGTGATCAGATCTCTGATAAGAACGCTTTATTGAATCAAAAAGATCGGTCTCAAGAGGTTGAGTCGAGTTTTACATATATTAATTCTTATGCGTCTGAAAACGGAGTGGTTGAAAAAGGCAATAGTTGGACTATTTAACCGTATTTGTTTTGGTAAAGAGAACATTAAAAAAATTCTTTCGGAAAGACAAATAAAAACGGAGCACTAGGCTCCGTTTTTTAATTCGACTTGTTCTCAAGTCATGTGCTTTCTGTTCATGTCTTAGCAGGTTAGAACTGAGAGTACTTCTCGTAACGTGAATCACGAAGTGACTCTTTAACGCGTTTTAGGTTCTCTCTGAAACCAGAGCCACGACGAAGCGTAAAGCCTGTTGCTAGCACATCGATAACCGTCATTTGAACGACACGGCTTGCCATTGGCATGTAAACGTCTGTGTCTTCCGGTACATCCAATGAGATAGACAGTGAACTCGCTTTATCTAGTGGAGAGTCTTTTGCTGTGATAGCAATAACTGTCGCACCGTTTTCACGCGCTAAGTTCGCGATCTCAACTTGGCTTTTAGTTCGGCCTGTATGAGAGATAAGAACAATAACGTCGTTATCACTGCAGTTAATGCAGCTCATTCGTTGCATCACGATGTCTTCGAAACATGTGATCGGAATATTAAAACGGATGAACTTGTTTTGAGCATCTTTGGCTACAGCAGAAGAGGCACCCAGTCCGAAGAACGAAATGCGTTTTGCTTGAGTCAGCAAGTCAACCGCACGGTTTACCTGCATCGCGTCGAGACTGTTTTTAGCAACGTCTAAACAAGCCATAGTCGATTCGAAAATCTTGTGTGTATAAGCATCTGGGCCATCATCTTCTTCAACGTTACGGTTCACGTAAGGTGTACCGTTCGCCAAGCTTTGAGCTAGGTGAAGTTTAAAGTCAGGGAAGCCTTTTGTGTCTAAACGACGACAGAAGCGGTTAACTGTTGGCTCACTCACGTCAGCCATTTTAGCTAAGGTAGCAATGCTAGAATGAATTGCAGTTTGAGGGGAAGCCATAATTACTTCGGCTACCTTACGCTCAGACTTGCTGAAATTTTCCAGGTTTTTTTGTATTTTTTCTAATGTATTCATAGTGTTCACAAGGGTATAGAGAACAACTTGCTAGTTAATATCTTTTTACCAGGGGGTATGGCTGAAACAAATATCAGTAAAACATGACTCAAAATATTTTTTTGCATGTAAATACCGCTGCTTCAAATAGATATCAAGCTAACTAGCACCATATAGTCAGTATAAACCCAACATACTATTTACTAATACAAAAACACGGCATGAATGCTTAAGAATATGACAAACCTCAACAAAATTTTAGAAAACTACAGAACTGGAAGAGATTTTGAGTAAAAAGAGTGCAAATTGAGTACGAACTGACAGCTTAGTTACATCAAAAAGAAAGAAATTTTCAATTTGATGCAACTAAAATTGAATGGCTATGTGTTGATTTGCGTAACCAACTTGGTGATTTTACCCATCAAGTTAGGGGCTAGTGTCGATATTTCGCGCTGTTCTTCAAGTACCGAAGAAAGAATGTCGTTGCCAGTTAGTGGGTTCGCTAACACAACACGGAAAACGATGATTGGTTGATGCGCCCAAACTTCAGGGTTCAAACGAGTTCTTGAAACAAAAGATCGACCTGTTTCACGTTGTTTTTTCTGAATGAACTTAGTGAGCTCGTTCAGTAACTCATTCAGTTCAATACGTTCTTTTGCGTCGGCTTTAAGTAGGGCGGCTTTAACTGATTCAGGCACATAGCGGTAAGTCAGTAGGCAAAGTTCAGGCTCTGATACCAATTCAAAATCGTTTTGTTGCTTGATCAGGTCGGCAAAGTAGCGCGCTTTGTTAATACTCTGGTCGATCAGTAGCTCATAACCTGGACGACTGATGATGTGCATCGAAGCATAAACCAGCATGGCCATGCCTGAGCGAGAGCCTTCTAACGTATGGCTGCCGAGATCTTTAGATCCTTTACGCAAAATATATTGAGCATGATGTTCAATAGCAGTCATTGCGTCTGGTTTTTTAAACAGAACCATACCCGCACCCATAGGGATATAAAGCTGTTTATGTGCATCAATCGTAACTGAATCCGCCAGCTCAATGCCATCAAGCAGGTGGCGATAATTATTCGACATTAAAGTCGCGCCGCCCCAAGCAGCATCCACATGGAAGTGGCAATCAGATTCAGCACATACCTCGGCAATGTCTCTTAACGGATCGATATTACCGGTTTCTGTTGTACCCGCTACGCCAATAACAGCGAAAGGTTTTATCTTGTTCTGCTTGAGTTGTTCTATTTTCAGTCTTAGATCGTCTGTGCAAATTCGGTTGTTGTTGTCGGTTTTAACAGACACTAGGCCTTCTTGACCGATACCGAGTACATCAGCGGCTTTTTTAAGAGAGTAGTGACCACGTTCAGAGACTAAGATGGCAAGGCCTTCATAGTCGTAGTGCTTCATGGCTTTGAATAAGCCTTCTTTCTCGACACCTTTGAACGAACCTTGTGCTTTCAGTGCATTGTTACGTGCAACCCAAAGCGCAGTAATGTTCGCGATGGTACCTCCAGAACAAAACGCACCTAGAGAGTGGTTTGCGCTGTGCATCCAACGAGAGTAAAACTGATCACTATCTTGATAAATCAAGCGATGTAGCATGCCCAGAACTTGACGTTCTAGGGGAGTAAAAGCTTTTGAGGTCTCGATTTTTACTAGATTCTGATTGAGGGCAATCATTATCTTAGAAAGCGGCATCAAGAAATACGGCAGGGCAGAAGTCATGTGGCCAATAAAACTTGGCGATGACGTATGTACCGAATGAGACACGAGAGAATCGAGTAGATGCTCAGTATGTTCAGAAACAAATTCAGGTTGCTCAGGGATATGAGCATTTGAAAAATCTTTCTCAATTTCACGCAGCGGCTTTTCTTCAGCCACAATGTGTTCACGTAAGAATTGATTCAGGTTTCGTGAAAGTTTGTCTTCAATTTGAGTGAGTGTTGAATCTGGGCCTTCAGGTACCGTGAAGATACGTAAAAGACTGTCGAAGCTAACATCTGCTGTTTTTTGTTCCGTAACCATAGCAAGCGAGTTATTTTTTTTTATATTGACGCGAGCGGGACAATCTAAACGAAAACGGGAACAATGTCCCGTCTTAATTATGAAATCCAACTTCTCAAAAAAGCATACTAAATGAGGGGTTATTTACATTTAATCGCTTCAAGTTTAGCAATTGACTGGTTGTAGCGCTGCAGTGCTGTGTCGATCTGCTTAGGGTGACTAAGCAATTCTGCAAACGCTGAACGTAGTTCGTAGTTTTGAGCGTGAGGCGTTGATTGGCGGTCATCGAACGTTGTTTTTGCGATTTGGCCAAGCTCATCATTACGCGTTGAAAGTGTCTTAATGTCGTGTTGTTCTAATTGCAACCAACCTTCAACTGGCTGCTCAGTAGCGACTTTACTTGAGTCGTTAACTAGGTAGTAATTGACCGCGGCACGATTAAGTTCAAAGTGGTGTTTACGACCTTCTAGGAACCACTCACTGACTTCTGTTAACTCTGGGTACTGTTCAGACGTTAAAGCAGCAAGGTCGGCATACCAATTCAAAGAAGCGTCGATGTACGCATCATATTTTGTTGCTTGGCACTGATTTGTTTCAGACATAGAATCTGCTGCAAAAGAGAAAGTAGAAGTTGAAGCTAGCAGTAATGCGACGCAAAGGCGTTTCATAGTGGTTCCTTTTGTAAGTTTATTCTTTTTATAACTTTGTCGTTACAGAGTACCGTGATCATTATTTGTTGAGCAATGACACTTCGTGTCTTTTTATTTCGGTAACTGTATCGGTATCTTGGGCATTTCAATTCGAGATGCATTCTAATCTAAAACAATTACTATTCCTGCGATCTAGTTAGCAAGAGATACAAAGAACAACATCAAAATCGGGACAAGCAAGCTTAGAATAAAGCCACTGACAATCGCGATAGGAACGCATCGAACGCCTCCTGTGGTTTGAATCACAGGTAAGGTGAAGTCCATCGCCGTTGCCCCCGCATAACCAATCGAGGTGCATGGATAGCTACGAATCAGAACTGGAATCAATACCAAGGCAACCAGTTCTCTTAGCAGCTCAAGCATGAAGGACGCCCCCCCATAGACTGGACCAAAGGCGTCACCCATCAAAATACCGGCCAATGAGTACCAACCAAAACCTGAAGACATCGCCAAAGCTTTGAACAGAGGTATATCAAGAAGATAAGCCGCGATAACGCCACCTACCAATGAGGTGATGACGATTGTTACCGCGATAACCATGCCGTGCTTGTTGAGCAAGATTTGCCGAAGCGTTAGTCCGCTATTACGAAGTTGGATGCCGATGAAGAACAGAAGTACAAACAAAATCCATTCACTGGCGGTATCGACCCAATCCAGGCCGATAGGCAACACCAAGCCAGCGATAAGGCCAGAGCCCACCACTAAGATTAGCTTGGCCGATTCCATCGCCATAGAGGACAGAGGGAGCTTCTTTTTGCTGCTGTCAGTTTGAAGTGGCAGTAATTTATCAATAGCAGGCAGTGCCATTAGGTTACAAGCACCCAAGCAAACAAAGAAAGTGACAGTATAAAGAAGGATTGTCTGCAGGTTGCTACCTAGGTTATCAAGCGCGGCCAAGCTTAGGCCCATAAGCGCCAAGATCACGTAAATTAAACGCGAGGTAGAGCGGTTGATAAACTCTAGCGTTTGAATATTTGAAATAGAAAAAAGATACCCCACGACGAGTGGTGCAAATATAAAGATCATCCCTGTAAACATGCTTTCCCCATTGCATTTACTTCATATTACATATACTTAGCTTTTAACGGTTGCCTAGAAGCCGCTAGTGTTTATAACGTCGTTTAGCTTTGCATTAAAATCATGTTTACTCAAGTTGCTTAATTTATAAAGCACCTCTGCACCAGTCACATTCAGTTCAACTTCGTGCTCGTCGATGTTCTCGTCCTTGTTTCTGAACATCAATAGGTGGTTAGCAATTCTAGCGATATCCAGGTAAGACACTTCACGCTCTTCTTGTATATTGATGGTGTTGCTACACACATCAATAAAGTCGCTATCGAAACCCCAACGTCGTAAAACTAGCTTACTTGTCGCCGAACACTGACCTTGGAAGATTTGCAGGGCGATATCGTGGTTGAGGTAGTTACCGTTTTCGAGATAGAGGTGATATTCGCTGACTAAACAGAACAAACCTATGTCTGCTAATAACCCAACAAGCAATGATTTTTCATGTTCAAGATAGCGATATTCAATAGGGGAAAGCTCTTTGAATCCATTGGTCACGAGAACCATGGTCGCGCCAAGCTCTTTGGACACAGAAGCACTCTGGACCAAAAGTTGGTTACATTCGTTGCTAAGGTTTACTGAATGCTTGAGTTGCTCAATTGCTTGAGCTGTAACAATGTCGCGTACTCTCAATATACCGAGGCGAGAAACCGCTGTCACAATATCGACGCAAGTAATGTTGCGTCTGTTAAAGACGACAGAGTTAGCAACGCGAATCACAACGGCCGTGAGGCCCGGGTCCTCAAGTAAGCACTCGGCAACTTCGGCAATCCCGGTTGAATCGAGGGTACAAAGTTTCTGAATTTTGAGTACAACGTTAGGTATAGGAGGAAGTGTTATTTTTCCCGCTGAGATAGAATGACCAACTAATTGGGCAAACTCTGATTCTAGGCCCTTTAATAGAAGAGCTTTATTTTGTGGTAGCCAGAAAAACGATAAATGATTCATATAAAAAACAACAGCAGGTATGTCGTACTATTTTACAAGCCACGATGCTGAGAGGCAATACTGATCGGGCCACATAAGCTCCGAAAGTTTGAACCGATGTATCACCAAATGTCAGTATTCTACTCAAATTTGATAGTTTACTGTGAAGTCAATCATGAAATACTGGAATAGACAATTAATTGATGTGAACTAAGTCCAGACTTATTTTTCTTTTCGAAGTATCATTTATTTTAAAGGTGAGAGACGAAACATAATATTCATCTAAACAATAAAAAATAGATTAAAAATTTTTCGCATAAAAAGCTGCTTGTCTGGTGATCAACCTAATCGGGGTAATTTGATTAAGGATCAACGGATATGACCGAGACAGCATTTATTAATTACATGAATCAATTTGGTAAGCATCAAAAACGTTCTATGTTCGGAGGTATGGGCCTCTTTCAAAATGACGCCATGTTCGCTTTGTTGAGCGAAGGTTGTTTATTTATTAGAGGTGGAAAGTCATTAGATAAAAAACTGACAGATCTTGATTGTGAAAAGTATCGTCATGTAAAAAAACAGACGACAGCAACCGTAAACTATTACGATATTACTGATTTGTTTACATGTGAACACCCTGATTTGGATAGCATTATTCGTACTTCAATCGATAATTCAATTCAGCAACGTAGCTTCAAAAAATCATCAGCTAGCCGTCGATTAAGAGATCTTCCGAACATGCAACTTACACTAGAGCGCATGGTTAAGAAGGCGGGTGTGGATGATGTTTCAATGTTTATGCAGCTAGGCGCACCTGAAGTGTTTAATAAGGTTCGCAAAGCGTACGGCAATGATGTTGACCTAAAACTACTTTGGAAATTTGCGGGTGCAATTGATGGTATCCATTGGAAACTGTTACAAGAACCACGCAAGCAGCAATTATTAAAGAGCTGCCACTAAAGAAGTTGTTCCTATATGCTTAAGATTATTGTTAATAAATAAAAACCGAGGAATATCCTCGGTTTTTTTGTTTCTGTCTTAGCCTTGATTATTGGAAAGCTAAGTGCCCATTGAGAGCAATCTTTTCAAGTATTAGTACTTGAAACGAGCTGTGAACATTAGCTGATCACCGTAGAAGTCGTTGATACGAGCTTCTGCACCTAGAGAAAATAGCTCTGTAGAGTGGAAACGTGCGTAAACAGAACCAGTCCAATCATCATTGTCATCGATTGAAACGTAACCACCTTTACCACCCACTTCTAGTTGTGGACCAAGCCATTGGCGAACACCAACGTTTATTTCCAT
The DNA here is from genome assembly GCF_029890535.1 of Vibrio sp. S/42/10. Lineage (NCBI taxonomy): Bacteria > Pseudomonadati > Pseudomonadota > Gammaproteobacteria > Vibrionales > Vibrionaceae > Vibrio > Vibrio sp. S/42/10. Next base: position 132,625 of record NZ_JAKMZC010000001.1, on the reverse strand, counting down.
ACCTATATCCGTCGAACTAGAGTTCTCAGGTTGAACGATGCGCGCTAGCATTTCACCTGTTAGATCTGCCCAGTTGTTTAATGGTGCGTGGAAACCAAGACCTACAGCTGAATCGTAATCGCCTTCAAATTCTGAATCGATACGTGCGATAGCGTGAGCATTCGGGTGAATTGACTTACTGAACGCGCCACCAAACGTTACTGGGCTAGCACCGATACGTGCTTCAAAGTAATCGTAGTTAAAGTTGCTCATTACTTGTGGTTGTTCATCAACAGCTAGTGCTTGGCTAGATGCCAGTAGCATAGCGGTAGTAAGTAGAATTTTGCGCATAACGACAGTAAACCTTTATTTGTGTTAATTCCTTTGGTTTGAGATAAATCAGGCAAACCATAAACATTGAGACAGTTTAATCTAACTCACGGAAAAGTAATCCATAAAAATGCCATTCATTTGTCAATTAACTAAAAAATGACCAAATCAAGGGTTACTCTGCAACTGAGATCTCATGTTTTAGATACAATTCATCAAAATGTAAGCGTTAATAAATAAAATCTCAGTGCTATGCTGTGCAAGCTAAAATGCGACTCGCCGAGATTAAATCTCTATTTGACCTAATTTAATCTTTGTTCGCTCAGCTTGAACGGCTATTCCTTGCTTTAATAGCTATCAGAAAAGTTTAGTCTGACCACTTGCTTCTAATCGTCATTACCACCCGTATGGGGCTGGGAGCTATTCGCCAAAACTTGTTCGTTTGTCTGCCATGGCGGTCAGTATGCGCTCGGTATCCAAAATGGAAGTCCAGTTAAGCAATTGCTTGTCGTTGGCAATGACATAATCAGTCAGTTGTTGATTAATCGTGTCTCTCAGTTGGTCGCCTTGCCAAGGTTTTGAAATATAGAAATCCAGCGCAGCGTTGTTAATGGCCGTGACAGTATCTTCAAGTCCAGCTTGTCCGGTAAGCAACAGCTTACGTGTTGGCTTAGTCACGTCGTGTTGGTTGAGTTCTATCAGAAAATCGATCCCTGTTTTGTCCGGCATGATGTGGTCGCATAAAATTAAGGCGAGCTTAATACCATCTTGGCCCATTTCTTTGATTACTTGTTTGGCTTCATCGACCGATTCGGCTCCTTCAACAATAAAGTTTTCTTCAAATGGCGCTAAGTCTTGAAGGACACTGTTGAGAACTTCAGGCTCATCATCGACACATAAAATTAGGTACTTATTCATGAGGTGCTCCTTCTTGTTTGAATGGAAGCCACACTTGCATATTTGTGTAGCTGCCTACCTCTGACTCCACCAAAATAAAACCTTGATGAGCCGAAACGATTTGTTGAGAAATGGATAACCCAATCCCTAAACCAAAGTTGCCTTCTTTTTTGGTCGTGAAATTTGGGTTGAAAATGGTGTTGATGTCTTCTTTGGCAATGCCGTGTCCAGTATCGGAAATTTGCACTACAAGAAACGTGTCGTCGCCTTGAGTTTGTTGGTAGGTAGTAATGGACACTTTCCCTCGCTCAGAAAGGGCATCGAGCGCATTGGAAATGAGGTTGGTCCACACTTGTTGCAGTGAGAGCGACTGGCACAATAAGGGCGGTAGGTCAGTGTCGTAATGCTTTTCGAGTTGGTGATGTTTGAGTCTGTTTTCAAAGATCACTAAGGTATCTTCGAGCCCTTCATGGATATCCGCATAGTGGCGAACTTCTTCATCTTCTCTAGCATAGCTTTTTAGGCTTTTGACCATATCGGCAATACGCTTACTGCACACTTGAATTGAGCGAATAGAGTTTCCCACATAGTGGTAGTGTTCTAAGTCATTGAGCAGCTCTTTGCCTGCTACTGGAGATTCTTTTAATGTGTCTAGCACCGTAGAATCTTGGCTTAGGTTTAGTCTCACTGCCTTTTTTGCTAGAGCTCGGTCATCGATCGTTGAGGTCAGATGTTTTACGAGCTGTCTTTCTTGAGCCGTTGATAGTGGCTTGGCTAATTTTGAATGCGCCAGCACGTCAGTCCCTTTATTGGACTCTGGAACGGATAGGTTTGCCAATATCTGGTCGAGATGTTCTGACAGAGTTTCAATACTTCGTAAGATAGCGGCAATCGGGTTATTTAGCTCATGTGCGACTCCCGCAACAAGTTGACCCAGCATCGCCATTTTCTCTTTCTCAATCAATTGTTGATGTGCGGACTCTAGCGATTCAAGTGTTTGTTGCAGCTTGATCTTATTGGTGATGCTTCGTTGCAAACGGCGATTGAAGTGACGGAGCAGCAGATTAGTAAATAGTGGCAGCAGGGTATTGTTTGAATGCATCACTTGAGCAAAGCTATCTTTATCCAGCTTGATAACGCGTGTTTGCGTTAAGGTTATCGCGGTAGAGAACGAAGGCTCACCAGTCACAAACGACATCCCGCCGACAATGTTTCCCTTAGAGTGACGAACCACTTCTCGCTGTTGCCCAAGTTCATCTTTCTTATAAAGAGCCGCTTCACCCTCAATGATCAGCCATAAAAAACGATTGTCTTCGCCTTCCACAGTGAGCAGATGCTCGGGGGAGTAGTCACGAATGGCCTTAGTTTTGTCATCTTTTGAAAACACATCTTGTAAGGCATTGACGACACGTTCAGCGAGGGCATTATCAGAAAGCTGGTGGTAGTCGTGAATGAACCCCGATTGGAAAGAGTGAATCTTTTGTTCAATGTGCGCTCTGAGTAAGCGCTGTTGATCCAATGCATCACTGTAAGAGAGCAGGTTTTCTGAGTCGTATTGGATAACAAAAGAAGTCAGCTCTTTTTGCGCTGATTTGAATAGAACCTGATCTTGAACCGGTTTGGTTAGGCAGTGATTGAGTCGACCTTCATTCACAGCGGTTAGAATGGATTGAATGTCTGACGAGGCGCTGACTAATATCGTTCTTGCGGTATTACTATGGGGTAGCTGTTCAAGTTCAATAAGAAATTGCACGCCATTAAATTCAGAATGATGATGAGTGATCACCAAGGCAACGGTTTGGTTGTGATCATGGATATCTTCTAATGCGTGATGTGCGTCTTCTATGTTCTCGGCAGTATAAACATCGAATACAGAAGCCAACGGAGCCAGATCCGAACGTATTCTTTCAATGCTAACCGGATTATTGTCTAAACAGATAACAGCGTATTGATTCACAGCTCAACCTTAATAGTAGCGACGCTTCTAGCCTAGCAAGAACCGCCGAATAAGGATGAGAGCTAGCCGTTAATTTATTGAGGCAATCGAAGTATCGAGCAATAGACTGATTTAACTCAATGTTTCTTGTTTGCTACTGATGGGTTAGACTAAAAAAACAGACACGTGTAGAAAGAGAACTCATGGAACAGTTAAGAAAAATTGGCGCAATCGGCGGAGCAATCTCATTGGCACTTTGTTGGCCACTAGCGGTTGGGCAAATTGGACAAAACGCGATTACTGATGGCGTTGCAAAGCTTAACAATTCAAGCATTCAAGCTGAGATCGTGGAATACGATAGAGGTTACCTGTCTTCCAACGTAACCACTCGTCTAACTGTGACGGATGAAAACCTGAAAGAGCAACTTGCGATTGATGGACTGCCGAGTGAATTTGTCATCAATAGTGCCGTTAGCCACGGTTTGGTGAGCCTAAATGCATTGTCGACGTTTGATAATACCGATATTTTGCCTCTAACTCTGACAACTAGCACTGAGCTAAACGGCAACACTGACTTTAACTTCGAGTTAAGCCAGTTTAATCATCAAGGTTCTGATGAGAATGGCACTTCGGTATCGATCACTAAATCGAATCTTTCTGGCCATGCGACTGTTTTAGGGCAAGTTGATTACGAGCTTTCAATCCCTTCAGTTCAAATTGATTTTGAAACCGGTGAAGAGGTAACGCTGTCTAACCTGAAAGGTGTGGGTTCAGGGCAGCAAGCGAAAGGTTACTGGTTAGGTACTCAGAATTTTACTATCGATAGCTTCTTGGTTTCAGATTCTGCAATGCAGCCTTTCATGACCATTGAAAATTCCAAGTACGATTTTGAATCGCATCTAGATGAAGCAACTAAGCGCCTGCGCAGCAACCTTAAGCTGGATATCGCAAATATAGAGACCAATGAAGGCCAGTTGAACAACCTAAACGTCGATTTTGAAGTGTCGAAATTGGATAGTGAATCGTTTGAGAAAATCTTCGAGATTTACCAATCTAATCCTGTGATGACGCAAGAAGACGTTGCACAGATCATTCCATTTATTGATATCCTGTTTGCTAAAGGTTTCGACCTTTCAATGAACAACATGTCACTAGATCTAGGTAAAGGGCAGTTTGAATCTAAGTGGTTGGTGAGCGTACCGGAAGGGACGGAAAACATCAGCAGCAATCCTTCTATGATCATGCCGGCATTAACGGGTAACGTTCACTCTAGCTTCTCAAATGAACTTGTTGAAGAGTATCCATTCATCCGCGAAGGTATCGATGAATTGCTTGTGATGGAAATGATTAAGGAAACAGAAAGTGGTTATGAAATCAGCGCTGACTTAGAAAATGGAAACCTAGTGTTCGAAAATGGACAAGAAATTCCATTAATCGCTCTACTTATGCCGATTTTTGTTCAATAAACAGAGCAAAGGTTAATACTGATAAGGTGATTTAGCGGATTAAGTTTAAACATTTTATACGGTACAAAACAAAAGAGGTCTTAAGACCTCTTTTGTTGTTTTTATGTTGGGTAAAACATGGTATTACTTGCATAGTTATTATTTAGCAGGAGCAATCATCCCCATGGAACTTACATTAGATAACGTATTCAACTTCAGTGCTGGCCCAGCTGCACTGCCTAAACCGGTAATGAAACAAGCGCAAGCGGACTTCATTGATTGGAATGGTTTAGGGACTTCCGTGATGGAAATCAGTCATCGCAGCAAGGAATTTATTCAAGTTGCTGACGAGTCCGAACAGGACCTACGTGATCTTCTGAACATCCCAGACAACTACAAAGTTCTTTTCTGTCAGGGGGGCGCTCGTGCTCAATTCGCTGCTGTTCCTCTAAACCTTTTAGGTGATGCGACCAAAGCGACTTACATCGATGCGGGTTACTGGGCAGAAAGCGCAGTGACTGAAGCGAGCAAATATTGCGAGATCGATGTATTCAACGCGAAGACGTCAATCGATGGTAAAGCGGCTGTTGTTCCGGCTAAAGATTGGAAAATCGACCCAGAAGCGGCGTATGTACACTTCTGTCCGAACGAAACCATCGATGGTATTGAAATTAGCGAGCTTCCTCAAACGGATAAGCCAATCGTTGCGGATATGTCATCTAACATTCTGTCTCGTAAGATCGACGTGTCTCAGTACGGTGTTATCTACGCCGGCGCTCAAAAGAATATTGGTCCTGCGGGTATCTGCATTGCTATCGTTCGTGATGATCTACTCGATCTTGCAAACGATGTGCTACCGAGTATTCTTAACTACAAAGTGCTTGCTGAAAAAGACTCAATGTTCAACACGCCACCAACGTATGCTTGGTACTTATCGGGCCTTGTATTTAAATGGCTGAAAGCTGAAGGTGGTGTTGAAGCAATGGAGCGCGTCAATCAAGAAAAAGCGGCGCTACTTTACAACGCGATTGATGATTCTGCTTTCTACAGAAACGATGTTCACACAGCAAACCGCTCAAGAATGAATGTGCCATTTCAATTGGCGAAACCAGAACTGGATAGCAAGTTCCTTGAGCTAGCTGACGCTGCAGGCCTTAAATCACTTAAAGGTCACCGCGCTGTTGGCGGTATGAGAGCTTCGTTATACAACGCAATGACACTAGAAGGTGTTCAAGCATTGGTGAGCTTTATGAAAGAGTTTGAAGAAAAATACGCTTAGTAAGCGAACTTCAATATTCACAATTCGAAAGAGGAGCTTGATGCTCCTCTTTTTTTATTTCTTTGAAGCGGTAAGCCTGCCTTCTTAGCTTCTAACTAGGCTCTTGTACGACAAGTTATTACAAAGTAGAAAGTAACACTTCACTTGTTTTATTAAGCCCCATCACTGCTCGTATCTCACCATTAGCACTTACACTCTCCGTTGACCATTAACACGAAACTGCTGTGGGGTAACATCAAAATAGGCCTTGAAAGCTTTGATGTATGAAGAGTCGTTCTGATAACCCACTTTGTCGGCAATATTTTGAATTGAGAGTTCTTCATCCAATAAAGACAGCGAGTAAATCAGTCGTATTTGCTGTCGCCATAATTGAAACGACGTATTGAATTCTTTTGAGAATAACCGCGATAACGTGCGCTCTGATGCGCCTACTTTCTTCCCCCATTCACTGAGCGACCAATCTAATGCTGGAATATCTGTAAGCGCTTCAAATATTAGTTTTAAGCGTCTGTCTTCGGGTAATAATAGTTGAAAGGTCTGTACATTACCTTTCATGATTTGGTCATGTAAAACCGCGAGCAAACGTGATACTTCCTCATCACTTTTGTGTCCTTCACACTGCCTTCGGAGCTCTTGTAACAGTTCATTTAAGAACGGCGTGAGCGTAATGGTTCGCACTTGAGGATCATAGGTCGTGCCAAAATCAGGATTGATATAAATGCCGACAAACGTCGTATGACTAAGTGCGATAGATTCATGTGGGATACTGGCAGGAACAAACAAGGCTGAGGTGTGTGGCACAAGGTGTTGGTAGTGTTCGGTTTTGGTTTGCAACAGCCCTTTGATGGGAAAGATAACTTGATGCCATGTGTGCTGATGCATTTTGTCAATATACCCTTTGGGCATGTCGATGGTCTTCACCAATGCAGGTGAATGGAAACTGGTAGCCATCATTTCATTTGAACTCATGACATCGGATTGAGAATCAATTTGGCGGGTTAGCATTGTTAACTGTCCTTACATCCCTACCCTGACACAGGTTCACTAGGCTATCATGTTGGGAAACGTGAATGAAGCCGCGAAAGAAAATGTATGCGATATCAAGTTGGAATATCCAAAGAAAACGGCATGTTTAAGCAAGCGGCAACGTTAATCAAACGATAGATCAAGCGATAAAGTTCAGCAGACAAGTTACGGTTAAAAGGGAAGGGATATGAAAAAGTTAGGCGTAGTGAATAGTGTATTAACAGGCAAGACTGTGGACTTTGCACACGGATCAAAAAGTGCCATTAACAAACAAGTTGTGCCTAGTCGTCAACATGCCACAGAGCTTGGCTTTACAAATGACGAGCAAGGCGATCCTCGTTTCCATGGTGGTATTCAAAAAGCCCTTCATATTTATCCAAGTGAACACTACCCAGCTTGGCAACGCGAGCTAGGCGACAAATCGATTTTCCAAGCTGCAGGCGCATTTGGCGAGAACCTCAGCTCAAGTGGTATAACTGAAGCGTCAATTTGTTTGAAAGATAAGATTCGCATTGGTTCAACAGTGTTGGAAGTCTCACAGGGACGTATGCCTTGTTGGAAGTTGAACGTAAGATTCGAGCAAAATGATATGGCAAGAAGACTGCAAGATACTCTTCGTACTGGTTGGTACTTTCGAGTATTGGAACACGGGAATATTGGAGCTGGTGACGAGATTATTTTGTGCGAAAGACCTTATCCTGACTGGTCTCTAGCTCGAATCATGGGAGCGGTCTTCACTGGTTGTCTCGACAAAAGAGAGTTAAGCCAATTAGCTGATTTGCCGTTAGTTGAATCCTGGGGAAAGCTTGTTGAACGACGTTTGGAAACGGGTGAGGTTGAAGATTGGGAAATGCGATTAGTTGGGCCAACATTGGTCAACTAATTCAATAGCACCAAATGAGATGAATGCCGCTTTTGCGGTATTTTTTTTTGCCTAGGCAATACTTAAGGGTATGATATGTTGTCACGTTGTCCTATTTCTTCATGGTTTTTTGCTATATAACGTATCGCCAAAAAATAACAACTAGCAAGTGATCGCGTAATGATGAGGTTGGTTTGTGTTCGAATAATTAAGTTTGACCCTGATGTTTTTTTACCTATTGGAGTGATGTGTGAGACTACTGAGTATCTTGCCGGCGTTTTTTCCGATGTTTACTTGTGCCTCTACACTCGAAATATGGGCGGGTATCAACTATGAAACCGCCGACTATGTCAAAGAACATATTGAGTCGATGACCGAGCATTACGTTGAAATTCGCCCATTCAACGTCAACAGTATTCGTTCAGAGCTTCTTGTTGCAGATCCTAGGGATAATATCTTCCCAGATGCTATTTGGGTGCCTTCCGATTTCCTAGGGTTAAGTGAATATATCGATCTTGCTACCCTCCCTGAAAATTGGGTTAATACCTCACGCTATGAGAAGAAAGCGCTTGATGCAGTGCTTATCGACGGTGAGCTTAAAGCGCTGCCTGTTGGTATTGGTAATCAGATAGTGTTGTATTCAAATAAACCACAATCTCAAGTCATTACTTGGGAGTCGTTAATCCAACGTTCTGCAGATACGAAGCAGGTAAGCCTTCTTTTCCCTAATCCAAATATGTACTTCTATTTGGCATTTTATCAGCTATTTTCAAAAAATTTGCTTTCAGCGCAGAATGTCAATGGCAAAGGTTTGGTCTCGGTTTTTGAGTTTATCGAGATGCTTGAAAAGACAAATACTATTGAACGATCTTGTGATGAAGTATGCGCTAGGCAGCAATTCATTAATGGTGAAGTTGAGTTTCTAATTGATGGAGATTGGGCGTTTAGTGAACTTGATTCGGCTTTTGGTGAGGCTTTACACGTGAATTCATTGCCGACGTATCAAGGAAGATCTATGTCCTCTTTTAGTGGCGCGAAAGTGTTCGCTATCACCAAAAAAGGTATGGAAAATCCAGAGAAAAGAGAGGCATTGAAGGAGGTGGTTGAATACTTACAATCGAATCGCTTCACCTACTTAGCTCACTCAAATGCAATGATCTCTCCATTTTACGAAGTGAATCAACGTCGAGTAAAAGAGGGGAATCACACCTTTTCCAATATGTACGATGAGTTTCAGTCGTCGCAAATGATGTCGAGTGATTACCGAATGGCGATTGTATGGGAAGCGTCTGCAAGGGCATATGAGCGATTCAAGTCAGGTATGCCAAAGGGAGAGTTGCATAAGTTCTATGATGAATTCGTGCTCTATTACTCGGCGACGATGAGGTCCGGCAATTGAAACTTTCTCTAAAGTACACCATGGGGTTAGTACTACTTGCTTGTTCATTGCTTCCTGTTTATGTCGCTGGACAGCTTATATTGAATCAACAAAGCCAAAGCTCTCTAGAGCAAAAAGAAATCAAGTTGGCCAATTCGACTATCGGTATTGAGCAAACGGTATTTGACAAAGTTAATCTCATCGCAAGCCTTACACAATGGTATTCGCAGGATCGCTCTTTGATTAAGGCGGGAGGGAATATCTTTTTCTCGAGCGTAGTCTGGGACAAGATGGATAGTTTTAATTCGTTGGCTGATAGCGTGTCAGCCACGTACATACTGGATCGTTACTGGAAACCTATTTATGACAGCAAGGGCAGTTTGTATCACTTTGAGAAAAGTCAGTTACTCGAAGATTTGAAGCAGCCGCTTTTAACCTATAAGCAAGGAAAGCTGTTTCACACTGAATTTACTGAACCTGAGTTAGTGGATGATGCCAGTGCAGGCATTGCGTTTGTTGCTCCCATTTTGCCTTATCGGCTTATTGAAGGTTCTAGTTATACACCGCAAGGTTATTTGGTTGTACTGATGGGTTACGACCGGTTGGAGTCCAAAGTCACCCCCTTCCTATATGAGAATGAGTCGGTCGAGTTTAATCACGTTCCTCACTCTGGTTTAGAACGCACTAGCGTCGAACGCACTAATGCAGAGAACACTGCGTCTGAAACGAAGCTCGTTTCAATAGGCAACGACTTGTTTTCAGCACCTTTAAGGCTCTCGATAAAACATAATGTTTCTGACAGTGCTCGATTGTTAGAAATGCAGCAATCAGAGGCGGTGTTTGTCAAAATTCTATTCGCAACATTAGCCATTGCTATTGTGTGTGCTCTGCTTTTAAGTCGTTTGTTCTCACAACAGTTGAACTTGCTAACAGAGTCGGTTGGGTCATATTCGAGTAATAAGTTGCCTAATCATAAACTAGAAGAGCATCGTTTTACGGAATTCTTCACTCTCAGCAGTTTATTAGGAAAAATGTGGGCTCGAATACAGCATCAACTCAGTGAATTAACGGTACGAAATGAGCAGTTAATTTCTGCTAACTATCAGATCGCCGAGAGTAATAACAAGCTAGAAAATTTCAATATACAGTTAGAGAAAACGGTAGAAGAGAAAACCAGCAGCCTAGCGTATTCATTAGCCCGTGAAGAATCACATAAGCATCGAATTCTCAAGATTGTTCAGTTTGCTTCGATGAGAAAAAGTGTTGAATATCGCCTAATTCCAGAGCTGGTTAATGTACAACTTGTATCGATATTGCCTAACTGTTGTATGCAGTTCAGTTTTAGTGATAAGCCCGAGAGCAGCAAAGCGCTATTGGATTCTAAAGCGCTGTTGGGTTCTAAAGTGCTCTTGGATTCTAAAGTATTGGTGGATTCTAAAGGCGCCACTATTGGCTACTTTGTTTCTAAAGAGTTTGATCGTCTGAGCGAAGAAGACGTATTAATTTTCGATTTGTACCAAAAACAGTTAGCCGGTTGGATAGAGCTAGAAAACATCACTCGAGTTAACATGCAGACAGGCTGCTATAACCGAAAAGCGTTTAACGAAGATTTTGAGTTTAGTAAGCGGTGTGTCGTCAACAACCGAGATACACTGTCTTTATTTATTATTGATATCAACGGATTGAAAAATACGAATGACGTCTACGGGCATGAGGTCGGAGATCAGTTGATACAGTGTAGTGTGGAAGTTATTCGTAAGCGACTGGATAGTATGAGTAATTTGTACCGTTTAGGAGGAGACGAGTTTGGGATCCTCACTTTAAGCGGTCACGGTCAAGATCTTCAAAGTGCAGGTTCATTGGTGCAGTGTCTGTATGCGGACCAAGAAGGACAAGTTATTGAAGCTAAAGCTGGTATCTCTATTCCGGTTCGATTTTCTATCGGGTCTTCGTGCAGCGAATCTACCGATCTCGATAATCTGTTCGCTGTCGCCGATGAGGATATGTATAAACAGAAACGCCATTATTATCAGTCTTTGCTTTCGACAGACAAATAACAATGAATAGAGAAAGAGGAGCATGATGCACCTCTTTTTTCATATATCTAACTCTATATTGCTCTTCTGCCACCGATTCGCCATGTAGCAGCCACTACAGCCAGAAATCCTTTAAAGGCATGTCATCGCTGTAGTGATGAGCAATCTGCGCTTGGAGTAGCTCTGCGGTTGCAATGGCATCCACTAGTGCGTGGTGTGGCGTGTAGTCCGGTAAGTGGTATCGACGACGACTTTGCCCAAGTCTTACTGATGCCGGCTTCTTGCCTTTGAGTTTATTCCACAAGCCACCGGCCAATTTATGCTGAATTTGAGATTCTATTTCTAGTGTATCTAATACTGGAAACTCAATGCCTTCGCCTAGCCTTACTTTTAACGCGTTGTCCAAGAAATCACGCTCAATTCGACGGTAATGAACAACTGGAATGTGGCCTGCCATTGCCCCCAAAATATCTTCAAGCACTTCATTTAAATCTGGAGCATCAATAATGTCATTGTGAGTAATGCCATGGATGACGACTGATTCTTCTTCTAGTTTTTGTTTAGGCCTAAGTGTCCAGTGTCTTGCCTGTCGTAGATAAATACGATTGAGCGTAAACGGGACTAACCCAATGGTAATGATGCCATCTTTAACAGGGTTTAAGCCTGTGGTTTCAAAGTCCACTGCTAAAAAGGTCACTTCAGAAAGTGGTGTATCTGGAGCCGGAAGTGGCTCACTATAAAATTTCTGCAAACGCTCATCTTTTGAACGCTCTAGCTTTTGCGCAAACTTAAAAGGCCAGTCCACCGCAGGAGTTCTAAATAATTTACTCATAGTCCCTACTTAAACTTATTGCTAGCTTGATAACGGAACTTAAGGAAGTTTTGCGCGTTGCTAAGAATTTGGAATGCGTCCTTCAAGTTACGACGTTCAAAATCTGAAAGGTTTTCGGGTTCAATGTTGTTATCAGGCTCGATGTTATTGTCAACATCGTGTGCTTGATGACGAATACGAACTAGAGAGATAAACTCCATGGCGTCTTTCAAGTCTTGTGCTCTACCTTTTGGCAAAATACCGGCGTCGATAATGTCATCCAAACGTTCAAATGAGTTCTTTGAACGAGAAGCCACCGCTAAAGAGTGAACACGAATTAAGTCTGCGAGTGGCGCGGTGCCACGACGTTTAAGGTTGATCGAGTTGTTGTGACGGCCATCTTTCTCCATTACGAAATCTTTGAAGAAACCCAGAGGCGGTGTGCGGTTGAGCGCGTTACGAGCAAGACACGCTAAGAAGCGATTATTCTTACGTGCACGTCTTACGATGAAGCTGTTCAATTGCTCAGCCCATTTTAAGCGGCCATACACGCCATCTAAATCAAAGAAGATGGAAGCATTTAGTAGTGCTTTCGGGTTCGGATCATCAATCCAATCGGCAAAGCACTCTTCCCATTGGCGACGTGTCATGCGCCAAGTAGGATTTGTCGCCATGATGTCGCCAGTACAGTAAACGTAACCACATTGATCTAAACCGTCACAGATAAAAGTGGAAAGCTCTTCAAAGTATTTACCATGCTTTTTCTCGTCGTACGTATCGTCAAGAATGATGGCATTATCTTGGTCTGTGACTAGCAGCTGTTCGTCACGGCCCATAGAGCCGAGTGCAAGGAAACAATAAGGAATGGGCGCTTTACCCAGTTTCTCTTCACCTAACTCGATAATACGTTGTTTAAAGCTACGGCCAATTACTGACATAGCGGTACCAACCATATGTGCGTTGGCGTCTTCGTTGACTAGACGAACAAAGCTGTCTTTTACTTGTTCTGAGAGCACTTTGAGATCTTCAATACTCTGCTGTTGGAAGATACTGCTTACCAATAATAGGGAGTTTTGAGATTCGTAACGCACGATATCAGTTGCTTCGATTATACCGATTGGCTTCTTGTCTTTTAGTACTGGTAGGTGATGCACGTTGTAGCGAAGCATAGTCATCATTGCTTCGTATACATAGGCGTTATGGTCTAGCGAGATAACCTCGGCTGTCATTACGCTTGATACTTCATCGGATGGGTCGAGGCCTTCTGCGAGAACGCGTGTACACAAGTCTCGGTCCGTGATAATGCCGATAACAGGCGTTGAGTCGTCTTCATCGTCTTCAACAATATCTGGGTCAATAATGAGCAGTGAAGAGACGTTGTCTTCGGCCATCATGGTGGCAGCTTGCTGAATCGTGCGCGTTTTTTCGATCATCGGTGCTTCACTGGTGAGCAGTGTTTTCACCTTAGAGGTCGTTAAATCATTAGCGTCGTTGCTGTCTGAATTAGCTTGACGAAGGCGGGCGTTGTCTTCGACTTCAACGAAGTCGGCAAAAGAGTCATAGTTGTCATAGAGTTCTTGGAAGATTGGCTCAGGAATGCAATAGAGTAGGGTATCTTCGGTCGCTTTCACTGGAAAACGAACCTTGTTGTTGGTCAGCAAGCCCATTTGGCCGAACAAGTGCCCTTCATCAAGGCGGTTATAGAGTTCGCCTTTACGACGATAAACTTCTACTTCACCGCTTCGAACGATATAGAGATCATGAATTTGGTCACCAAAGTGAATGATAGGTGTATCTTGGCGGTAATAAGAAATTTCTACGCTACTGGTCACTTTCATCAAGGCCTCCTCAGGGAGTTCTGTGAAAGGTGGGTATTGTGCCAGAAAGTTCTGAATCTCTAATAACTCAGCATCCATAATGATCATCCATTAGTTTGTATGATTTCATGGTACAACATTTGATAATAATTTGCCGTGACAAATCAATCTGTGAGCTAAAACCTTTTTAAAGTCTTATGGATAGACTAATCTTTCAGTTAATGGAGTGATTGCTTAAGGATAATAGGAATGTCGAAGTGGAAGCTTAGTTTGGTATCTGCAGTTTTTATGTTTTCTCCAAATTTGTGGGCAGAAACTCATAGTGTGGATATTCTTGATTATGACCATATATACGCCACCGCGCATTCGGGCAGTTTAAATGAAGATGCCGGCAGTAATAACAATGCTTCGTCATATGGGTTGGGTGTGAGTTACGCCATGACTGACGACTGGTTGTTGCTAGGTGACTACAGTGCACGTTTCATTCACCCGGATGAAACGACAACTCGAATTGATACGCTTATGCCGGGTGTTGGTTATCGATATAGTATTAAAAAAGATTTAGATGTGGTGGCTTACTACCTGCTTGGTATTACTAAGGGTAAGGTTGAAGATAATGATACCAACCGAACTGAATCTTCGGACACTGAGTTCATCCAAGGGATAAAAGCCGAACTTAACTATGGATTTGCGAAACGTTGGATTGCAAACGGCAGTGTGCAAGTGAATCGCAGTGACCTGTTTGATGAAGAAATTTACCACGTGGGTTTACGTTATCTAGTGACCAATAAGTTTGCGATTGGTGGCTCTTATCAACACCGAGACGGTGAAGGTAAGATTCGCAGTGAACGCACCAATGAGCTTGGAGTGGAGTTTGTTCTAGAGTATTAGTCAACGATATGAAGACTAAGTGTTTGATACACAAAGTAAGTGATTCATACATCAAAACTCAGACGTAAAAAAGCCAGCGTAACTGCTGGCTTTTTGATATCTATACGTCTTCAAGTACAGGTTTATGCTTTACGATTAAAGAACCGCAGCGATACCTTTACACAGAGGACCCATGTTTGACTTAGTCATACCAGCAACACTAATACGGCCAGAGCCAACAATGTAGATAGCGAATTCGTCTTTCAGGCGAGTTACTTGCTCTTTGCTTAGGCCAGAGAACGAGAACATGCCGTTTTGGCGTTCGATGAATGTGAAGTCTGCATCAACACCTTCAGATTTCAGTGTTGTTACGAACAGTTCACGCATCTCTTGGATACGATCACGCATTTCTGCTACTTCCGCTTCCCATTCAGCACGTAGATCAGCATCACCAAGGATGTGAGTTACTACAGCACTACCGTGCGCTGGTGGGTTAGAGTAGATAGAGCGAATGATGCTCTTAACTTGAGAGAACGCTGTCGTTGCTACGTCTGCAGATTCAGCAACAAGAGTGAATGCACCTACGCGTTCGTTGTACAAGCCGAAGTTCTTAGAGAATGAGCTAGCAACAAGGATCTCCTTGTTGTATTGAGCAAAAATACGTAAGCCAGCCGCATCTTCTTCAACGCCTTTTGCAAAACCTTGGTAAGCAAAATCGAATAGAGGAAGCAGTTTCTTCTCTGCAACTAGTTTAGCCAGTACTTCCCACTCTTCAGTTGTTGGGTCGATACCTGTTGGGTTATGACAGCAGCCGTGAAGAAGAACGATATCGCCAGCAGAAGCTTTCTCTAGGTCAGCAACCATGCCTGCGAAATCTTTGTCTTTTGTTTCAGCGTTGTAGTAGCTGTATTGAGCGGTTTCGATACCTGCAGCAGCGAAAACGCCGTTGTGGTTAGCCCAAGTTGGGTTACTGATCCAGATTTTCACGTCGCCCAGTTGGCGCTTGATGAATTCACCTGCTACGCGAAGTGCACCCGTACCACCTGGAGCTTGTGCTGTTTTAGCACGCTGAGACGTTACGATTTCTGCATCTGAACCGAAAAGAAGTTTCTGAACGGCTAGACCGTATTCAGCCGTGCCTTCAATTGTTAGGTAAGATTTGGTTTTTTCGTTTTCAAGAAGTGCAGCTTCTGCTTTCTTTACTGTTTTAAGTACAGGCGTTTGACCATCTTCATTTTTGTAGATGCCAACACCAAGGTTGATTTTCTCTGCGCGAGAGTCTTTTTTAAACTCTTCAGTAAGGCCGAGGATAGGGTCGGCGGGAGCAGCTAACACTTTTTCAAACATAATCTTCATCCATGTCAATTGAGAGGGGATAGTATCTACTGGTAGTTATACCTGTATGGAATTTTTAAGACAATACGAAGTGAACAGAAAGACCAAAAAAAATCCATTTCAATCAGATTTATTGACTAAAGAGGGTATTTGATAACAAAACACCCTACGGGTTAACCTATAGGGTGTAAGAAGTTAGTGATTTTTGAATAGATTATGCTGGTTGAGCAATGAAGCTCTCGCGTTCAAGTTCACTTGGGATGTTTTTGCCATCTTTATAGGTCGCTGCAATCTCGACAAACCGCTGTTCAACAGTAAGAAATGCTTGAACAACTTGCGGATCAAAATGCGTCCCATTGCCCTCCAAGATAATCTGTTTAGCTTGCTCGTGAGTAAAGGCTGGCTTGTACACGCGCTTCGATATGAGCGCATCATAAACATCTGCTAATGCCATTAATCGGCCAGATAACGGGATTTCTTCACCGGACAACTGATTTGGATAGCCGCTGCCATTCCATTTCTCATGATGCGTCAGTGATATCTCTTTCGCGACTTTTAAGAATGAGCAGCTTCCCAACTGCTTTTCTGCAATAGACAGGGCTTCAGCACCAATTGCAGGGTGACCTTTCATTATTTCAAATTCTTCATCGGTTAATTTACCGGGTTTTAGTAAAACCTTGTCAGGAATACCTACCTTGCCGACGTCATGTAGGGGAGCTGATTTATAAAGTAATTCGATATAATTCGGAGTTAACAAATTAGCGTGTGTTTCCGACCTGCTAAGCTCTTGTGCCAGTACCTTTACGTACTCTTGAGTTCTCAGAATGTGAGCACCCGTTTCATTATCTCGAGACTCTGCAAGCGCCGACAAGCTAACAATCGCAACATCACGTGTGGTTTTTACTTCGTTCTGCGCGGTTTCAAGGCTATCTAGCATGATGTTAGTCATGGATGCCATAGAACCTAGCTCGTTGTAGCCGAAAATCGGTAGACGAATGCCTGGTTCACCTTGGGTAACTTTATTCAAGGCGCACTCTTGGCTAAGGAGAATACGTTTAATCAACTTGTTCCAAAGTGTCATTATGGTTATCGCGTATCCACCAAGTACTAGCGCTAAATAGATGAACTCTTTAATCACGCTGACTTTGCCGGTGCCATCCAACAAGCGTTCAGGGTTGTTCTCCAGCCAAAAAATATCTTTAACAGCCACCATCGTCAGCATAGTGGTCAGTGTGATTAGAAGTACGATGACTAAACCGATCATCTGATTCACTAATGAACTTCGCTCTCCTACTAGTTGGAAGTCAAATTGCCCAGATTTTTCCATCTTGTCTATCTGATTCAATTTGGCTTTCAGTTGCAGAATGCTTCCCGTAAAAAAGCCGAACAACGTCATTCCGAAGACCACTTTTAAATTACTATCGATAGTGAAGTCGTAACTCAAGTTGTAATAAAGAGCGAAAGGGACGCTTGCTACAAAAAACAACAGGGAATCGAGTTGTGCAAACCGACCTTGTTTAACCAAAGTGTGGTGTGCAAACAGGAAATGGCGCACAAGCCAAACCAAGGCAAAAACGATGCTCACTTGAGTGAATATTTCTAGGGTCGTTAAGGTGTCGAGCATAGGGCATACTCGACTGCAATAGGTGCCAAAAAGTACGCCAGCGATAACGTACAGTTGAGTTGTTAGCGACTGATTATAGTTTGATGTATCCATCGATAAGCCTTTATTCGTTTTCGTTTCTGATCTACATAATGCTTATTAGATTCACGAGTTTTAAGCACGCATACTTGCTGTGAAATACGCATTGCCTGTATTGAAATATAAATAACTTGAATGACTTGCGTAAATAAGACCGGAAATTCTATCGATAGCTTTCGTTGATTGATACAAGAAATTGATGTGTGTAAGTGATTTGTTAACTAAGTGGGGATTATTACAGCATTACTATGAGTATACGTTAATAGCCTCGATAGAGAGTCGAGGCTATTCTGTGGTCGATCTTGGCTTGCTCTTGAAGAACAGCGAAAGCCGTTACGTTTAATTGTGTATTATTTTTTTAGATTGATCTCAGCTTCAATAGAACTGGTTTCAATATCAGGATGAGACGCCAGTTTATCAGTTGCCCACTGGTTTAAGTGCTTAAGAATTGCAGACACCGCGTGTTTCTCTGTCGGCGCTTGATCTTGCTCTACGTCGATCTTCTGCTTTGGATGCGAACCTGTTGCATCTTCAGCGATATGAAGCCAGTCTGGGTGCCAGTAATATGGCTGGCCACTCGGTGTCGTCCAACTATGAACACCGTTTGACTCTCCTTTATAACTTAATTGGTCTGCTTTTATTTTTGTCATTGTTATCTCGCATGTTTTTTGGGTTACATCAAATTATTGAGGCTTAGAGCGAACTTGGCTCTCGCCCTGATTACAAACTTAGCAAAGCTTACAAAGTTATCTGTGAACCAATTCACACAATTATAGAAATCAGGGGTAATCATATGGATAGCAGCAATAGTTGTTAACGTTAGTGATAAAATCTCCGGCTTATTAGAATTTATCTAGGTAGTACAGTTAGATGGCGCGTTATGAAGAGCTTGCAAAGGACATTCGAACTCAGATTGCTAACAACACTTGGCGGTCCGGGGAGAAGATCCCTTCTGTGCGCATGAGTTGTCGAAATTACAACGTCAGTAATAGTACTGTTCTACAAGCCTATCAATTGTTAGAAAGTGAAGGTTGGATTATCGCCAAGCCTCAATCTGGCTATTTTGTCGCGCCCAGAATGGATGATATGGATTACCTATTAACGCCAGAGCGTGAGAAGAAAGCGATCAATGACCGCTTGTTTGATTTCTTAAAATCGAGTTCCGCAGAAGGTGTAATACCTTTTGGCTCAGCCTTCCCAGATCCTGACCTTTTTCCTTTGCCTACCTTGACCCGAAACCTCGCGAGTGCAGGAAGAAAGATGACGGGAGCGAGTGTCATTAATAATTTGCCGCCGGGCAGTGAGTCACTCAGAAGGCAAATTGCCCAACGATATTTGCAGCAGGGTATTACGGTGAATCATCAAGACATCGTGATTACTTCAGGTGCGATGGAAGCGCTCAACTTGAGCCTACAAACGGTCACCAATTCAGGTGACAACGTTGTGATTGAATCTCCAGCTTTCTATGGCGCTTTACAGGCCGTAGAGAGGTTGGGGCTCAATCCGATTGAAGTGGATGTTTGTCCAATCAATGGATTGAATATTGATCAGTTTGAAAGCGCACTACAAAACCAAGATGTAAAAGCGTGTTGGCTGATGACGACTTTTCAAAACCCGACAGGGACAAGTTTGTCTGAAGAGGCAAAGCGCCGTGTGGTTGAGATTGCAGAACAACACGAAACCTACATTATTGAAGATGACGTATATGGTGACCTCTACTTCGAGGGTCATAAACCCAAACCACTAAAAGCCTTCGATAAGACTGATTCTGTTCTGCTTTGTGGTTCGTACTCAAAAAGTCTGTGTCCGGGTTATCGGGTCGGCTGGGTTGTGAACACGCGTTTCAATGATGCCATTCAAAAGCTTCAGCTTCTTTCTACACTGTCGAGTAGCGCGCCTGTTCAGCTCGGAGTCGCACACTTTCTGACGCATGAAAGCTACGATAACCACCTTCGTAAACTGCGCAAAAACCTGTTGCTAAGAAAAGAGAGTTTTATCAACGTGATCAGGCAATACTTTCCACATTCTATCCAAATTGAAGAGCCCACTGGCGGCTATTTTGTCTGGATTCGTTTTGTTGAGAAATTCGACAGCCAACAATTTCATCAACTGGCTATTGAGCAAGGTATTAGCGTCGCATCTGGCGATTTGTT
The DNA here is from genome assembly GCF_029890535.1 of Vibrio sp. S/42/10. Taxonomy (NCBI): domain Bacteria; kingdom Pseudomonadati; phylum Pseudomonadota; class Gammaproteobacteria; order Vibrionales; family Vibrionaceae; genus Vibrio; species Vibrio sp. S/42/10. Next base: position 112,769 of record NZ_JAKMZC010000001.1, on the reverse strand, counting down.
TAGCGAACAGGGCAGAGTAGACAACGCGATTCGGTTGAACTTTTCGTATGAACTGACTAAAGAGAAAGAGCAAGCTCTGAAGTTACTTGGGCAATTGGCGCATCAATTAATGAATTCATAGTCTGGCAGCTTGCTCAAAAGGTTAAGTTACTCATAAAACAGCGAGTGATTTCAACTGTACGGGCTGATTACGCTGTAACTGTACGCCTTGTTGATCAAAGAGTTGTGATTCAATAACGGTAGACCAAATTTTGGAGATACCGTTATGTTGAAAGTGACTATGGGAAACGAAGTTAAGCTTATTATTGTCGCGATTGTGTGCGCACTTCTGCTTATCATCGGCCATGTTTTATTGGCCAAAGCATTCGCAGATATGGCTTGGGCTGAATATACAACTGCAGCAATCCCATTCGTTATGATGGCAATCTGTGGCTTTGCCATTAAATACGCGAAAGACCAAGATGTCGATTAGCTTTTGAATGATTAGTTTCTGCTGGTGGTATGCCGAAGCATCAGTCGTTTCTTTTATTCCGAATATAAAAAACCTCCGCAAATTACGGAGGTTTTTATTTGTTCTTAACTTTTAGATTCTAGTAAGAGCTAAGCTCTCAATATCGAATTAGAAGTTTGCAGAGCGTGGTGTACGTGGGAATGGAATCACATCACGAACGTTGCCCATACCTGTTACGTAAGATACTAGACGCTCGAAACCAAGACCGAAACCAGCGTGTGGCACTGTGCCGTATTTACGTAGGTCGCGGTACCAGCTCATGTGCTCAGGGTCGATACCCATAGCAATCATACGCTCGTCTAGAATGTCTAGACGCTCTTCACGTTGTGCACCACCGATGATTTCACCGATGCCTGGTGCAAGTACGTCCATTGCCGCAACTGTTTTGCCGTCGTCGTTTAAGCGCATGTAGAAAGCTTTGATGTCTTTCGGGTAGTTCTTAACGATAACAGGTGCTTTGAAGTGCTCTTCAGCTAGGTAACGCTCATGCTCAGAAGACATGTCGATGCCCCACTCAACGTCGAATTCAAATTTCTTACCAGAATCTAGTAGGATTTGGATTGCGTCAGTGTAGTCAACTTGTGCGAAATCAGCGTCTACGAATTGCTCTAGACGAGTGATTGCTTGCTTGTCGATGCGAGAAGCGAAGAACTCAAGGTCGTCACGGCGCTCTTCAAGAACAGCTGCGAAAACGTACTTAAGCATGTCTTCAGCCAGTTTTGCTACATCGTCAAGGTCTGCAAACGCAACTTCAGGCTCAACCATCCAGAACTCAGCTAGGTGGCGGCTTGTGTTTGAGTTTTCAGCACGGAACGTAGGACCGAACGTGTAAACTTTGCTTAATGCACAAGCGTAAGCTTCAGCATTAAGTTGGCCAGATACTGTTAGGAAAGTTTCTTTACCGAAGAAATCTTCGTTGAAGTCAACTTTGCCATCGTCAGTGCGAGGTAGGTTTTCCATGTCTAGCGTAGATACGCGGAACATTTCACCAGCGCCTTCTGCATCAGATGCAGTGATAAGCGGAGCTGAAGTCCAGAAGAAACCTTGCTCGTGGTAGAAACGGTGAATCGCTTGCGATAGACAGTTACGTACACGTGCTACTGCGCCAATCACGTTTGTACGTGGGCGTAGGTGAGCAACTTCACGAAGGTATTCGATAGAGTGACGTGTCTTAGCCATTGGGTAAGTGTCAGCGTCTTCAACCCAGCCTACAACTTTAACGTCAGTTGCTGCTAGTTCGAAGTCTTGACCTTTCGCAGGAGACTCAACAATCTTACCAGTTACTTCAACAGAGCAGCCAGTTGTTAGCTTTAATACTTCGTTTTCGTAATTATTAAGATTATTAGGAACCACGGCCTGAATCGGGTCGAAACAAGAGCCGTCATAAATGGCAAGGAAAGAGATTCCAACTTTGGAATCACGACGTGAACGGATCCAGCCGCGAACAGTTACTTCACTGTCTACCGCTAGCTTGCCGCCAAGTACGTCTGTTACAGGCGCGTAAGTCATGTTGATTTCATTCTCCATTGAGGGACAAATTCAACTCAAAGTTACTAGCGTTACTGCAAATATATAGATATTCGCACAATAATTAGCCGAAACATCGAGTTGTATAAACTTTTTAAATCGATTGAACATATTACCTGTCATACGGACAGCTTCAACCTTTATTCTTGCTCGACGAAAGAAATATTGTGTCTGCAGACAAGAAAAACCACTAAGGGTTGTTTTTTTGTTCGATTTCATGCGGTGCAATTGCCGTTGGACGTTTATAAACGTTATGTCGGAGTTAGCTTATTAAACTAGGTTAGTAACGGTTTTAGTAAATAGCAGTAACCGTTTTAATGAATAGCCGTAACCGTTGACGAGGTGGTATAGGTTTGGAATCTTTGTTTGCAATAATGAATGTGTGATTGCATCAAGACTCACTTTATATTGGCGCGGCTCAAGCTAGCTCAAGACTTACTAATTAGGTTAATGCTTACTATTTAGATGAATGCTTGGTATATCGCTCAGTACTTATTATCCAGCGGTTTGGGCATACTGAATCAATAGCAAATAAATCACAAACAAGAGGAGTTTAATATTCACGTGTTAATTACGCCGCCTTAGCCCCTGCATTCTCTCTACACCCGCATTTTTCGAGCGCTCGCTCATTCAAGAAAAACAGTCGATCAAATTATGTCTCAACAAGGCAGGACTGGCTGTACAAGTAAAAGAGAATTACATGCTTAATTATTTAAAAAAACACTGGTTATCAAACGTTAAAGGAGATTCATTATCTGGGATTGTGGTTGCACTTGCATTGATCCCTGAAGCTATCGCATTTTCAATTATTGCAGGCGTCGACCCTAAAGTAGGACTTTATGCTTCTTTCTGTATCTGTGTTGTAACCGCTTTGGTTGGCAGTCGTCCGGGGATGATCTCTGGGGCAACGGGCGCAATGGCGCTGTTGATGGTCACCTTAGTTAGAGAGCACGGGTTAGAGTATCTGCTCGCGGCTTCATTTCTTGCTGGCGTGATTCAAATTGCCGCGGGTTATCTCAAGCTGGGTAACTTAATGAACTTTGTTTCAAAATCAGTCATAACGGGTTTTGTTAACGCACTCGCGATTCTTATCTTCATGGCGCAACTCCCCGAACTCATCAATGTGCCATCAAGCGTTTACCTGTTAGTCGCTCTTGGTTTAGCTATTATCTATCTGCTTCCTTATTTCCCTAAATTAGGCAGTGCGATACCGTCTCCATTGATTGCCATCGTAGTACTTACTATCGTCAGTCTGCTCTTTGGTTTGGATGTCAGAACAATTGGCGATATGGGTAAGCTTCCCGATTCACTCCCGGTATTTTTGATTCCTAATATTCCATTCACGTTTGATACGCTGGCGACCATACTTCCTTATTCTATAGCTCTGTCCCTCGTCGGCTTATTAGAGTCCTTAATGACAGCGACGATCGTCGATGATCTGACCGATACTGAAAGTAATAAAAACAATGAATGTAAAGGGCAGGGCGTTGCGAACATCGTGGCTTCCCTTTTTGGTGGAATGGCGGGGTGTGCGATGATCGGCCAGTCGATAATCAATATCAAATCTGGCGGTTTGACGAGGTTATCAAGCTTAATTGCAGGGGTTGTTTTGTTATTAATGGTAGTGTTTGTCTCTGATTGGTTGAAGCTGATACCGATGGCGGCGTTAGTGTCTGTGATGATCATGGTTTCTATCGGCACATTCTCATGGCGTTCTGTTGTTGAGCTTAAAGACCACACACTCCCAACTAACGTAACCATGCTAGCAACAGTGGCGGTGGTGGTGTTTACTCACAATCTCGCAATAGGTGTTGCGGTTGGCGTGGTGCTATCGGCTCTGTTTTACGCTCATGTCAGCAAGTCAATGGTGTTTATTTCAGATGAAGTGATGACTAACGAAATACACACGGTTCATAAAGTAAAAGGGCATGTATTTTTTGCCTCTTCGGAAGCGTTTGTTGACCTATTTGATTATGACAAAACTACATCTTTGGTGACCATCGATATCTCTGACGCGTCCTTCCTAGATAACACCTCGGTTGAAGCGCTCGATAAGGTGGTATTTAAATTCCGTAAAAAAGGCGCTTACGTTGAAGTGGCTGGAATGGATACCGTGAGTGCAAGTCTCATCTACAAGCATGCGATGTATCATAAGCATAAAGACCTAACTGCGGTTTCTATTACACACTAAATGATTGTTTAATTGGGAATTCGAGTCCTAAATAAAGAAAGCTAATAACTTAAAGCGCTCAAAATTGAGCGCTTTTTTTGTTGAAAAGGAAAGAAAAGCAACTTCAAAAACAGCGCCACACTGCGGCGTTATGGCGTTAGGCGTTATGACCTTTTCTTATCTCTGGCGTTTGCGCTCGACAAAGTGAATTGATTTATCAGTGATTCAAGGTGGTCAGACAGCTCTTCAAGGTCATTACTGATCCCGCGGGTTTCACCAGCAGATTGTGACGTATTATCGGCATGTGAAGTGATGGTCTCGACCTTCTGCTGAACGTCTTTGGTCGCCAGTGTGGTGGATTGCGTTTGCTGCTGGATATTTTGTGCATGGGCCAGCACTTGTTTCATCTCTTCCACGACACTGTTCATTTCATGCGATAGTGCATCGATATCTGTTGAGCTTTGATGTGCTTGCTCGCAAACTCGGTCGGCCGAAGTTAAAGATTCTTCGCTACCTTGTTGGAACTGATGGATAATCGATTCAATACTGCCTGTCGCTTCAGCCGTTCGTGAGGCAAGATTACGAACCTCATCAGCAACTACCGCAAAGCCACGACCTTGTTCACCTGCGCGAGCGGCTTCAATTGCTGCATTCAAGGCAAGAAGGTTAGTTTGATCGGCAATGCCTCGAATAACACTCAATATTGAAGAAACCTCTCCAGTTTGCTCATTGAGTGTCAGTATTTTGTGTTTCACCTCTTCAATGCTGGTGACTAGGTTCTTTATTTCACCACTTGCGTCATGTGCCTGGTTGGCACTTTTGCACGCTACATCAGCTGTGTGGTTGATGAGTTCGGAGGCCGTTAACGTCGCTTGTTCTACGTTGATCTGCTGAGCTTGTATCCCTTCAACATTGTTTTGTACTTCAGCCGTTTCATTCTGCTGATCACTGGCTGCTTGTTCGGTAATGTGCGCAACGCTGGTCAGTTGATTGGCAGACGCATTCAACTTATGTGAGGTGTTTTGTACCTTTTCCAAACTGTCGGAAACGGTGCCCATGAACGAGTTAATAGAGTTAGCCAGTGTTCCAATCTCATCTTTACTTTGTTCGGGCAGCCGAGTGGATAGGTTTTTATCGCTGCTGACTTGGGTCATAAAGCGAGATGTCTGTTGAAGAGGGCGAACGATGATTTTACGAATCAGCCCCATGGTTAACACGAAACCAGCAAAAGAGATCACCGCCATAATACCGATCGCGGTCATCGTTTGAGTATTGATCAGCGAGTTGACATGGCTAAGGTTATATTCAAGTCGAATCGCCCCTAAAACTTCCCCCTCCGGTGCCATGTGACAAGTGATGCAGTTTGTACCGCGATAGTTTTCACTCGATTTCATTGGTAGGGCGATAACAAGGCCTTTTCCCCAATCAGAAGAAAATGGTTCGATAACGGTTTTGCCAGCCAATGCGCGCTTGTCGATATCATCAACGGGTATTTGGTTTTCATTGCCGGGACCGTATAGTTTACTCACTGCGTCTGCACGCAAGACTCGAACATTTTCAATACCGTCTTGAGCTAGCGCTTTTTGACGGAGTGTCTCTTTTTGCGCCATGGTACCAGTGAGCATCATCATATTGAGGCTATCGAAATAGTTACTCGCTTTGTCGTGTAGTTGTTCACTGAGTACCGAGTTAACCAACTCTTTTTGTTGCGAATATTGAAAATACGTCGATATGGCAAGCAGGAAGGTAAACACGACGGCCAAAGCCACCAGGATTTTGAAAGTGATTGTTGAGCGCATAGGGAATAGTTTTTATTATTTATAATGACGCGCATACTTTACGTGTCAGAGACCCTACTACCTATGGGGTATAACAAATAGTGTGACCATTCTCCGCTTATGATGATGTTTCTGTGATGTAACAAGTTTGTGTTGTTTTTTTGGCGCGTAAGTGTCAGTAATTTATCATTAAATAGCGATAAGTATGACCTTGTTTCCGTGTTCTCGAACTTTAAATGTTAAATCTATTAATAGATGCGATTGATGGTGTTTGATTTTATAAATCAGTTTGAGGGCTTACGATTGATAGAACTTGTGAAGTGGCAGGGTTTTACGTAAAATTGCGTGTCATTTTTTTAGCCTGAGAAACACAATGAGATCTGAGTTATACAAAGAGTTTATGTTTGAAGCAGCCCACCATCTTCCACACGTGCCGGAAGGGCATAAGTGCGGTCGTTTGCATGGCCACTCTTTTCTTGTTCGTTTGTACGTAGAAGGCGAAGTTGATCCGCATACTGGTTGGGTAATCGACTTTTCTGAAATCAAAGCCGTATTCAAACCAATCTACGACCGTCTCGACCACTATTACTTGAACGATATTGAAGGTTTAGAGAACCCAACGAGTGAAGTATTAGCTAAATGGATCTGGAACGAGCTAAAACCAAACTTGCCGCTTCTAAGCAAAGTTGAGATTAAAGAAACATGTACTGCAGGTTGTATCTACCGCGGTGAATAAGTTTTCAATACTGTAATTTTGAGACTGCACTTAGAAAACTGTATTTTCAAAGCAATTAACTTCAATACGATAGTATTCAATATCGCATTTAAGGTTATAGTTTTCAAAGTTTCAAAGTTTCAAAGTTTCAAAGTTTCAAAGTTTCAAAGTTTCAAAGTTTCAAAGTTTCAAAGTTTCAAAGTTACAAAGTTACGAAAGGCGCTCACAAGAGCGCCTTTTTTGTGCTTGTTATCTGGTTTGGTTACTCTGCGCACAAGCTCTGATTTTATTGGGTTTGATGTATTTATGGAGCGGCTTTTTATCAATAATGATTATTGTTTTACAAAGTTAAGTGGTTAATTTGTATTCAAATGGCCATTTTGTTTAATTTAATAGCAAAAATTGTGGCTATAGCGTTGTGTTTCGAGGCTCATTCTATAAGATGAAAAGACCTCTATGAGAGAGGTAAGGCAGCAACGGATACGCTGCTTCAAATACTATGGAATGTGACTTATTGGACACATACATGAAATTCAAGATTACATCGCCGATTATTGAACCTACGGAAGGTTCACCACATCAGCTAACGCTCACTCACGCTTCTCGTTTTACCTCTTTTAAAACAAGCTCCCCTTTGAACGCCCTGTTCGACAATGTCTCTGCACGCTTCTCTACCGCTTATCGCTCCTATTGTTATTCGTTTTATAACTTTATTTCTATCTGAACACCTTTGTCATCTGCTCGATGTACGAAGACTTACACCTATAAAAACTAAACAAATAAGTTAAAGACAATGAATATTAAAATGATAGGGAGCTCCCTAATTATCGCTGGTACCGCTCTCGGTGCTGGTATGCTTGCGATCCCAATGGTATTAGCTCAATTTGGATTGCTTTACGGCACACTGCTGATGGTTCTGATCTGTTTCGGCACCACTTACGCAGCATTATTACTTCTAGAAGCGACCATCAAAGCGGGTGGCGGTTTAGGATTAAATTCTATTGCCCGAAAAACCTTGGGTAGACAAGGCCAGCTACTCACTAACGGCTTGCTATACGCGTTATTGATTTGCCTATTGATGGCTTATATTTTGGGCGCAGGTGACTTGCTGAGTAAGTTACTGTCTAACTTTGGCATAGAGATCACCGCGACCACGAGCCAAATCGTGTTCACGCTTATTGCCGGAGCCGTCGTCGCAAGTGGTACTGGCGTAATTGATAAGCTCAACCGTGCACTGTTCTTCGTGATGTTAGCGAGCTTGTTTGCAACCATGACTTTTTTGGCGCCGAGTATGACTCAAGAAAACCTGATGCAGGTGACAAGTCATGACCACGTTGATCTCATTAAAACCAGTGCAATTCTGTTTACCAGTTTTGGTTTTATGGTTGTGATTCCAACTTTGGTTTCTTACAACCATGAAGCGACAGACAAACAGCTGCGTAACATGGTGATCGTCGGTTCTCTGATCCCATTAGTGTGTTACTTATGTTGGTTGTTTGCGGTAGTGGGTAACTTGAGCGAAGAGCAATTCAGAAGCTTCAAAAACGTATCAGATTTGATGGCGGCGTTTGAGGCTCAGTCTCCTTGGGTGGGTAATATACTTTCTACCTTTACAGGTTTGGCGTTGTTAACCTCTTTCTTTGGTGTGGCGATGGCGTTGTTCAACCAGAACAAAGATATGTTCAATCAAAATACGGCGGTAACTTATTGCATTAGCTTCATCTTACCGTTGGTGGGCTCATTACTTGCTGCAGATAAGTTCCTACAAGTCTTGAACTACGCAGGCATCATTTTGGTATTCTTGGCGGTGTTTGTTCCTTTAGTAATGGTTCACAAGCAGCGTTTCATGAAAGTTGCTGACGATAGGTACCGCGCCGAAGGTGGCAACGTAATGATGCTGTTTTCACTGTTGTTTGGTTGCTTCTTGCTTGTTTCACAAGTGATTTAACAAAACAATTTGGTGGGTTGAATAAATCAGTCACCAAGCTTCCTTCAGATACAGAAGCTTCAGAAACAAAAAAAGGAACGCATCGGCGTTCCTTTTCATTATCTGCTCGTTATCAAGCAAACTGAGTTAAGCGTTGGTTTTTTAACTGATGCTGGCCAATAAATTAATACGGACTAGCAAGCCAATGCTAACTAACAAACGAATGTTAATTAACAAACAACCTTAACAGCCAAACCACCTTGAGACGTCTCACGGTATTTAGCGTTCATGTCTTTGCCTGTTTCTAGCATCGTTTCGATAACTTTATCTAGAGAAACAGTGGGAGCAGAAGAACGACGCAGTGCCATACGAGTCGAGTTGATTGCTTTCACTGCAGCAATACCGTTACGCTCGATACATGGTACTTGTACTTGGCCAGCAACTGGGTCACACGTTAGACCTAGGTTGTGCTCCATACCGATTTCTGCAGCCATACATACTTGCTCTGGGCTACCACCCATAAGTTCAGCAAGACCAGCCGCCGCCATAGAACATGCCACGCCAACTTCACCCTGACAGCCAACTTCAGCGCCAGAGATAGAAGCGTTACGTTTGTAAAGACCACCGATCGCGCCAGAAGCTGCGAAGTAACGGATGTAGTCTTTCTCTGTCACCGTTTGGATGAACTTATCGTAGTAAGCTAATACAGCAGGGATGATGCCACATGCGCCGTTTGTTGGTGCCGTTACTACACGGCCGCCAGCTGCGTTTTCTTCGTTTACGGCGAAAGCAAACATGTTTACCCAGTCAACAACCGTCATTGGGTCATTGGTTGTTTTTTCTGAAGTCATTAGCTGTTGGCGAAGTGCTGCTGCACGACGAGGCACACGCAGTGGACCAGGTAGGATACCTTCAGTATTCATACCGCGGTCCATACACTCACGCATCGTTTTCCAGATGTTAGCGAAGTAAGTGCGAGACTCTTCGTCTGAGTGGAAAGCCGCTTGGTTTTTCATAACCAATGTACTGATAGAAAGACCGCTTTCTTTACACTGATTAACCAGCTCTTCAGCTGTTGTGAATTCGTAAGGTGCTTTGATTGGGTTTTCTTCTTCTTTGCCGAAGTTCTCTTCGTCAACGATGAAACCGCCACCAATGGAGTAGTATGTTTTTGAGTATGCTACTTCGTCATCAACCCAAGCATGAATGCTCATGCCATTCTCGTGCAGAGAAAGGTTGCTAGTGTGGAAGTTCATTCCACCATCGCGTGGGAATGAAACAGTATGACAGTGCATACCAACAGGTAGACGTTCAGTTTCTTCTACGCGAGCAATGAAGCCAGCAATAGAGTCGATATCAACACGCTCAGGAGTATTGCCAGCAAGACCCATGATGATTGCGATATCTGTGTGGTGACCTTTCCCTGTCAGTGATAGTGATCCATATACGTCCACGGTGATTTTAGTGATGTCGCGCAATTTTCCCATTGAACGTAGGTCATCAATAAATTCTTTACCCGCTTTCATTGGTCCAACTGTGTGTGAGCTCGATGGACCAACACCGATTTTATAGATATCAAATACACTAATCATAGCGATTACCTCAAAAAGAGAGCCTCCCACGTCGAGTAGGGAGGCTCATTTATTATCATTATATTTTTTGTCTAATCTCGCGATATAAGATGGATGTCATCTTATAAAAAGTAGCGGAGATTAAAGAGCGCCGTAGATTACAGAACTAATAGCCGCTAGACCACATAAAGCTGTAAAGATCTGCACAGGTGCTGAAGTTTTGTACTTAGCCATTGCTGGTACTTTTTGCATCGCGAATACAGGCATTAGGAACAGGATAGCTGCAATCATTGGAGCACCCATTGTTTCAATCATACCTAGGATGCTTGGGTTAACTACCGCAACAATCCAAGTTGTAACAACGATGAATGCTAGAGATGCTTTCTCAATCGTGCTGATTGAAGAACCAGAGCGAGACTTGATTAGGCCAACAAGACCTTCGTGAGCACCTAGGAAGTGACCGAAGTAGCTAGAAGTAATCGCTGCAAACGCTACAAGAGGACCCATGTAAGAGATAAGTGGAGACTCGTGAACATTAGCTAGGTAAGAAAGAACAGAGATGTTTTGTGCTTGTGCTGTTGCTAGTTGCTCTGGAGATAGAGAAAGCACTACAGAGAATACGAAGAACATTACAAAACCCATCAGCATCATTGCTGCGCCGCCAGTGATCGCGTCAGTTTTCTTAACTGCGTCTTCACCGTATACACGACGTTGCTCTTTAGAGAACTGTGAAATGATTGGGCTGTGGTTGAAAGAGAACACGATGATTGGAATCGCAAGCCAGATAATAGAAGGCATTGCTGACCATTCTGGGCTTGTTTCCATCATTGAAGTGTTCCAATCAGGAACTAGGTAGAAAGATAACGCTAGTAAGATGAATACTAGTGGGTAAACCATCGCTGAAGTTGCTTTAAGCATCAACTCTTTACCGAATACAACACCCGCTGTCATAGCAAGGATAAGTGCACCAGAAAGAAGAGGACGTGGAATGGATTCCATACCCATTTGGTTTACTAAGAAAGAGTCAACCGTGTTTGTGATACCAACACCGTAGATAAGAACGATCGGGTAGATAGCGAAGAAGTAAGCAAAAGTAATAATGTTTGCGCCAGTCTTACCGAAATGTTCTTCAACTGTGTCTGTAATATCGGCTTCAGGGTTTTTAGCAGACAGTACGAAACGAGCTAGAGATTTGTGTGCGAACCAAGTCATTGGTGCCGCGATTAGAGCTAGGATAACTAATGGCCAAAAACCACCCGCACCAGCTTTGATTGGAAGAAATAGTACGCCAGCACCAACTGCTGTACCAAATAGTGATAAACACCAGGTAAAATCTTTGTAGTTAAACTTGCTTGAATCTTTAACGGCATTTGCCGAAGAAGTTGTTGTGTTCATGTTAAATTACTCATTTTTTGGGAACAGGAAATAAGTCGGCGCCAATTCTGCAGAATTTTCTTCTGCAAAAAATAGATCTAAATCATGTAATGAAACGGCGTGGCACATGATATGCGAAAAACGGATTTTTGATCACGAAAATGGTGTGCTACAGGTGATTTATATTTGGCTTGGGTATTAGTTTTTCTTATGAATTGGCGGGGCTTGTATAGTTTTATACCAGGGAATCGTTTGCGTAAAATTGCATTAATAAATCTGTTCCATGGAAAGACAGGGTTTTGTTAACAGAGATTAAACAAAACGTAGTTGATATGTAATTTGTTGCACTACGTGTCGCTGCAGTGATTGGATGATTTGAGCCGTAACGCCCCAAATTAGGTGCTCTTCGAAGGGCATGGCAAAAACACGATGCTTAATTTTCTTAAAATTCACCGTGTGACTGTGCAACTTGGCTTGGTCTAAAACATAGGTGGCTGGAACCTCAAAAATTGAGGCAACTTCGTTCTCATCGATGATGGCTTCATAGTCAGGATCGACCATGGCAACAATCGGTGTCACAGAAAATTTACTAATGGTACTCAATGCTGGTAATTGCCCAACAATTTTAACTTGATCTGATCGAATTCCGACCTCTTCGTGGAGCTCTCTCAGTGCCGTAAACTGCATGGATGGGTCGGAAAGTTCGTGCTTCCCTCCAGGAAAACTGATTTGGCCAGGATGGTGCTTAAGGTGAGCTGCTCTTTTAGTAAAAATGACATGTAAACCATCCTCTCTTTCAACTAAACCTACAACTACTGCTGCTTTACGAAGTTGATCCTCTGTTATGTGAGAAACACGCTCAACAGACTCTGGGTGATAGCCAACGGTTGGGTTAAGTTGGAATTGCTGAAGGAAGTTATCTTTATTCATATCATGCCAATATATTGATTGTTATGCTTTTAAGTATAGTCACAACACCGAGTCGAAAGCCAATCTCGCTTTTCTGTTTGCTGAACGATTTGTTTGGTACCAGTTTTAACGTTGTACTAATGTCTTCATTGTATATTTTTATTGGCACTCTTAAATCGCAAATAGCAGGTTGATATGTGATACGTCCACCCAATCAGGAGGGGTGTATCTAAAATTCAGTGGCTTTTGCTATATTCAATAGGATCATATGAGCCGGTAAGCGTTACTCATGTCATAAAATTGAGTGGTGGATGGTTATTTTGTCCTTAAGAATTTGATAACCCTCAGTTAGTGGCTCATTCTAAAAAGAAATAGAATAAAAGGTATGAGATGAAAGGAATCATATTCACCGAATTTTTAGAGCTTGTTGAAGAAAAGTTTGGTTTAGAACTTTTGGAAGAAGTTTTAGAGATGTCAGAAGACGAGGGGATCTATACATCGGTCGGAAGTTACGACCACAAAGATCTCGTGAAACTCATCATTAACCTGAGTAAGAAAACCGATATCGATGCAGGAAGTTTGCAACGCGTATTTGGGCAATCTGTATTTAAAAACCTGTTAGCCTCTTTGCCGAACAAAGCCAGCCTTGCACATAGCAATACCACTTTTCAATTTATTCAACACGTAGAGCGCTATATTCATGTAGAAGTGAAGAAGCTCTATCCCGACGCTGAACCACCAGAATTCAGTTTTATTACTACGACCGAAGCACAACTTATTTTTGACTACAAAAGCGCAAGGTGTATGTCTCATGTTTGTTTGGGACTAATTGAAGGATGCGCTGAATATCACGGGGAGTCTATCTTGGTAGAAATGACACCTCAGAATGATGACCAAAGCGTGGTTAGGTTTAATTTGAAAGTCGAAAAGTAATATGGATCTGGCATCAGCCTTAGAGAAGAAGCTTAAACGTCAAGTCGCGGCACGGAAAGCGGCTGAAGCATTGTTGGAACAAAAGAGTCTTGAATTGTTTGAGGCAAACCAACAGCTTGAGCTTGCTTTGCGTCAGTTAGAAAAACGTTCGAATGCGAATATTCGCCGCATTGAGTTTCAAGAGCAAATCGACAATTTGTTGATCGACTTTGGGCGCGCGTTTCTGAGGAATGATCTCGATGACATCATGTTGTCTGAATTAACGACAAACGTGACGAACAGTTATTTAATTGAAGCCAGTCGTCTGATACTGCCACCTAAACTCATACCTCAACTTCTCACATATGATTACGGCGACGAAACGGTCGGTGGGTTAGATCAAGAGATTCAGGAACCTCAATGGCAAGGTAACTTGTTGACGGTGCCTCTTGAAGTGGAGAAGGTGATCGTTGGTGCACTGATCGTTAAGGTTAGGTTGCTCGATCAAGACTATGAGTTTATTGAGAGTCAACTTTTGTTAGTAACGGATTTGATATGCAGTGCGCTAACTCATCAGCTCGCGATTAACCGAAATATTGAATCACGCAAACGAGCAGAAGAGTCCGAAAGAGCAACTCGTGATTTCGTTGCAATGATTAACCACGAATTAAGAACCCCACTCAACGGCTTGTTAGGTAGTGCTGAATTGATCAGCGACACCGACTTGACCTTTTCTCAGCGTGAAATAGTCAACAACCTAAGTCAATCTGGTGAGTTCCTAAGAACCATCATTAATGACCTACTTGATTACAGTAAGATTAATGCGGGTATGTTGGAGCTGATTCCTAAGACATTTGCACTGGATGATTTGAGAAACACGATTCAAAGCATCTTCACCAATCGTGCGATTGAGAAGCAGCTTGAATTTAATATCAGCGTGTCCTCAAATGTACCTACTCATTTTAATGGGGATTTAGAACGCATCACTCAGCTATTTGTAAACCTAATCGGTAATGCGATTAAATTCACAGAAGAGGGACATGTGAATGTTGGTATCGAATGGAACAACAGCCAATTCGTTTTTTCTGTAGAAGATACCGGGGTTGGGATTGCCGAATCTGCACACAAAACTTTGTTTGAACCTTTTACTCAAGCTGATAATTCGAGTAGCCGAAACTATGAGGGTACCGGACTTGGCTTAGCGATTTGCCGTAAGTTGGTCGCTTTGATGAATGGTCATATTAGTGTGTCTAGTGTGGTTGAAGTCGGAACAACTTTTACTATTTCTATACCTTTAAAAGTTATCGATATATCGCGTGAAGATGAACGGGTGGCCAAAAATGTCGAATCAAACGTTGAGCTGTCTTTATTGAAAGTTCTGGTAGTTGATGATATCAAAATGAACCAAATCATCATCCAACAAATGCTACGTAAGCATGAGATTGAACCTGTTATCGCTAGTAATGGTGTAGAAGGGTTCGAGCTAGCCTCAAATAATGATTACGACATTGTTTTTATGGATTGCAGAATGCCGGTTATGGATGGCTTTGAAGCGACAGAAAAGCTCAGAGAGAAAGGTTACGCCAAATCTATAGTGGCACTGACTGCCGGCACAACATTAGAAGAGCGTGAACGTTGTATTCAGTGTGGAATGGATGACATCCTTAGTAAACCTTATACCGCGAACGACCTCACAGAGATGCTCAAGAAGTGGGGTGTTTCTGCTGTGAAGGTAGCGTAAGTCACGTTAATAATGAGTGGTCAATTATCTACTCAGACTCAAATACTAAAAAACCGAAGTGATCTTATTATCCGTCGGTTTTTTTATATCGAGCTTTTGCCCATGACTAAATAGCTAGATAGCCTTCAGTGTCGTTACCTAACACTCTTCAAGCACAGGAAGGATGCGACTCAGCTTATCTAATGTTTCTTGATATTCAGAGGCGCAATCACTATCGAATACCACACCACCACCAGCCCAAGCATAAAGCGTGTTGTTCTCGGCAACTAACGTACGAATGGTAATGCTGGTGTCCATTCTGCCATTTCTACTGATGTAGCCGATACTGCCGCAATACGCTGAGCGTCGATGCGGTTCCAACTCTTCAATGATCTGCATAGCGCGCACTTTTGGAGCGCCAGTAATTGAACCTCCAGGGAAGCAAGCTCTCAGTAAGTCGGTTGCTGAGTATTTAGAATCTAGGTCGGCTCTGATTGTACTAACTAAGTGATGCACAGCAGGGAAGCTTTCGATATCAAACAGTTTAGGGACATGCACCGTACCAGGTTTTGCCACACGGCCAATATCATTACGTAACAGGTCAACGATCATCAGGTTTTCGGCCTGATCTTTTTCTGCACTCAACAAGTCTTGAGCATGGGCATCATCAACTTTACGATCCTCAGAACGAGGGCGCGTACCTTTAATTGGCTTAGTTTCGATGATGTTGTCTTTAAGCTCTAAGAAACGCTCCGGAGAAACACTAATGATTGCGCACTCTGCCAATCGGATAAAACCAGAAAAGGGCGCCGAGTTGTACTGTTCAAGTTTCTCATAAGCGAGCCATTCACTACCTTGGTATTGAGCATTGAAGCGCTGAGCTAAGTTAATCTGATAACAGTCACCCGATAACAAATACTCTTGCACGCTATTAAACTTATTGGCGTAGCTCTCTTCGCTCATATTGGATTGCCACGGTGTGGTTAATCCAAAGCGCGCATGTGTTCGGTTTGGCCTAGAGGCCTGTTGTATCAGCCAATCATGATGTTCATCGATATTGCAGCCGACAATACACGCCGTTTTTAATTGATGGTCAACGATCACTGCCCATTCATATAAACCAACCGCCATGTCGGGCGCAGAAATATCATGCTTAGCAAGAGAGGGAAGAGCTTCTACTCGTCGCCCTAAATCGTAACTGAAGTAGCCTAAAGCGCCGCCAACGAATGGCAAATCAGCATGCTCTTTGGTCGCCGGTAATAACTGCTGTTGATATTGGTCGAGTAGTTCGAAAGGATCCGACTTTGAAACGAAATGCTTTTTGCTAACAAGAGTTTCTTCATTAACATTAACGGTCGTTTCTGCACCGATAGTCTCGAAGGTGGCGATGGGTTGAGCAACTAAAATATCGTATCGACTATCAACATGGCTTTCTGAAGCGGAGCGTAATAGCATTGCCCACGGTAGGTTTTCAATATGAGAAAACAGCTGTTTAGCTAAAGTTGATTGATATTCAAGCGGCTTGATTTGGATAGAGCGAAATTCGTTGTTATTCATTTGTTTAATTTGTGACAAAGAGTTCGATCACTGCATGGCGTGTGAGAGGAAGCAAGAGTATCATAAATTGAAAATAAAATGGGTTCTTGATTAGAACGGTGCAAACCACATGGTTTAGTTTAAAGCTATGCAAGCGATTGCTACAGCAACTAAATACAGCTCAACATAATAAAAAGCTAAGCCAACTAATTCGGTTAGACAAAAACAGTTAAACCAAGATCCCACATGGAACCAGAACAATAAAGAGGCATGCAATGACGGTTATTCGTAAGCAAGATGTGATCAGCAGTGTCGCTGACGCACTTCAGTACATTTCTTATTATCACCCTTTAGACTTTGTCCAAGCCCTAGAAAAAGCGTACGAGAAAGAAGAAAGCCAAGCAGCAAAAGATGCTATCGCTCAGATTCTTATTAACTCGCGTATGTCTGCGGAAGGTCATCGTCCAATTTGTCAGGATACGGGTATTGTTACTTGTTTCGTGAACATCGGTATGGATGTTAGGTGGGAAACGGATCAAACAGTACAACAGATGGTTGATGAAGGCGTTCGTCAAGCTTACAACAATCCAGATAACCCATTGCGTGCATCTGTCCTAATGGACCCTGCAGGTAAGCGTATTAATACCAAAGACAACACACCAGCAGTTGTTCACATTAATATGGTTCCAGGCAACAAAGTTGAAATCCAAATCGCAGCAAAAGGCGGCGGTTCTGAGAACAAAACAAAGATGGTTATGCTTAACCCTTCTGATGATATTGCAGAATGGGTAGAGAAGACGCTACCAACAATGGGCGCGGGCTGGTGTCCACCGGGCATGCTTGGCATAGGCATCGGCGGTACGGCTGAGAAAGCCGCGGTACTAGCGAAAGAATCTCTGATGGAACACATCGATATTCAAGACCTTATCGACAAAGGCCCAGAGAACGCAGAAGAAGAGCTTCGTTTAGACATCTTCAACCGTGTAAACAAGCTTGGTATTGGCGCACAAGGCCTTGGCGGTCTAACGACTGTGGTTGACGTTAAAATCAAAACAGCGCCAACGCATGCAGCTTCAAAGCCTGTTTGCTTGATCCCGAATTGTGCGGCAACGCGTCACGTTCACTTTACGCTAGACGGCAGCGGCCCTGCAGAACTAACACCACCTAAGTTAGAAGAGTGGCCAGACATTACTTGGGAAGCAGGCGCAAATACACGCCGTGTTAACCTTGATGAAATTACCAAAGAAGACGTTCAAGAGTGGAAGACTGGCGAAACGGTTCTTCTATCAGGCAAGATCTTAACCGGTCGTGATGCTGCTCATAAGCGTATTCAAGGCATGCTTGAAAGTGGTGAAGGTTTACCAGAAGGCGTCGACCTGAAAGGTAAGTTCATTTACTACGTAGGCCCTGTTGATGCGGTACGCGATGAGGCGGTAGGCCCTGCTGGCCCAACAACATCGACTCGTATGGATAAGTTCACTGACATGATGCTAGAAGAAACCGGTATTATGGGCATGATTGGTAAAGCAGAACGTGGCCCTGCAACGGTAGAGTCAATCAAACAGCATAAATCGGTTTACCTAATGGCCGTTGGTGGTGCAGCTTATTTAGTCGCGAAGGCAATTAAAAAAGCACGCGTGGTTGCGTTTGAAGATCTCGGTATGGAAGCGATTTACGAGTTTGAAGTTGAGGACATGCCGGTAACGGTAGCGGTTGACTCTAACGGCGTAAACGCACACCAGATCGGCCCTGACACGTGGAAAGTGAAAATTGCAGAAGCCGAAAAAGCGTAATTAACGAACGCTAGAAAGGCGCAATTAACCTTGACCTGAGTGTTTGAATTGCAATTTTTGACAGAAACTTAAGAATAAAAGTGCAGCATTGTCTGCACTTTTGTCTTATTATCAATGATATAGTTATAAACACATCGTTTGATATAAGAACATAGGAGAGAGGAATGCCTCGTTTTATTCAGATCCTACAGATTATCTTGGCAGTGGTGATTGGTAGTTTCATTGGTTACGATTTGATCTTGCACGGAATCAGCATCTTTAACGAAAAGTACGTAACTATCACATGTGTATTATGGTTGATTTCTGAGATCACACTGTTCGTTATCTACAAGCTGATAGAAGACGATTAGTCTGACATTAACTGAAAATTTTAAAGCCCCTGATTATGAATGTAGTCAGGGGCTTTTATTCATCTTGCATTAAGAATGTGTATTGCATACTCACTACTATTAGCAAAAGAACAAGCATAAGCATACAAACTAACCCAACTGGGAAAGAGCACAGGCTAACGTTTCTATTACTATATCAGTTAGCTTAACTATTACGGAGTCGTTCAAATGAAACACCTAACTCAAGAAATGAGTGACTTTATAAGCAGAGGAACGGATTCTCATATTCGAGTAGCGGTCACGGGGCTTTCTCGTGCGGGTAAGACAGCATTCATTACTTCGCTGGTTAATCAGCTTCTTCATACGTCTACCCACAAAAATCTGCCTCTACTTGCCTCGGCGAGAGATGGAAGAATCATTGGTGCTAAACGTATTCCACAACATAACATGATGATCCCGCGTTTTTCTTACGATGAAGCGATGGAGTCACTCAATGCGGAGCCACCAGAATGGCCCGTGCCAACGCGTGATGTCAGTGAGATTCGCTTAGCCATCAAATATAAACCAGCCAAAGGCGCGAAGAAGCTGCTGAGTAAAAACAGCACCCTTTATCTCGATATTGTCGACTACCCAGGCGAGTGGCTACTTGATTTACCCCTACTGGATATGGATTTCGATACTTGGAGTCAATCTCAATTTTCCGCATTGAAAGGCGATAGAGAAGTCTACTCGCAACAGTGGAACGCAATGCGCGGTGACATTGACTTGCTAGCCGAAGCCGACGAAAAAAAACTGGTCGCGATTGCCGATAGCTATACTCAGTACCTTCATACTTGTAAGGATAACGGACTGCATTGGGTGCAACCGGGTCGATTCGTATTACCGGGTGAGCTTGAAGGTGCGCCTGTGCTGCAATTTTTCCCGTGCATCGCACCTGAGGGCAAGTTCTCAAAAACAAGTAACTATGCGGTTTTAAAAGCACGTTATGAAGAGTATCAGCAAAAGGTCGTAAAGGCGTTCTATAAGAATCACTTCGCGACGTTCGACAGACAAATCGTGCTGGTGGACTGCTTACAGCCGCTCAATGCGGGCTACGACTCTTTCATGGATATGCGTGGTGCATTAGAGCAGCTATTAAAGAGCTTTAAGTACGGCCGAAGCAATATCTTAAGACGCCTGTTTGCGCCGAAGATCGACAAGATCTTGTTTGCAGCCACCAAAGCTGACCATGTGACACCGGATCAACATCCGAACTTGGTGTCGCTGTTACAACAGATGGTACACCCAGCGTGGCAACAGGCGGCGTTTGAACATATCGACATGAGTTGCATGAGCATCGCGTCTATTCAAGCGACCAGTGCGGGTTATATTTCGTCAGGTTCAGACAATGTTCCTGCGTTGCAAGGGGTCACTTTAGATAACGTGTCTCAAACCATGTATCCTGGCGAGGTGCCGCGTAAGCTGCCGAACAAACAATATTGGGAAACCAATCAGTTTGATTTCACGAGCTTTAGGCCAATGGAACAACATTCCGATGAGCCTTGTCAGCACTTACGAGTCGATAAGGTTTTAGAGTATCTCATTGGCGATAAGTTGAAGTAATTGAGGCAATCAAAATGAGTGAATTAAAAACGAAACAAGTCTTTGATGAATCGTTGAAGACCTCGTTCGATGAGCAAGATAAGAATGAAGTTAGCCCAGATTTAGGTGCTCAACAAATGTTCACCGAACAAGAAAAATTTGTACCTGTCGCACCACAAGTAGAAATTGACCTAGATGGCGAAGCTGAGCAACAACTGGAGCAAGTGATACGCCCGAGTAAAAAGAAAAAGTGGTTTACTTCTGGCTTGTTGGTCGCTTTCTCTGGCTTAGTGGGCTGGCAAGCGGTCGATTCTGTGATCACCGCGATTCAAACCGCTGACTGGTTAGCATTAGGTTGGGCCGGTTTTATTGCTGCAATCGCGTCATTAGGCCTTGGTGCAATAGGTAAAGAGCTATGGAAGCTACGTTCACTGAAAGACCATTTCAGTGTGCAAGAGCAGAGCGAAGAGCTACTCCAAAGTCAAAGCGTTGGTAAGGGAAAAGCGTTTTGTGAACACATCGCTAAACAAGGGGGCATTGTTGCCGAGTCTCCTTCATACGATAAGTGGCGGAACAGTATCAACCCGGCACATAGCGATGCCGAAGTGCTGGATATGTACGATGCGTTGGTCGTTAGCCATCAGGATAAAGTCGCCACTCAGATCGTGACTAAGTTTTCTACTGAATCTGCAGCTTTGGTTGCAGTGAGCCCATTGGCTGCTGCAGACATGTTGTTGGTGGCGTGGCGTAATTTCACCATGATAGACAAGCTAGCCGATGTGTATGGTATTGAACTTGGCTACTGGTCGCGCATTAAGCTGTTTAAATTAGTGTTAATCAACATGGCAGCGGCAGGGGCAAGTGAATTGGCGATTGATGCGAGCATGGACCTCGTATCGATGGACTTAGCAGGCAAAATTTCTGCAAGAGCAGGGCAGGGGCTCGGTGTTGGCATTTTAACCGCTCGACTGGGCTTAAAAGCCATGACTTTGCTTCGTCCTATGCCTTGGCATAAAGAGCGAAAAGTAAAATTATCGGACCTTCGTAAAGCCGTCCTTTCTGAAATAAAGCGTATTACTCTCAAATAAAGTATTTGAGGCTCAATAGTTTGAGAAGAAGGGTAAACATATGTTTACTCTTCTTCTTGACTGAACTCAGACCTTAATCCACACTACTGTCAACTTATCCTGACACCTATAATAGGACTATTTGTGCGTCTTGAAGTATTGTGTGAAGACAGACTCGGCTTAACGCGTGAGTTGCTCGATATCTTGGCCTCAAAAAGCATTGATTTAAGAGGAATCGAAATTGATGTAAAAGGCATTATTTACCTAAATTGCCCTGATATTAATTTTGATGCTTTTAGTGAACTTATGGCTGAAATTCGCCGAATTTCAGGTGTGAAGGATGTACGTAAAATCCAATTTATGCCGAGCGAAAGGCATAACACCGAGCTGATTGCACTGCTGGCAAACCTACCAGATCCAGTGATTGCGATTGACCTTAAAGGTTCAGTCGACATGGCAAACCACGCAGCACTCAACCTTTTTGGTAAGCAAGAAAGTGAAGTTATTGGCGAGCCGTTATCAACGTTTGTTCCTAGCTTCAATTTTGCTCGTTGGATCGACGGTGATGTAACACGTCATCGTGAAGTCGTAGTACTAGACGGTTTGGATTTTTCTATCGAGATACTGCCTATTTATCTTGGGGGTGACGTGAACGAAGCGGTACTGGCTAGCGCCGTAATGACGATTCGTTCTTGCAACCAAGAGATGAACTCGACAGATGCGATCCCAGAACAGAACAACCTGGGCTTTGAACATTTTGTCGGTGTCTCTAATCGTCACAAAGCCTTGATCAGTCAAGCTAAGAAGTTGGCGATGTTGGATCAACCTCTTCTGATTGAAGGTGATACGGGGACAGGTAAAGAGATGCTTGCAAAAGCATGCCATAACCGCTCAAACCGATCGTCTTTCCCATTCTTGATTTTAAGCTGTGCATCAATGCCTGATGACGTGGCAGAAACGGAACTGTTTGGTCATGCTCCGGGTTCATTCAACCATGAACAAGGACATAAAGGCATTTTCGAACAAGCAAATGGCGGTACTGTATTTTTAGATGAAATTGGCGAAATGAGCCCGCATCTACAAATCAAACTTTTACGCTTCCTACAGGATGGTTCATTCCGTCGTGTTGGTGAAGAAGAAGAGATGCACGCTGATGTTCGTATTATTGCATCAACGCGCCACCGTCTTTCTGAATTAGCTGACTCAGGCTCGTTTCGTGAAGACCTGTTCTACCGCTTGAATGTACTGACGCTATCAATTCCAGCCTTACGTGAGCGCTCTAACGACGTAGCACCGTTATTGGAGTTGTTTGTTGCTAAGTACGCACAGCAGTTAGGTATGCTAAAGCCAAAGTTAACTCCAGAATTGATCGACCAATTGGGCAACTATCAATGGCCGGGCAACATTCGTCAATTGGACAACATGGTTTTGCGTGCACTCACTGAATTAGATTCTGACACGTTAACGGTTGAGCAATTCCATCTGCCTCAACTTGAAACCATGACCGCTGGAATGGCGAATCTGAGCTTGGATGGTTCTCTGGACGAGATCATGAAAGATTATGAATCTCAGATCCTTGAAAAGCTCTATCAGTCTTTCCCATCGAGCCGTAAGTTAGCAAAACGTTTGAACGTCTCTCATACCTCAATTGCGAACAAGCTTCGTGACTATGGGATCAGAAAAAACTGATTGAACCTGCTTAGCCATCGTACTGAGCAAAAAAACAAGACAAGTTGACGGATTAAGAAAAACGAATGGAAGATTTAAGTACACCAGCCCGCGTTTATAAGCACGATGGAAACCTTATTCTACGTACAGCGCAAGTTGACGACGCGAGTATGATCAGTGAGTACTTTCAGATTAATAGAAAGCACCTCAAGCCATGGGAACCGATTCGCGAAGATGCGTTCTTCGAAAGAGAAGGTTGGGCTCAGCGACTGATCAAGTTAAATGAGCTTCATAAAATGGGGCTTGGCTACTACTGTTTATTGATCAATGCAGACTCAAACGAGATGCTAGGGACAATATCTTTCAGCAACTTGTCACGGTTCCCGTTCTACGCTTGTAATGTGGGCTACTCATTGGCTGAAAGTGCACAAGGCCACGGTTACATGCGGAGAGGCTTGAGCATGGCAAAAGACTACATGTTTGATGTGCAGAACATGCACCGCTTAATGGCGGGCTATATGCCTCACAATGAACGCAGTGCGAGTGTATTGGAGCATCTTGGTTTTGTTCGCGAAGGTTTTGCCAAAGATTACCTACAGATTAACGGTAAATGGGAAGATCATATACTAACGGCATTAGTTAACCCAAACTGGGAAGATAAGCGCGTTCTTTAAACGCCAATAATACTTAGACCTAGTGATTTTTAACGCTAATAGCGTCGCATACATAAAAGAATTTTAGAGGCAGCAATCATTTAAGCGACCATGAAGTCGCCGCTGCATCAAAAAGTACATATAGGCATGGTTATCCACTTGCCTTAGAAGATATTTGAGGAATTTTGATGTCATATACAACTTTGGACGAATACCAAAGAAAATGGATTTTCACTCATCAGTCAATGCCGCTGCCAGCGGAAGACTTGGAAAAGATCAAGCCAATGACTCAGGCAAGAGCGTCTCAGTTCTGGAAAGAGAACGTAAGCCCTCAAAGCCCAGATGCAGAAAGACTGAGTTCACAAGACTGGCCAAGCAAATCGTCGAACTGGAACGAAGAGATCAGCTGGATGGCGAATTGGGAAGCCGACGAACCAGAAATGCCTGAAGAAATCTTAAACTTCATTGATTGGCAAGATGACGTAACTGTTTATTTTTGTTACGAAAAATACAACGTCCTTGAAACTAAATGGTCAGTATTTAAGAAACATTGGAAGAACTTTTTGTTCTACGATGATGGACCAATTTTGCTAGGTCGTCGTCGTTCGGAAGCGCTTTGGTTTGCAACAAACGGCACGGTGAAAATCGGTAACCGCGCTTAAACTCAACGTGGCTTAATTAAGCTTGTGTTGTATGGGCTATAGATAAAAAGCGAGCACTTAGCTCGCTTTTTTTGTGCGCGATGATCTTTAATGATCGTTGAGGGTTTACGACTATTTGAGCCCTGCTTTTGATGTGTATTTCTGTTTGTGTCGATCGGGTGATTTACGAAATTGAGACCGCTATCCCATTGGCTCACTTGAAGTTTTAAGAGGTTTGGCTATATTTATATTACTGCCTTAGTGGAGGTGAAGTATTATGATTTGGGATACTCTCGAACGTGTAAATAAACTTCGCAAGGAAGCAATGGAGGATCCAGAATTTTTGGATTCGGCAAAAATGCATGAGCAATGGCTTTTAAGCGAAACTCATAACCAATCAACTAAAGGAACCAAGGATAAGAAACCGAAAAAACTATCAGATATTTATGAAAACACGGATTTTCCGATTAACCCAACAGGAACGAAACATTAACAATGATGAACTGCAACACGGCTAAGGCCTTTAAACAGCGAGCCTCTAATCAATTAGATATTGGCCAGCGAAACACTAGCCAACCAGACACTTGCAAACAGGCCTTTAGCCACCTATAAAAAAGCCACTTTCAACGAATCGAAAGTGGCTTTTTCTTTTCTAACTTGTGACTAAAGCTAATCGCTATAAAACTAACAGCTTTTAAAACTAGCTATTGATCAGGCTTAATCCGCTTGGTAATGCATCGCCAAATACGCGCTTAGACTCACTTTCAGAAAGTTCTGTCACTTCATTCACCAGTGTTAACCATGAATCAGGGACCTTGCTTTGTTTAAGCTTCTCAATCACTTGATTGCGATAGTCATCAGATATATCAAACTGACGGTCACCGGTTTTACGACAAATCATCACAGCAGCGAAGGCTATCATTTGTTCTTTGTGCCAGTTCTGCTCAAGCAGTTTCGGTAGCCACTGTTCAGCTTGTTCTCTTGGAATCACACTATGTTGGCTGCCATACAAAGGCGTTCTTGATGCTAATCGACCTAGCGCCCACCAGTGAGCTTGTTCAAATTGGTTATGGTTAATCGCTTTGCTCAAGAACCAGCTTGCCAGCAGCACTTTGTCTTCCACTTCCAGTTGCTCAAGTGATGCCGCTAAACGAACCATGGCTTCATAACCATTGTCTTGCGCATCTTTAGCTGTTTTAGGGTTCTTCATTGCGCCTGGGTGAAGGTACTTCGCGATATCAGCCAAGATAGTTTCTTGCTGTTCTTGATTCAGGCCTCCGGCAACACGACGCCAGAATACCCACCAATCTGTCCAACCTTGATGGTTCTGGAATTGGATGTTTTGTTGGTAAAGTCCCCAAATTTGTTCAATACGCCATGAGTCAGTTGGGTCACCAAAGCCAGGTCGCATAGAGTAACCCGCCAGACGAAGCCAGTTTTTCTCATGCGCTTCAGAGCGACGACGGCGTTTACGACCTAAAGAGAACGAATCAAACAGGTGACGGAGAGTAGTAAAGTCCCACTCTTCGCGCTTACCGAGTCGCTTTTCAAGATCTTTAGCAAGTGTTTTGATCTCTTTAGATTCAGCACTCTTCTTGTTACCGCTGTATAGGCGAGAAATTAGCTCCTTACATTCGTCCAGTCTTGGATGAAGTTTAGAGTTATCGGATTCATCGCCTTGCTTGTTTCTTACTTCAAACTCGAGCAACCAACGCTTAGAGTCATCTTCTGTACTCACACACTCCATTTTTAGTGTGCCGACTTCGGTTAACTGACAAGCGAGCAGTACTTCAACACGCTCTTTTTGGTTGGCTTGAAGTTCTGCAGTACCTGAGCCTTCCAACGTAGAAATATACGGTGGGAGAGGCGAGAACAAGTCGGCATCCACATTGACCATCACACCATTTTGAATAGCAGTGTCGTGAGCTATTTGGTCGTGTGTTGAAGTCAGTAGATTAAATCGTACTGGCTCACCTAACGTCAACGAAAAACGACGACTGTTTAAGCGTATCTCTTGGCCTTCCTCAGTACCTTTGGCAAGCAAACAAAGTGCTTTACCCATCTTGTTCTTCTCTTGTAGATGCAAGAAGTAAGAACGCGCAGCACCGCCACCGATTTTCAGTTGTGCACCACGGCGGGCTTTACCAAAGGCGACCGCGCCAAGGGCAACAGACCAATCAGGGTGAGGGTTATCAAGCACTGTGATTGGAGAACCGTTCCAATTGCCTAGTAGCTGAGTAATACGCTCAGTCACAAGTTCACTGTTGAACACACCACCATTGAGTAGTACACCTACAGGAATTGCAGGTTTGGTGTCATCGAACTCAACAGAGCCTGAGTTTTCCAATGCGGCTTTAGACACTTGTTGGTGTGTCGTTAGGAATTCTGCAACGTGCTTACTCACCGCAGGGTCAGCCACGTAAGGCAGACCGAATTCAACCACGGCGCTGCGGCGTTTGTCTGGTGTTTCAGTAAACTCAGAAAGCGGGAAGAAACCTTCCAAAGCGATTTGATGAACTTCTTGCTTAGTTAAGCCAATGCTCTTGGTACCACCTAGTAGCTTCGAACCACTACCGAGCATGGTGATCTTCACGTCTTCTGGCGCATTGGCAGAAAGCAGGCTCTCTTTTGCAGCGCGAGTTTGTTGAATCAATTTGGTTAGACTAGACGCGTTGAGTTTTTTGTTTTGATTGAAGCGTTGCTCAGCAAGGTGAGCAAGCGCTAAATCGAGGTTATCACCACCAAGCATCAAGTGTTCACCAACACCGATACGATCAAGTGCTAACTCGTTAATTCCATCGTTGTTCGAATCGAACTTAGCCTCGATTAAGCTCAAGTCGGTAGTACCACCGCCGACATCACACACTAAGATCAATGGGATCTGTTGAAGCTCTTCCGCAGCCGTTTGTTGATGACGAGCATACCAGTCATAACAAACAGCTTGAGGCTCTTCGAGTAATAAAATCTTACCTAAGCCAGCAAGTTCTGCGGCTTCAAGTGTCAGCTTACGTGCTGTCTCATCGAATGATGCAGGAACCGTTACAACAACATCTTGGTCTTCAAGTTTGTTGCTTGGATTACGGTAGTTCCACGCTTGGCGGATGTGATTCAGGTAGCTCGCACTTGCGACAACAGGAGATACCTTATCGACATCAGCTGCGCTAGCCCAAGGAAGGATATCTGAACTACGATCGACGGCTTGGTGTGACAGCCAGCTTTTAGCACTGGATACTTGACGGCCTTCGACTTTAGCACCCAATTCACGTGCCCATTCACCGACGATAACGTTTTTAATATCGCCTTCAACTAAGTTCGGTGCCCAAGGCATGGTGAGGTCGGAAGGGGAGATCTGACCTTGTGCTGGGTGGTAACGAAATGATGGAAGTAGGGGTTTTCGGACCACTTCACCAGGGCCGATGAGTTGGTCAATATCGAAAAGAGAAACGGGAGCGTGTTGTAGGTCGTCGTTGATTTCACAGTAAGCAACAACGGTATTGGTTGTGCCTAAGTCAATGCCGACTAAAAAACGAGGAGATGCCATACAAAACCTTATTCTGCCAAAGTGATGACCAGTTTATTGATAGTTTTGGTCTTATTGTTGCTATTCGTAAACGTCATTCCCGAGAAGAAGGTACGACTGAGTCGGGAATATCATCAAACTGTGTTTAAGACCGAAAAATTAGAACCTATAAGTTAAAACAGAGCGGTTAAAAACACAGGGGTTAAAACAGATTCCCTAGTTTGTTCGTACTTGCGGTAGGGAATCGCATTGATAAAGTAACGGCACCCGTTAAGGTGCCGTTGATTCGTTATGCTTGGTCGTTTGAGTCGTTATTCGCGTCTTCACGAACATCAAACTCAACGTGCCATTTCTGACCGTTATCAGCAGCAATTGCTTCTAGATAAAGCGTGCCGAGTTCAGTAACACGAGAGGCTAGGGTTACCGGAACCACTTCACCCTCACGGCGACCTTCAGATACTGGCAGTGTCACTTGAATCTCTGGAAGTTCATCAAGGTCTTCTGGTGCCCAATGATCAAGGTGCGTACCCGCTACGTCTTCACGACGAGTGGTTGAACCGAAGAATTGGAAGTGAACTGGCTGGCCAATCACCAAACCAAACTCTTGGCTAGGCACTTGAACGCTTGAACCTTCTTCCATACCAAATGGCGCAACACACAGTGCTTCCATTGGCGGAGCCATGCCTGGGATAGCTGGCATCGCGCTTTCAATTCCTACGTAGTAAGAAGAAGCGATACCACCACGGATACGAACGCCTTGGCCGCGACGCACTGCGCCGTAGTAAGAAGCGCCACTTGCAACCGCTAGGTCTAGATCCAAACCTGAAAGCTGTTTAGCAAATTCTGCATCAGCATTGATCAACCATTCGTTGATCGTATCTGAAAGACGATCAGCAAGTAGGTTAGATTTTAGAACACCACCATTGAACAGTACCGCTGTTGGTTTGATGAAATCTGCCGCTGGCGCTTCAGCATCTGGCATACCGGGCATGTTTGCAAACGGGTTGAAATCTTGCTGAGCCGTTTCGCTATTTCCAGAAAGCGCATTGGCTTGCTTAGAAAGAAATGCAGCTATATGACGAGTGATACCCGCATCTTGAGCGTAAGGCAGACCCATTTGAGTCAGTGCGCCACGCGTCTTTTGAACTGGGTGCTCATTCACGGCTACTTTCGGGAAGAAGCCATCAACCAATGTTTGTTGTACTTCTTGCTGAGTCAATTCTGTTTTTAGTGTTGCGCCAAGTAGTTTAGAGCCACGGCTAGGTACAACGATAGGCACAGATTGCAGTTCAGCATCGTTAAGCAGTGCTTCTTTTGCATCACGACATGCGTGAGTCATTGCTTGAACCTGCCAAGGAGCTAACTCTTTGCCTTCTTGAGCCAGTTTCATTTTCAGACGGTAAGCCAGTGCTAGGTCCATGTTGTCGCCGCCAAGTAGGATATGTTCACCTACTGCTATACGGTTCAGGCTTAGGTTGCCGTCATCTTGTGTTACTTCAACTAGCGAAAGGTCGGTTGTACCACCACCGATATCGACAACAAGAACGATGTCACCAACGTTCACTTCATCACGCCATGTATCGTTGCTGTTATCAATCCAGCTGTAAAGAGCCGCTTGTGGCTCTTCAAGAAGCGTTAGGTGAGTGAAACCCACATTACGTGCAGCTTCTGCTGTTAGGTCACGAGCCGCAGGATCAAACGAAGCAGGAACCGTGATCGTTACATCTTGGTCTGCCAGTTTGTGTTCTGGGTTAGCGTGGTTCCAAGCGTCTTTAAGGTGCTCAAGGTACAATTCAGTGGTCTTAAGCGGAGATACTTTTTCAACTTCTTCAGGGCTGCCTGCAGGAAGGAACGCATCACGACGGTTCACACCACCGTGGCATAGCCAAGATTTTGCGCTTGCGACCAAACGGATAGGGGTTTTAGAACCTAGGTTACGAGCAATAGCACCAACCAGTGCTTTAGGCTCAGAAGACCAAGGTAGAACGCGAGAGCCCGCATTCATTTCATGTTCGTGCGGTTGGTATAGGAATGAGCCTAGTTGGCTGCGAGTTTCTACTGTACCAGGAGCCGTCAGTTGAGGTATTTGCATTACCTCTACGCGAGCGTCTTCATTTGTTGTGTCGATGAACGACAAAACGCAGTGTGTAGTACCTAAATCGATACCAACACTGAACTTAGGCGCCTGATGTTGCTCTTGAGAAGATGGTTCTTGTGAATGCTCTTGCGATGAAGAATGGTTTTGGTGTTCCATTATAGCTCCACCTCTGCCGGTGCAATGACAGATGCATCGTAATTTTCAGCAAGCTTAGGCAGGTTCATGTCAGTTGCTTTCCAACCTTTGTGAACTAGCGTGCCGTTGAATGGTGCATTACCCGTTACGTTGCCTGTTAGGCGGATTTCTTGCGGGTTGAAACCTTCAGCTACTGTGATACGAGTCTCTTCATCTTCACCGCGGATGTGAGAAAGCGTTACGTAGTCTGCTAATACTTTTTGGCCACCAGTGTGGATTACACGTGCAGCTGCGCCAACTTCTTCGTCAGAGAACGAAGTGAGATCTTCTTTTAGGAAGTCAATTAAACGTGCTTCTTGCTGCATGATAGACAATAGCTGCATTGCTGAATCGGTCGGTGCTGTTGCTAGTTTTGATTCAACTTCAACGACTCTTTCAATCACTTTTTCAACTTCAACAACTTTCTCTACTTCGACAATTTTTTCTACTGGTTTTTCAACTTCAACGATCTTTTCTACTGGTTTTTCTACGACTTTCTCAACCACTTTGGATTTACGAGAAACGGCAATAAGCAGCAGTAAAACGCTTGATGCAGTGAGGCCTGCGTGAAGCATATCAAACGTTTGTGGAATTAGGTTCAAATCAACGATCATAGTGATTTTCTCTTTAAATTGATTTAACGGTATATTCATTGGTTAAGTTGAACATACGGGTTGGAAAGAAAACTCTGTCGCACTCAGGCAAAACGGTATCTTTCAAGCTATAAATATGGATGGATACTAGCATATTCAAGGCTTAAGGGCTGTATTTAATGTTTTTATTCAAGTGGGTTTTTAGTGTGTTAGCGTGAAAATTAGTCGAGATTTGTTTGAATAATAGCCTTTGATGTAAGGGGAAGGTAAACATTGCCCATTTTGTGTCAGATTTAGGACTAAACATGAATGGAGCAGGGTTCCTTAACGTTATATACTTATGACTTTATATAATCCGACATGAGATATGTATGCCGCATACAATCGACCCGTTGACAGGGTTGAAGAGAAGAACCTTGCCAGTAGTTGCTTTTTTGGTCACCTTTCTGATTACGGTGTTATGCTTTGTGTTGGTGGCTCTTAACCAAAATCGTGCCTTGAACATGAATTTGGAGAGCTTTGCTAAAAACCAAACTCTAAGCCTAAAAGCGTTTATTGATAACGATGTTGCTTACATTGGTTCTGGTGCTAATTTTTTCTACGCAAATGATCCTGAAAACTGGGATAAGTTTGATCGTTTTGCGCAACAAACGATTAATGTTTCAAAAAGTCTAATTGGCTTGCAATGGATGCAAAAAGTGACAGCCGATGAGATTGAAGAACACACTGCTCGGATGGAAGAAAAGTACCCATCATATAAGTTATTCACTATTCCAAAACATGAATCAAAAGCTTTTGGTTACATCTTAGATGGTGAGCCAGCCTTTGTTGCGACTGATATCTACCCAAATACCGAACCTAATAACAGAGTTCTTGGTTTCTACTCTTCTCGTGAACGATTTAAGCGTGTTTTAGACAATATTAAACATACACGCCAAGCGAATATTTCAGACAAAGTTCGTTTAATACAAGATGGTTTAGACCCACAAACACCGAAAAGTGGCATGTTGGTGTATCACCCTGTATTTGAGGGTGAAAGTGACAATTTGCTCGGTGTTGTGATTGGTGTGGTTCGTACGACTTATTATTTTGAGAACTTACTGGCATCCACTGCGGGTGATATGAATGTATATGTGCGAGTGACCGATACCGGTTTTGAAGCAGAAGATTCTCCCATTTTGTTTGAAACTGAAGGTTTTGAAGGCGTAACTGGGCACCTTATTACCAAAACCATTAGCCTAACCAACCGGGATTGGAAAATTGATTACAAGATAGGTTCATGCATCTCATTTTCCGGCTACTTGGTACTCGCCGGCATTGCTTTAGTTGGGACCACTATCTCTTTACTGCTGGCCTACATAGTTAATCTACAAATTCGTGAGAAACAACGTTTGTACCAAATGCTATATGAGAGGACGGAAGAGCTGCGCTTTTTAGCCAATCATGACAGCTTAACCGAGGTCTACAACCGACGAGCGTTTAATAAGAAATTAGACAAAGCGATCGACAGCGATAAACCATTTAGCCTTATTGGTTTTGATATCGATAAGTTCAAAAACATCAACGATCAATTTGGTCATCCAGCGGGTGATGCATTGCTGATTCACGTCGTCAAACTGATCTCTGTTAATTTGAAAGATGGTGATGACCTGTTCCGTTTAGGAGGTGATGAATTTTGCATCATTTCGAGTATCTCAGATCACGAAGCGTTGGAGCGTTATTTAGAATGTATCCTAAATACTGTTAGCCGCTCTCATTGTGAGCACAAAGGTCGCCAATTGAGTTGTACGCTTAGTATTGGCGCTTCTATTCGTAGCAATGAAAATACCGAAGAAATTCAGCAGCGAACCGACAGCATCTTGTATCAAAGTAAACTAAACGGTCGAAATCGAGTCACAATTGCAGGCTAAATGAGCACTTGATGTAACAAGGGTCGAGTTCCTGACTGTGCTCATGTACAATTTCACGAAATTTTTGACGAGAGAATTAGGCGACGTATGAATCACAATCGAGTGGTGTGTTTCGATTTGGAAATGTGCTGTTGGAGCGAAAATGGTGTAGGAACAACAGGGGAGATCATTGAAGTGGGTCTTGCTGAGATTGATCTAGCATCTGGCACTATCGTGAAGCGAGCGCAATACTACGTTAAGCCAGAGAAAGACGAAGTCTCTCTGTTCTGCGCCGAGTTAACGGGCATTACACCTCGTAAAATCGAAAAACAGGGGCGCCCATTAGAGTCTGTTATCAAGTCAATGATTAAGAACTTCGGTGGCCCAAAGAAAATCTATGCAGCGTGGGGACGAGATGATCTGATCTTACATAAAGAGTGTAAAGAGAAAGGCATAGAACCTCCGTTTAGCGAGTTTATAAATATCGCAACACTTTATCGAATTCAGAATCGTTTGAAAGAAAAACGCATTGGTCACCGCGCGGCTCAAGAAGCGAAAAATATTGAGTGGGAAGGCCGTCAGCACTCTGGGTATGTCGATGCGTATAACCTCGCGAAGTTGGCGTTAACGATGCTCTAGATAGCAGCAGTGAACACCCGAACATAGAAAAGCCATCTACTTGTAGATGGCTTTTTGGTTTAATTTTTATCGGTATTTCTAAAGATTAACTCATTTTTTAATGACCAAGCTCGAGTTACTTACCATACCTTCGACCCTGTCGGTGATGTGAACCAGTCCGTTTGAAGTGTACCGCCAGACTCTGCCCACGTGGTTAGATGTTCATATGCTTCACAAGTATCAATACGTTCGTATGGGTGAGACCATTGGCCTGGGATATCTAGAGCCCATGGGTGGCCAGTCGTGTTTTGATAGTATTCACCTTCACTTGTTACTGTATCATCATCACCAGCACCGAATATTGCGGTATCTGCTACATCTGTATTTGGATAGTTCATCAAGTGAATCTCTCTACCTCTCGCGTTGGCTTTGTAAATAAACGGGTTAAAATCCGTATTGCTTAGCGCAGGAATTGAACCATCAATCACCAGCGAGACACTGTAATCGATTAAGCTTCGTGCATCACCCGACTCTGTGTTGTAAAAGCTATAAGTGCTTGTACTTGGCAGCATCGCCGCGACACTATCAATTACAACAAATACTAACTCGCCTGAGTGACCGGCCTCTGGTGTTAACGCTACGGTAGAGCCGTTGTATGTTTTGGTCAGTGAAGTGACATCCGTGTCTTCAAGCCCTGCTAACGAAATAGCGAAACCATTGTCTTCAGCCGCTCCACGAGCAATAGCTTGGCCGTAGTAATCAAAACGAGTTATTTGGTTATTCGCGTTTGTATAAACACCTAATGCGTAGTGGCTAACAAAGTCATTCAGATCGTAGTCACCCTCATTTGGCCATAAATCTTCGTAGGCTAATGTGTACCATCCACTGGTTGGTGTTCGACTATAGAAAGCGATTGTCGGATCGTTTGGTGCGTAGTCGTTTGCATCTGATACACCATCACCGTCACTATCCCCAATTGAAGGCCATGCAATCTCAGCGATTTCACTGATCAGTCCATTCTGGTCAATAGCGATGACCTGAACCTTCCAAAGTTCTCCAACTTCAGTTTCACTGGCCGGCAACGTGGCATTACTGTTGTCATTTTTTCCGACAAACTCATCATCCACATAGAACCCTTGACCTACATCGACAAACCAACGGTAGCTATAAGTTACAGAATCACCGTCTGGGTCTTCCGGTGTTGGACCGGTTACTGTCACAACCAAGTCGTCATTATCACCGAGTCCAGTGCTGCGACTTAGAGTTGGTGTAGAAGGAGGGGTATTAGCAATGGTGACATAAGTAACACTGATAAGGCTGTAATCCAGCGTGGTTAGCCAACCGTCGTTATTCACATCAATATCTAGGTCTACATTCACAAGACTGTCGTCAAGTGAAGCGATAGGGAGGTCAAAAACGGTTGTCGACCAGTTATTGTTGGTACCTTGTAAGAACCCGGGAGTAAGTAAAGAACCGTCAACAGCGATACTGTCGTATTCTCCGTTTTCTCCGTGGTGTGCTTCTGAATCAACATCATAAGCGTAAATAGTGAGTGTCGCTGCGGTAATCTGTGCGCCATCAGGGACCGTTAAATTATGTTGCCAAGAGTAGTCTTCGTTTGCTCGGCTGTAGATGTCGAAACCATAACCAGAAGGCGCGATGTAATGTGGTGAGGTACTACTTGCATCGATCTTTTGAGTCACTGTTATTGAGCCATCACCGTTAGTGGTTGTTGTGTTTTCTGTTGCAGCTGCAAACGTCTGTTGCGAGAAAGAACACATAGCGACTGAACCCATCACCATTAGAGATTTTTTAATATTTTTCATGGCAGCTATCCTTAGTCAGAATCCAGAACAATGTCGCAAGAAACTAGCAAATCAGTAGTGACGTTATCTAGGTCAACAGTACTTCTACACTCTTGACCACGCACCTGAGCAACGATTTCCAATCCTTCCCAGTTGGTTGGAATGCTAAAGTCACTCACTAATTCACCATCGCGGTTCGACATACCAGAGTAGAAGGCTTGAGAATCTGTTTGGTCTGAGGTCACGCTGTATAGTTTGATGATGTGGGAACCGCGAATTGGAGCCGGCTCACCGTCCTTGTATGAAAAACTACTGACGACAATGACGCTCATTGTTCGCGAAGCCGTTCCACGCCACTCAAAACTGTCTGGTACAGCAATATCAACAAAAGTCGTATTGGCAGCTGTTGCGGCAGGACTCGCAGCGCTGTCAGTTGAGCCGCTTGCACCACCTCCGCCACCAGAACTGCCTGACCCGCCACCACCACCGCCGCAGGCGATGAGAGACATTGATGTGACCGATGTTAAGAGGAGTGTTTTTAATTTCATCATCATAATCTTCCGTAATTAATTGAGGCCGTGTAAAACTTAAAGAGCAATGACTGTGCCAGTTTTTATGTTGTTGATAAAAAAAGGAAAAATTTGATTTTTTGATGTGGTTTAAAATTAATTGTATATCAGCATCTCAATTAGAGAATCAATCTGACGATAACGAATAAATGACGGCCTGATAATGAGATTTGATAGGGAATTGGATTCAGTTTTCACGAATGCTGAGTGAGGAAAGTTGAATCTGTAATAAGAGACATTTGACTGGTATTTCTCTTGTTCAATAGGTGGTGGGTATCGGTTTTTACATCAACACAAACAGAATGAAAAGAATGTTAATTCTTAATAAATGTCAGAAGCGCTTTAATTAATATTAAATCGCAGGTTTCGACCTTGATTGGGCAGAGCTAGATGGTAGCGTTAGTTCACCCAAAACAAATAGCACAAGAGAAGCCAAACCAAAAAGCGATGATCAGGCCTGTCTATTCCATGGCAAGTTTAGAGTTAAACCTTGGCTATGTTTAAAGGTGAGTGAGTTTACGTGACTGACTCACCTTGTCGTTATTTCATCTTGTTACTCGTCGAACTTATATTTGACTGAATTATTGGTTAAACTTCGCGCCACTCTTTTCTATGTATAGCTTGGCATTAGAATAACCAAGCAAACACCTTTTTGATGACCTTTTTATTTATGAACTCCTCGCTGAAATGAACGCCAATAGCCCTGAAAAATCACCTTAGACGCTTCGGGTATCGAGCTGATTAATAACACACTCATTGATTCTGAATCAGGTAATCAGGCCACCTTATCTCCCTCAGAAAGCTTGATCCTTGAACATTTAGTGAAGAACAGCCCAAAAGCCGTTGGTCGTAACTTTTTACTTGAACACGGCTGGCCGGGACGGGTGGTGGCGGGCAGTTCACTGAATGTTGCGGTCAAGAACATTCGTACAGCATTAAATTCGCTTGAGTATGATTGCAAAATTTTAACGGTTCAAAAGGAAGGGTATAGATTCAATGGCCCGAGACAGGTTGGTAGTTATTTATCGATGCCAACGCCTACGACTGACATACATGTTGAATCGGCAATTGTTGAATCGACATTTTCAGAGAATGCCGCCACCACAGATGACTTAACATTTGTAGCAAAGCTCACGCCTTCTGGCATGAACAGACAAGGTGGAAAATCAAAGCAACAGTACCCACAATCTCATCAGTCTATAGTGAAGCACTTTATCACTCGTCATCAATCTCGTATCGCTGGAATCGTAGTCAGCTTGTGTCTCGTCATGTTGTTTTATCAGTTTGCGTTTTTTATGGATAAGAGTCGTTATCGTGGCATGGATGTTTATCACGATAATTTGAACTTTGATCAATCGCTGTTAACTGAGTTGAACACTGTCTCAAAACTCGGTGTTGATTTACTTTACCTACATCGTATCGGAGTTGGGTGCCAGAATATTCAAGCCGTTGCGCTGATAAATGGGCGCTGGAGAGAGATGAGTCATCAGTTTAAATCTCTCTCTTGTGATGGCGATAATGACGATGAGCGAGGCTAACCGATATGAATCGTAAGTTTTGGATGCCTATCTTGCTCACGCTTTTTGTGATTATAAATGTAGGCTTAATCTCTGGGCTCGCAACTAAAAGTGCCTATAAATTTTCCGCAGAGTATCCAATGGTAGGCTGGGAAAAAATCTCACTTCGATTGGAAAGTGGTCGGGTAAAAATGCAGTACATTGGTTACGACATCGATGGAAATGTTGCTCAAACTAAGCAAATGTTTGGAGTGTTCTTTCGCTGGGGGAATCACTACTACCTTTATCAATTGGACCAAGACCAAGCCCAAGATAAACAGACTTTCAATATCAAACACTTATACATCCAACAAACGCAAGGCAAGCGCAGTGTGTTGGTGTCAAATCAGCGTGGCCTTTATGTGACAAAAAAAGGCACGCCGTTAGAGCTGAAAGGCATAATGTATGGTGATCGCTTACTCTAGTTGAGAGTATCAACGAGTAGAAAGCCTTTGGTTAGCTTTTACCCAAGACGTTCAGCTTGGTCTTAATAAAGTCACTGTGGTCAACGTAAAGCAGTTCTGCGGTTTTGCGGATCACTGAATCTTCAAGTGGATCAATCTCTCCATCAGCATGTGCCACTTCCCACATTGCCTTTATTAGATCTATGCGGACTGGTTGAGACAGCTCTCGCAGTTGAGAAGTAAAGTCGTAAAGAGAGACAGATTGTTCAACTTGAGGTTCAGCTTGCGCCAATAAGGCTTTGGATTCGTCTTCAGTTATGTTCAGCAGGCGTTGAAGCAAGTGAAGTTTAGCTTCTTGTTCGGATTCGTTAATCGCGTGGTCTGCACCGGCGACTTCACATAACAAGCTGGCGATAGCTAAGTTAGGAGAGGCGGTTGGCGTTTTACCTAAATCAGAGCCTTCAACTAATTGTTTAAATAACGAGGTAAGTGAGTTAAACATAAGATCATTCCAGTTATGATGAATATTATTACTATTGGGCCTACAGAGTGTGATCGCAAGCGTCTTTACTCAAAACTGACATTACGGATGAGCGAGCAATAAAGAACACTTGTTAATCAGGCTCAGGGAATCGTGTGACTTTCCCATCACCACTTAGTGTCGTTATTGCTTGCGGTTTGCCTTCGCTATCTAACTTTAATTCACCAATCGCACTTCGGTTTGAAAGTCGATAGAAAGTCTGATTATCAGGGCTACGTTTTTCAATCTTTAAGCGTTTTCGCTTGGTGAAATAGTTCAGAATTGAGCGTGGGCTATACAGCAATCGGTCCCATACATCACAGAATTTAAGCAATGAAGTAGGGAACTGGTTTTTAATACCACTGCAAGTAATCTGATAGATATTCGGGCTGTTACGGCGGTATCTAAGTTTAATGTCGTAAGCAAAAGAGTAGTGAACATCACCAGAAAGCACGACGAAGTTGGTTGGTGTTTTGGTGTGGGTAAAGATACTGATGAGTGTGTTAGCACTGCCCGGATGTGCCATCCAGTTTTCCGCATCAATCACCAATGGTTTACCGATTGTGGTCGCCATTTTTTGCAGTGTTTCAATAAACTTCACGCCAAACATCGGCGCAGCAGAAACAATCACCACCTTATCTTGATGGAGCAGCTGGTGCTGAAACTCAATTAAGGCTTCCCAGTCCATCAAACCAGAAGGTTTATTCATGCGAGATTCTGATCGCCAGCGACGCGTTCGAGTATCCAACACAATGACTTTTGGAGACGTATCTATCGTGTAATGCCACTCTTCAAAGCGACCGAGCATCTCAATGAAGGCCTGGTGTTTGTTTGGTTCTATGTTGCCAACAGAGTGTTCAGTATTGTTGCCGCCAGTTTCATTCTGCGCTTGATTTTCAGCATGCCATTGAAAACCAAAGAGCTGTTTTGCTTGCTTGATGAACTCTTTGTTAAAGCTCTCCGGTTTGTTACCCCAACCCTGACACATCCAGTAGGCGGCAAGGCCGTTACCAATCACTTGAGTAGCAAACTGATTTTGATCGACAGCATGTTCCCAACCCACAGTCAGGTTCCAATCATCGGTGACATCGTGATCGTCGAAGATCATGTACGTTGGAATATGAGCGAACAGACGCTGCACTTTCGGTAGACCTGCTATGAAGTCATCAATGATAATGCTCTCGTCACGCCATTGTTGTTGCTCTGCCGGTGATAATTGACGTCCAGCTTCTGTGAAATCATTTTCGATCAATTGCTCTCGGTTGATGCATTGCCACAATGTCGGAGACCAAACCAGCAAATACATCGCGATGAATTCTGACAAGGTGACCAAGTGATTCTCACAATCGGTCGAGCTGAAAATAGGGATTCCGCGCTTAGGAAATAGCTTATCAAGCAACGAAGCAGAGGTGTTGTGGTGTGGCAGTAAATGATGACGTCGATACAGCTGATATTCACTCTTAAACAAGGCTTCACTACTGTCGATTGTGCTTACCTGTGAATCCGTCGGCAAGCTCTCGCCCACAAGACCAAGCAGTTGAATCACTTGTTGAATAGCATCAAGCGTTGGACCTGCTACATGATCGGCGTAGATCTGGTCGCCGCTCATCATTAGCATATCTGGCCGTTCAAGTACCGTTTGCTTTCCGACCTTGTTATCTGCAGCAACTAGGCTGTCTTTGCTCGGGTGATGAGGATTACGACAAGAGCCATGCAGGATATAATCAGCAGTCGTTGAGATCTTAAATTCAACGCGAGACTTGTCGCTATAAACAAGGTGAGGAGCCCATGTGGCCAGTGACCCTAGTTCGGTGTGAATGTCATATTCAAGGGGCGTATTGGTAGGGAACTCACCCTTTAATTGAATCAGGGTTACCCAAGCATGTGTCCCCACTTGAATTGACCCTTGTTCATCAAGTGGCGACGAATAAAAAGGCGAATCTTGCTCTGCGTTGAATAGTTCAGTTGAGCCTGTAGGTTGTGAACTCGTCACCATCCACAGTACCACCTCGTTGGCGGTGGTTTTTCTTAAAATTGGGCCTGCAAGTAAGAAGGGAAGAGATGATGTCGTCAAACGTTTCAATGCGGTTCCTAAATCGGTAGCGTTAGTCTTTGAGTTGTCTCGTTTCAAGATCAGAGGTTTCGAACTCTGGTGTGTCAGGCTCGTTAATTTCGAGAGCAGAGATGTCCTGCTCTATCGCTTCAGATTGATTTGCTTCGAGTTCCGTTGTTTCAGCTTCTGTCGTTGCCTGATCTGGCATTTCAGACTCCGTTGCCTCAAGCTCTGTCATTTCATGCTCTGTTGATTCAAGAACTTCGATAACTTCTGAACTAGAAAGTTCATGGCCCATTAGAAATATTGCTAATAGGGCATCGGCTTTTGTTTTGGTATCGGACGGATCGTCCAGTACTTGTTCGAGTTTTTCTCGAATCATAGCGATTTCGTGTTCGACGAAACCACGGCCTTCATCGTCCCCTTGGTTTTCTTCAGGGGCATTATCAAACTCAAGAAACAGCATGTCGCTATCGAGTCTGGTGTTAACCAAACGCTCAGGCAACCACTCTTCGCCCATGACAATATCTGGATCGGAATCTTGGGGTAAGTGGTCTATAATGTTTTGTAATTCTGAGACTTTCACAATACTTTCATTTAACCGAGAATATTCTTCATTGTAACGGTCAAAGTCGATCAAACCTAAAACTAGTTGGCTGGCATGGCCAATAAATGTCTATTCAGTAACACAAAAATTATTACAAAGAGTAATTACACAAGAATGAAGCACAAATTTTCACCGAAGCTCATTTCGTATGGAGCGGTTTTATTGAGTAACGCTTTTCTAGGTAATAGCGTAGCCTGGGCTGCCGAAGAGCAAGAATGGGGCATTGCTGCAATGTTCCGCAGTGCGAGTATTCCCTACGATACATCAGGTGGGGATCAAACCGTCGGTTCTTTTGTTCCGATGCTATTTTTTAAGAATGACTATGTATTTATCGACGGTACTGAAATGGGGGCTTACCTCTACCAGACTGACGACGAAAAATGGTCTCTTAATGCGATATCGCGTATGCGTTTTATTGATATCCCTGCTTCAGAACAAAATGCCATTGAGGGTGATACTGCCGATTTTGGTGCGCAAGTCAGTTATCAGTGGGATGAGCAGTGGAAGCTTGAAACCGAGCTAATGAGCGACAGTGAATACAATTTTCACGGAAATCTACGCGCCAAAGTAAAGTATGAAACGGGCGATTGGGAGTTTACTCCGAGTGCGACACTTCGTTATAAAAGTGCCGATTTCAATAGTGCTTACTATTCAGCCGAAGGCGAGTCGATTGGCGCAGGTATCGATCTTAATGTGGGTGTTGAAGCACGTTACCACGTGGTTTCCAACTTATACCTACTTGGTTCAACTAGTGTCACTCGATTAGACGACAACGCTTATGATTCATCAGTAGTTGAAGATCGTTATCAAGGTGAACTTTATCTTGGTTTTGGCTTCTTCAATGACAAAGAGAAAGCGCCGAAACCGAAATTGAGTAACGCGCCGTATTTACGTGTCGCGCACGGTTGGGCAACGCCATCGAATATTGGCGAGATTATGAAGTTCAATACTGAGAAAGACGAATACAATAACCAACTGACCTCGTTTTTCTACGGCCACCCGCTAACAGACGAAATCTTTGGTCTCCCGCTGGATATCTACCTAACACCGGGTATCGCGCATCACTGGAATTCAGATGTTCAATCGAGTAGCACCGAGTACATTATTGCGATCAAAGCGTATTACACCTTTGATTGGCCGACACAGTGGCGATTTGGTGTGGCTGAAGGTATGTCGTACATCGACTCGATCACCTACATCGAAGGCTCTGAGATGGATCGTAAAGGTTACACCGCAAGCCACTTGTTGAATTACCTAGACTTCTCATTTGATGTCAATGTGGGTGATTTGATCGGCAAGAACGACTTAAACAATTTATGGTTCGGTTATTCGTTGCATCATCGTTCTGCGATCTTTGAAAACGCCTCTCAGTTTGGACGTATCAAAGGCGGTAGTAACTACAACACGGTTTACTTCCAATACGAATTTTAAGCGCGGTTTCAGCCGTGTTTTAACGATGGTTTATGTTGTCATTTTTAACCATCGTTTGGATAAATATGATGTGTATCCGAGTTAGCTTTCATAGCCTTCGTTAGTGTTGGCTTGAACAATCAGCCTGATAGCAAAAGGTTTTCCCTTTTATGTCAGGCTTTTTTGTTGAAGAGTTGTGGTACAATCGCGCGAGTTTAATAAGTACAAGAATAGGACACGCTTTGACTTCGTCTCCGGAAAAAGCAGACAACAACAAGAATGCAGTGCAATCTCAAGCGACAAACAAAAAGTCGACATCGACTCAACCTGCATCGAACTCGTCTGCCAAACAATCAGTAAAACCTGCTAAAACTTCTCAGAATAGCCCAGCTTCTCTTCGTAAAGCGCTCAACGAATGTATGATGCGCGATCGCTTCCGTTTGAGTAAGCGAATTGCTGGTGCAAGCAGAATCAAAAATGAACAATCTAAAAATGCTGTCTTTGATGAGATTGCATTGGACATTGCCAAGTCGATGATGACGGCAACCCAGCGTGCTGCGCAAAAGCCAACGATTGAATACCCAGAAATTCTACCCGTCAGCCAGAAGCGCGAAGACATCGCGAAAGCCATCGCTGAAAACCAAGTGGTTATCGTGGCGGGTGAAACAGGTTCAGGTAAAACCACGCAGTTACCAAAAATCTGTTCTGAGCTTGGTCGTGGCCGCTTTGGTTTAATTGGTCACACTCAGCCTCGTCGTCTTGCGGCCCGTTCGGTTGCGAACCGTATTGCCGAAGAGATGGAAACGCAACTGGGTGAGTTTGTTGGTTATAAGGTTCGTTTTAACGACCAAATCTCTGAAAACACACAAATCAAATTGATGACCGACGGTATTCTACTGGCGGAAATCCAACACGACCGTTTCTTAAATCAGTACGACACCATCATCATCGATGAAGCGCACGAGCGTAGCCTTAACATAGATTTCATCATGGGTTACCTGAAAGAGTTGCTGCCAAAGCGTCCAGATCTGAAAGTGATCATCACATCGGCAACCATCGATCCAGAGCGCTTCTCTAAACACTTCAATAATGCGCCTATCATCGAGGTATCAGGTCGTACTTATCCTGTAGATACGCGTTACCGCCCGTTAGGTGGTGATGAAAGTGATTCCGATCGCGACCAAATTGAAGGCATCTTTGAAGCTGTTGATGAACTGTGTGATGAAGGGCAAGGCGATATCTTGATCTTCATGAACGGTGAGCGAGAGATTCGAGATACCGCAGATGCATTAAGTAAACGTAACCTGCGTGATACTGAAATAGTTCCACTTTACGCACGTCTATCGGCGGGCGAGCAGAACCGTATCTTTCAGTCTCATACTGGCCGACGTATCGTTCTGGCAACCAACGTGGCAGAAACTTCGTTAACCGTTCCTGGTATTAAGTATGTCATCGACCCGGGTACGGCGCGTATTAGCCGTTACAGCTACCGTACTAAAGTACAGCGCCTACCGATTGAGCCAGTGTCT
Source organism: Vibrio sp. S/42/10 (assembly GCF_029890535.1). Classification (NCBI taxonomy): domain Bacteria; kingdom Pseudomonadati; phylum Pseudomonadota; class Gammaproteobacteria; order Vibrionales; family Vibrionaceae; genus Vibrio; species Vibrio sp. S/42/10. The sequence goes on along the minus strand of NZ_JAKMZC010000001.1, from coordinate 69,042 downwards.
CAAGCAAGCGCAAACCAGCGTAAAGGTCGTTGTGGACGTGTTGCTGAAGGTATCTGTATTCGTCTTTACTCTGAGGAAGATTTCGAATCACGCCCAGAGTTTACCGACCCAGAGATTCTCCGCACTAACTTAGCCTCCGTTATCCTTCAGATGACAGCTCTTGGCCTAGGCGACATTCAAGCGTTCCCATTTGTTGAAGCGCCAGATAAGCGCAACATTCAAGATGGTGTAAGGCTACTTGAAGAGCTAGGTGCGATAGCGACAGCCGAACCCGCTGCGAACAAAAATAAGAATCAAGGCGACGACAAGAAGAAGCTAACCGCTATTGGTCGTAAATTGGCTAAGTTGCCGATTGATCCGCGTTTGGCTCGTATGGTAATTGAAGCGCCACGCAACCGATGCTTGCACGAAGTCATGGTGATTGCGTCTGCGTTGTCGATTCAAGATCCGCGTGAGCGCCCGTCAGATAAGCAGCAATCGTCTGACGATAAACACAAGCGCTTCTTCGATAAAGAGTCGGACTTCATCACGTTTGTGAACCTGTGGGATTACATCAAGCAGCAGCAAAAAGCGCTGTCGAGTAATCAGTTCCGCAAACAGTGTAAGCAAGATTACCTGAACTATTTACGTATTCGTGAATGGCAAGATGTGTACTTCCAAATTCACCAAGCAATGCGTGAATTGGATACCAAGCTGAATACTGAGCCGGGTAGCTACGATGGTATTCATATGTCTCTGCTGTCAGGTCTGCTTTCGCACATCGGTATGAAAGACCAAGAGAAGAATGAATATCAAGGTGCTCGTAACGCACGCTTCCATATCTTCCCTGCGTCTGGCTTATTCAAGAAGCAGCCTAAGTGGATCATGTCTGCTGAGCTGGTGGAAACCTCAAAACTATGGGGTCGTGTTATCGCGAAGATTCAACCGGAATGGATTGAACCGCTAGCGAAACACCTGATTAAACGTAGTTACAGCGAACCACATTGGTCGAAGAAGCAAGCGGCAGTAATGGCACACGAAAAAGTGATGCTTTACGGAATCCCAATCATTCCAAAACGCTTAGTTAACTACGGTGCGATTGATGCCACTGTCAGCCGTGAATTGTTTGTACGCAGTGCATTGGTTGAAGGTGAGTGGGAAACCAAACATACGTTCTTCAAACAGAACCGCAAGCTCCTGCAAGAAGTGGAAGAGCTTGAGCATAAATCGCGTCGTCGCGACATCTTGATCGATGATGATGAACTGTTCGACTTCTATGATCAACGTGTTGGCGAAGAGGCAGTGTCAGGCCGTCATTTTGATACGTGGTGGAAGAAGACCAGTCAGAAAACACCTGAGCTGCTTAACTTTGAAAAGTCGATGCTGTTCCGAGGCGATGCTAGCCACGTTACTGATTTGGATTATCCGAACTTCTGGCACCAAAACGGTATTAAGTTGAAACTGAGCTACCAATTTGAACCAGGTGACGACAACGATGGTGTAACGGTACACATTCCGCTGCCTATATTGAACCAAATTGACCAAAACGGTTTTGATTGGCAGATCCCAGGCCTGCGTCAGGAACTGGTGATTAGCCTAATTAAGTCACTACCAAAAACGCTACGCCGTAACTTTGTGCCTGCGCCAAACTATGCCGATGCTTTCTTGGCACGTGTAACCCCATTAGAAGCTCCGTTGTTGGATTCTCTTGAGAAAGAGCTACGCCGCATGACAGGTGTCGAAGTGGTACGTGACGACTGGAAGTTAGACCAGATCCCTGAGCACTTAAAGGTAACATTCCGCGCTGTAGATCATCGCAAGCGTAAGCTGAAAGAACAGAAAGACCTGCATGAGCTAAAAGAAAGTCTGAAAGATAAGGTTCAAGAAACGCTTTCTAAGGTTGCTGACGACGATATTGAACAACAGAACCTGCATACCTGGAGCTTTGGTGAGTTACCAAAAGTTTATCAGCAGAAACGCGGCGGCTACGATGTTAAAGCCTTCCCAGCACTGGTGGATTCTAAAGACAGCGTAGAGATCAAACTGTTCGAAACCGAACAAGAGCAGATCTCGGCAATGAAATCGGGTCAGCGTCGTTTAATCCTGTTGAACGTGCCATCGCCGATCAAATACCTGCACTCTAACTTGCCGAACAAATCTAAGTTAGGCTTATACTTCAACCCATACGGACAAGTACTCGATCTTATCGATGACTGTATCGCTTGTGGTATTGATAAGCTAATTGAAGAGAAGGGCGGTTTGGTTTGGGAACCAGAGCAGTTTGAAGCACTGAAAGAACACGTACGTGCAGAGTTAGGCGATACGGTTGTTGAGATTGCTCAACAGGTAGAAACCATTCTAACTACGGCGTTCAGTATCAGTAAGAAGCTGAAGGGCCGCGTAGATCTTTCGATGGCATTTGCACTTTCAGACATCAAAGCTCAGGTAGAAGGTTTGATTTTTAAGGGGTTTGCCACAGAATGCGGGTGGAAACGCTTGCCGGATATTCTACGCTATATGAAAGCTATTGAGCGTAGAATGGAAAAACTGCCGATTGACCCTAACAAAGATCGCCTACATATGATCAAAGTTGAGTCGGTAATGAATGATTACAAAGAATTGCTGAATAAAATTCCAAAAGGGATCGCGGTTCCAGAAAACGTAAAAGAGGTGCGTTGGATGATTGAAGAGCTTCGTGTAAGCTTCTTCGCACAGCAGCTCGGTACGCCTTACCCAGTATCAGATAAGCGTGTTAAAAACGCGATTGATGCTTGCTAAAGGAATAAAGCTAGACGCAATAGCAAGGTTTGGGTATAAATCTTGCTTATTGCATTACTAATTGAATAGTTATTACATACAGGGCGACTTGGTGGCAATTTATTACCACTCAAGGCCTGCCACTAGGACGAAAAAGGTCGAATATGAAAAAAACGTTATTGGCATTAGCACTACTAGGTGCATCTTCAACAGCAATGGCTGATTCTTGGTTGTACGGTGGTGTAATGGGTGGTCAAAACTCATTAGGCAATAAAGAAGAGACAGCGATGGGTATCCACGTAGGTACTGGTATTCTTCCATTAATCGGCGTTGAAGCGGGTTATTGGGATCTTGGTTCTTTCGGCAGCGTTAATTACGGCAACCGCGATCTTAAGAATTTAGACGCAAGCACTGCTTACCTAGCGATTAAACCAAGCATCGATTTTGGTCCTCTTCACGTATACGCGAAGGGTGGTCTTCACTCTTACGAGCTTAAAGCTGATGGCTTCAAGCAAGACGATGTTGATATCATGTACGGTGTAGGCGCTGAATACTTCATCTTTGGTCCACTATCTGTAGGCGCTAGCTACCAAAACTTCAAAATGAAAGATGACGACTCTGGCGTATTCACGCTAAACGCAACTATCCACCTACTGTAATTACTTGCAGTCAGTGACGGACGTACCGTTGGTCACGGATATTTGTAGAGTTCGTAAGAATTCGTAAAAAATGCCAGCTTGATAGCTGGCATTTTTGTATCTGTTAACCGTGTAATCGCTACTCTGTTTTCTTATAACAGATAGCAAGCGGATGGTTATTTTTTACTGTTCAGAATACGCTGAATTCTTGGGTTAATCGCTTTACCGTGTTTACTTTCGTACTCTTCACGTTTTAAATCGTTCAGGTTCTTTACAGAGTTAGCGGCAAGAAGGAATTCTGGTAACTCAGTTTCAAGCATGCCTTTCTCATCTAAACGTTTCGCTTCCAAGTAATACTTCTTGAACAGGCCATCGAGTTTGTTTTCAGCCGTACGCTTTAAATCGTACAGTTTATTCTGGATTAACCATTGCTCAATCTTATTATCTGCAGAGCGTGACAACACTCGAATACGGCTATCCAACAACTCTTCTTCAGTCAAAGAATCTTTCAGGATCCAAAGCTCACCCATTTGCGGCGGCCAACTGTTGCCAAGTTGAATACGTTCATGACAGTGCATTAGCACGCGGTTAAGGCCGTCTGAATCGACTGAGTTAGCAAATTCAATAAACTTACCGCTCGGCTCGCTACCGTATTGGTATTCCCATTGTGTTTCGTACACGCTTAAGAAAGAACCAAACACATGGATACACCAATCAGTCAGCTCTAACTCTGCCGGATCTTGATCGACAACAGGCACTTTTTGAGACGAGCCTGCGTCGGTAGCGTTAGGTGTCGCTACATTAACTTCAGTGCTTTTTGCTTCAATTATTTCAGATCGTGCAGGAACGTCAGATACAACAGGCTCAGAAGGTTGGCTTTTTGCCTTTTTGAATGAGCTGCTGCCTGAAGCGTTCAGATGGGCTAAGCTTTTGTCTATACCCATTTCCTTGAGCTTGTCCTGCATTTCCTGAATATTGAGCGGTCTTCTGCTGTTGTTGTCTTTCATTTTGCTTCTCGTTAACTAGCCAGTACTGCAGCTTGGATTCAATCCGAGATAGTGGCATTAATTCATTAGCTTTGGCTTTATACCAAAGGACAAATTTCTTCCATACTAAACTATGGTCACCGGCCAAGCCGGAGAATTTAAACGCACGTTCTGCCCATGATGGGATCTCTTCTTCGTTGAGATCATGAGTAGAAACGGTGTTGCTGTTCATTGAGCCTCGGCCTTGTGGGCGAGGAGCATATTGCGTGTTTTGCATTGGTGCCGGAGCAGGCTGAAACTTGGGTGCAGGTGCAGGTGCAGGTGCAGTAGAGTAAACCGGAATACTATTGACCGGTTGAGTTTCAACTTGAACCGCAGCTTGCTCTTGCTCAATGAGCATTTTGAACACGTGTATCTCTTTCTTGTCTCGATAATCTACTTTTACTTTATCGAGGAAACCTTGGTCGACTAGACACTTAAGGCAATCGGCTAAACCGAACGTCGAGAGAGCACAAAGTTGACTTGCTGATTGTAGGCACACATTGGTGAAACCGAACTCATCAGCACCATCTGCAAGCATCAATAAAACCAGTTTTTCTGCTGGGCTAGAAGTATTCACTTGCCAAGCTAAATAAGAATATTTGGCGCTCAATATCGTGTTCTCAAAAAGGTAAGTCGTTGTCACTATTGTAAGTCACCCCTTACCGAATTTATAGCAACTTAACAGAAAACGACATTAGTAAGCCAAATATTGACCATAAGGAGAGGTCTGCCCCAAAAAGTAAGCCTACACTCATTCATTCTCGTGGGTTATGCCTGGATTCACTAAGCAAATATCGATAACGATTTAAAGTGCTAGCACTCTTTTTCGGCTAAGAATGGCCAATTTACTTTGGTATTCGGTTCGTCAAAAACAGCTCGTTTTTATTGATATTCATTGACCGTTCTCTCACTTACTCGCCCGTTTACTTACCCTTCCATACGTAAAGTGTATTTAATTTATAAAACACCTTGATATGATCAATATTTGCGCTATTATGACGATAAGTCAGAAATGACGAAGCGTCACAAAATGGTTAAGTACATGAATTTGCTATTCGTGTTAATATATTAAACAGGAGTGTTTTAAATACTGACTCAGCTTAGGTGATAGCTAAGCGAAAATACGGACTGAGAAATTATGTTTGGCTTTGGTTGTAAAGGCGATAAGCAAAGTATCTTTGGTTGTAAAGGCGGCTTGTCTAAAAAGCAGCAGTCTATTGCAGACCGAGAAGTAGAATTGATGTTGTTAGCGAAAGATCTGGTTCGAGAGCAAGGGTTCGGAAACCTCACGATGGATAAGCTAACGGCAGCGAGCTCTTATTCGAAAGGTACGATATATAATCACTTTTGTAGCAAAGAAGACGTGGTTTTAGCGTTGTGTATTCATTCTTTAAAGGCCGAGGCACTGATGTTTACTCGTTCTGGAGAGTTTGAAGGTAACACACGCGAAAAGATCGTCGCACTGCACGTTGCTTATCGAATCTATGCGCGCATGGAGCCGGTACTGTCAACGTGTGCGATCATGGCAAAAAGCCCGTGGGTACTAGAGAAAGCCTCTAGTGCACGTGTAACCGAGATGAACGAACTCGAAGAATTGGTGATTGAACAAGCCGATTCAATGGTTAACCAAGCAGTAGAAGTGGGTGACCTAAAGTTCTCTTCTGGTGTGGGTTCAGATGCCATCGTGTTTGCAAACTGGTCAATCGCATTTGGTTCAAATGCCTTGTCACAGAACGCATCAAACAGTCATTGTATTAAGCGGTTACAAGACCCGTATTCAGTATTACATAACGCGAATATGCTGCTCGACGGCCTGAACTGGCAGCCCCTTTCTACCGATTGGGACTACCGTAAAACCTGGCGTCGTGTAGAACAAGAACTGTTCAGTGAAGAGATCGCTTACTTAGAATCAGTAGGTCGATAGCTTCTATTAAGCCCACTTATGTGGGTTTATTAATAACCATTTATGACGATTCGTCACAAACTTAAGTTTAGCCTAATGTGGTTTAGGTTTTCTTGAGTGTATGACCAAGAATTGTGTCTTTTGTCAGCTTCGGCTGGCTTTTTATAACACAACTATGACGAATCGTCACAAATGGAGACTGTGATGGAACATGATAGCCAAAAGCCCGCTTTCGATCACCAAAATCGAGATAACCGTAATATCGATAGCGTAAACGGGGATCTCAATAACCGTTGGCACTCAATACCGACCAAGCGTTCGTTTATCGTTCTGCTGGTGGTTTTTTCAATCATCATGCTCTCTGCATTAGGGGCGAAGAACCTCTACTTTAGAGGGGATTACAACATCTTCTTCGAAGGCAACAACAAACAGTTGATGGCGTTCGATGAAATCCAAACTACCTTTGCGAAAACCGACAATCTCGCGATTGTTGTCGCACCTGATGGCGGCAACGTCTTCACCCCAGAAACCCTGACCTTAATTCAAAATCTCACCGTTGATGCGTGGCAGATCCCGTACTCAAGCCGTGTCGATTCTTTGGCCAATTATCAGCACACCGAAGCTGTTGAAGACGACTTATTGGTGGAAGATCTGCTGTATGAAGAATACGAACATACGCCCGAGCGAATCGCCAAAGTGAAACAGATCGCGCTAAACGAACCTCTGCTTAAGAATGCGTTGGTATCGGCTTCTGGTGATGTGACCATTGTTAACGTGACCGTGCAATTACCTGAAGTAGATAAAACCGCGGAAGTGCAAGAAGTCATAGCAGCAATCAACACTATGATCGCCAAGTATCAAGCGGACTATCCTAACGTCGAATTCCATAAAGCGGGCATCATTGCTATGAACAATGCTTTCATGATGTCGGCTCAAGAAGACAGCTCAACACTGGTGCCATTAATGCTATTGGTGGTGTTGGTATTCCTGACCTTTATGCTGCGCTCATTCTTTAGCGTGGTGGCGACCTTAGTTGTGATTATCTCTTCGATTGTCGCGACCATGGGGTTGTCTGGCTGGGCAGGGATGTTCCTCAGCACCGCAACGGTTAACGTCCCAACTTTGGTACTGACCCTAGCGGTGGCCGATTGTGTTCATGTGATTGTGACCATGAGACAAGCCATGCAGCGTGGCATGGAAAAAGCACAAGCTATTCAATACAGCATCAAGCTTAATGCGATGCCGATTTTGATTACCTCAGTGACCACCGCGATTGGTTTCTTGATGATGAACATGTCGGACTCCCCCGTATTACGAGACTTCGGTAACTTATCGGCATTGGGCGTGATCATCGCATGTTTCCTATCCGTGACTATGCTGCCTGCGCTATTAAAACTGCTACCAGTTAAGACTTTACCAACGAATGAAGTGGCACAAAGTAAAGTGACCTTCATGGATAAGCTCGGTGACTTTGTGGTAACTAATCGCAAAGCGTTATTGCCTATTTCTACTCTAGTTATCGTCGGCGCAGCGGCATTAATTCCACTGAACAAAGTGAATGATGAATCGGTGAAGTATTTCGATACCTCAAGCGAATTCAGACAAGCAGCCGACTTCATGGAACAGACTGTAAGCGGTATGACGACCATCAGTATTGCGGTCAAAACTAACGAGTCTCAAGCGATTGCTGACCCCTTGTTCTTACAAGCGATTGGTGATTTTACCGATTGGCTACGTGTTCAACCAGAAACCGACCATGTTGCTACGCTTTCTGATGTTTACATGCGTCTGAATAAGAACATGCATGGTGATGATGACCGTTATTACCAACTGCCACTTAACCGAGAGTTAGCCGCGCAATATCTACTGCTTTACGAGATGTCTCTACCTTATGGTTTGGATTTGAATAACCAGATCAACGTTGATAAATCATCGATCAAAATGGTACTGACGGTTGATAACCTCGGCAGTGTGGAATTGGTTGAACTCGAAGAGCGTATCTACTCATGGTTTGCCGCCAATGCACCTCAGTATGAAGTGGTCGCGTCGAGCCCATCATTGATGTTTGCTCACATTGGTGAAACCAACATGGCGAGCATGCTATCGACTCTGCCAATCACCTTAGTGCTTATCTCTGGTTTGATGATCTTCGCATTGCGCTCGGTTCGCTTAGGCATGATAAGCCTAGTGCCCAACATTGCGCCTGCGATTATTGGCTTTGGTTTATGGGCGCTTATCTCTGGTGAGATCAACCTTGGATTGTCGGTCGTGGTCACCCTTACTTTGGGTATCGTCGTCGATGATGCGGTGCACTTCTTGAGTAAATACCAACGCGCAAGAATGGAAGGGCAATCAGCGGAGGAAGCGGTTCGTTACGCCTTCCACACCGTAGGTCGCGCTTTGTGGATCACCACTGTTGTGCTAGTGGCCGGTTTCTCTGTATTGGCAATGTCGAGCTTCAGACTCAATTCCGATATGGGCTTACTCAGTGCGATTGTGATTTTCATTGCGTTGGTGGTCGACTTCATTTTGCTGCCAAGCCTGCTGATGATCTTCGACAAACAGACCCATTACTCAGACCAACCCCAATACGAACCAAAACCGTCTGTTAAAGCTAAACCTAATACGACGGCTGAACTGTCGACTTCAATCAAATAAGAAAACGTCAGCCTACTGCGGTGGGCTGACTTAAGGATTAATTTATGAAAATTATTAAACACTTTATGACAAAGAAAACACTCATAACGTCATTGATAACCATTGGCGCATTCTCGGCTTTCCCTGCGTTAGCCGATCCTGAAAAAGGCCTAGAGATCGCCGAGCAACGTAAAGCCGTTGATATGGGGTGGGGCGATTCTGTTGCGACCATGGAAATGCTACTTCGCAATAAACAAGGTGAAAGCAGCTCTCGTCTAATGCGATTGAAGTCGCTAGAGGTTGACGACGATGGCGATAAAGGACTGACCATATTTGATGAGCCACGCGACGTAAAAGGCACGGCTTTTTTAAACCATTCACACATCACCAAATCGGATGATCAATGGTTGTATCTGCCGGCATTGAAACGTGTAAAGCGTATCTCTTCTCGCAACAAGTCTGGCCCGTTTATGGGCAGTGAATTTGCTTACGAAGACCTAAGTTCGTTTGAGTTAGAAAAGTACACCTTCAACTACATCGAAGACGCCAATATTGAAGGTGTTGATACCTTTGTTTTAGAGCAAGTTCCGACCGACAAAAACTCTGGTTACACCATGCAAAAAGTATGGCTAGACCAGCAATATTACCGCCCAGTTCAAGTGGAATTTTACGACCGTAAAGGCGCATTGCTGAAAACTCTATCGTTCCAAGACTACAAACAATACCTAAACCAGTACTGGCGCGCGCACACCATGTCGATGCAAAACCACCAAACAGGTAAGAGTACTGTATTAACCACGACAGATTTAGCGTTCCAGACCGGTCTTAAGGATAAGGACTTTCAGAAAAATACACTTAAACGTGCAAAGTAAGGCAAGAATATGAAAAGGATTCTGTTAACAGGAACGCAGTTATCTTTAACCTTGGCAGCGACAGTTGGGCTTATGCAGGTGTCGTTGCCATGTGTAGCGGCAGGCTTTAGCTCTGAGTTCGTAGAGCAAGTCACCCCAGAACTCGCAGGGCAAGTTAACCTTGAACACAGGCAGTTCTTTAGCGACGGTTTACAGGGGCAGAACAAAGGACAAAGCTCACTGGTGTTACAACCCGAGTTTTACTGGGAGCAACAAGAAGGCAATGGCAGTTTTACCTTCACGCCATTTTATCGCTTAGACAGCGAAGACGATGAGCGAACCCATGGTGACGTTCGTGAAGCTTTGTACCTTACCTACTGGGATGACTACGAACTGCGCGCAGGTGTTGGCAAAGTGTTCTGGGGTGTGACCGAATCAGCACACTTAGTGGACGTGGTAAACCAAACCGATGCGATTGAGTCCGTCGATGGCGAATCGAAACTGGGTCAGCCAATGGTTCACTTCACGTCGATTAAAGACTGGGGAACCATCGATGCCATGTTACTGCCGTATTTTCGAGAGCGTACCTTTGCAGGGGAAGACGGTCGCTTAAGAACGCCCGTACCCGTTTCAGACGATGCGCTGTATGAATCATCAAGAGAAGAAAAGCACGTTGATGTGGCACTGCGCTATAGCCAAATGTATGGTGATTGGGATGTCGGGTTAAGCTACTTAGGCGGTACCAATCGTGACCCTTATTATCGTGTTGAAGGTAATAATCTTAAGCCCTATTACGCGCAAATGCAGCATTTCGGCCTTGATGTTCAGGGGATTATGGGTGATTGGTTATGGAAGCTTGAAAGCATTTATCGCGACAGTTATGACAACCATACAGGCGTAGCAACAGGCTTTGAGTATACATGGGTTGGGGCGCTAGAGTCGTATTGGGATATCGGTTTTATTGCTGAATACTTGTACGACAGTCGAGGCAACAATGCGCAGAGTGTCGGTCAAAACGACGTGTTCCTTGGGGCACGTTTCGCCTTAAATGATGAAGACGGGACCGAGGTGTTAACGGGCATCACTCAGGATCTAGATAACAGTGATGTTTACAGTGCAAAGCTCGAAGCCTCAAGTCGTATCAACAACAACCTCAAGTGGCGGTTGAACGCGTGGTTGTTTGAGAATGAAACCCCAGAAGACTTATTGTTCTTCGCTCGCAAAGATGATTTTGTTGAGATGGCGTTGGAATATTACTTTTAGTATTTTCAATAAGTTAAGTTAATGTTGGTTTATTGGGGTGTTCTTGTTGAATTGAACGCCCCAAACCCAGTGTTAATTTATATTTGTAGAGATCGAAGTCGTCTTTTTATAAAAGGAGTAAGCAATCAGGTAGGCCTACAGGTAGTATGGTTATATTTTACATGTATATATAACCTCTACATATGCACGCTTTTGACTACTGGTAACTGCCGGTAAACAAGTGTGATTTGGGCGTTAAGGGATTTATGAATTCATTTACTTGGAATAGATACTTCGAAACAGGCATTGGTGTCGTAGATGAACAACATCAATACCTCGTCGGTTTTATCAACCACTATGGCAATTTGCTGTCTGAAAACACTATCTCAATCGAAGATATTAGCATTGCTTTACTCGATCTCACGAGCTATGCCGAGTTTCACTTTAAAGAAGAAGAATCTTTGATGAGAGCTCGTAATTTATATCGCTCTCACATCGAAGAACACATCAAAGTGCATCGTGTTTTTATGCAAGATATCTACAGCATGCAAGCTTTCATTTTAGAAGAAGATCAGGCGTCTGCACGGCAGCTACTCGATTTCTTAATTCATTGGCTTGCGTATCATATCCTCGGTATTGACCAAAACATGGCTCGACAAGTGGCCGCGATAGAGGAAGGAGCGACCCCTAAACAAGCGTTTGAAGCCGAAGGAAAACAGAACGATTCTTCAACCATTCCTCTATTAGCTGCTCTTAAAGGCCTATTTGAGCAAGTCTCCGAACGTAATAAAGAGTTGTTACGGTTCAACCAGCTACTCGAAGACAAAGTCGAGGAAAGAACCGCAGAGCTAAAACGAGCGAACAAGAAGCTCGAAGAACTCTCCTTAACTGACTCGCTCACTAATTTGCCTAACCGCCGCTGTGCTTTTAAACAGTTAGCGGTGCATTGGCAAGAGTCCAAAGAACTTGGTATGCCTTTGGTGTGCATTATGATTGATGCCGACCACTTCAAGCGCATTAATGACACTTGCGGACACGATGCAGGTGATTTGGTGTTACAAACCCTCGCACACGAACTGAAAAACACATTTCGCAATGATGATATCGTGTGTCGATTAGGGGGCGATGAGTTCTTGGTGATCTGCCCCGATACCGATCTTAAAGGGGGCATGCACATTGCAGAAACCACTCGACAGAAAGTGTCTGAATTACAGGTCGACACTGGCGAGCAAGCTTGGCTTGGCAGCATTAGTGTCGGTGTGGCTGAAATGACCCAAGAATTCGAAACAATGAATGAATTGATTAAAGTAGCTGATGAGTCCGTTTATTTAGCGAAAAAAGCGGGCAAAAACCGCGTTTGTTCGATTCAGATTTAGAACGGGTTTATTTCAAGTTGAGAGCATAGTTCGCGTTAAATTTAAAATATAGCTCACGTCAGTTTTAGCGCTCAGGTTACTTTAGTTTTAGTTCTCAGGTCACCTTAGTTTTAGTTCTCATGAGACTTTAAATCGAGCGCTTCGCTCAGTTCCAAATTAAGGAGTGGTACCAGTAATTGTTCCACTTCTTCCTATTCCTCATTAATATCCTGTTAAATTTGCCGTGTTTTTAGTCAATAACTTGTTCTTTTAGCGATTCAATTTGGCATTGGTTGCGTGTTTGATTAGTATGTGTAGCTATCTAAAAAAACTAATCATCCGATACGGACACTACCAACTGGTAGATGAGGAAATGATGCAACATCTAGAAGAGATCATTGCTAATGCAACGACTGCTATTGATACAGCAGATTCGTTAGTCGCACTTGATGAAGTGCGAGTTCAGTATTTAGGTAAGAAGGGTGAATTAACTCTTCAACTACAAAGCCTAGGTAAACTTCCACCTGAAGAGCGTCGCACTGCTGGTCAAGAGATCAACAAAGCGAAAGGTGCTGTTCAACAAGCGATCGCAGCTCGCAAAGACGCACTACAACGTGCAGAGCTTGAAGCGAAACTAGCTGAAGAAACTATCGATGTGAGCCTACCAGGTCGTCGCATTGAGAACGGTGGTCTTCACCCAGTTACTCGCACAGTTGAGCGTATCGAACAGTTCTTTGGTGAGCTTGGCTTTAGCACTGAGTCTGGCCCTGAGATCGAAGATGCATTCCACAACTTTGATGCACTAAACATCGCAGACGATCACCCAGCTCGTACTGATCACGATACTTTCTTCTTCAACCCTGATCTAATGCTACGTACGCACACTTCTGGTGTTCAAATCCGTACGATGGAAAACGGCAAACCGCCATTCCGCTTCATTGCTCCGGGTCGTGTTTACCGTAACGACTACGATCAAACTCACACGCCAATGTTCCACCAAGTGGAAGGTATGTTAGTTGATGAGAACGTAAACTTCGCACAACTTAAAGGCATTCTTAACGATTTCCTTTGTAACTTCTTTGAAGAAGAAGTTGAAGTGCGTTTCCGTCCTTCATTCTTCCCGTTCACAGAGCCTTCAGCTGAAGTGGACGTGAAACGTAAAGATGGCAAATGGCTAGAAGTTCTAGGCTGTGGCATGGTTCACCCTAACGTACTTCGCTCTGTTGGCATCGACCCTGAGAAATACTCTGGTTTTGCATTCGGTATGGGTGTAGAGCGTCTAACGATGCTTCGTTACGGCGTAAATGACCTTCGTGCGTTCTTCGAGAACGACCTTCGTTTCCTTAAACAATTCAAGTAATCCGGGGCAGTCAAAACTATGAAATTCAGTGAATCTTGGCTACGCGAGTGGGTTAAACCTGCAATTAACAGCGAAGAGCTAGCTCACCAAATCACTATGGCTGGTTTGGAAGTTGACGATGTAGAACCTGTTGCTGGTGAATTCACCGGCGTTAAAGTAGGTAAAGTGGTTGAGTGCGGTCAGCACCCAGACGCAGACAAACTACAAGTTACAAAAATTGATATCGGCGAAGAAGAGCTGCTAGATATCGTTTGTGGTGCATCTAACTGTCGTCTTGGCCTAACGGTAGCAGTAGCAACAGTTGGCGCAGTACTTCCTGGTGACTTCAAAATCAAGAAAGCAAAACTACGTGGCGTTCCATCGAACGGCATGCTTTGTTCTTTCTCTGAGCTAGGTATCGACGTAGAGTCAGACGGCATCCTTGAGCTGCCTGAAGGCACAACGCTAGGTATGGACGTACGTGAGCTTCTAGAGCTTAACGACGTAACTATCGACGTAGACCTAACAGCAAACCGCGCAGACTGCTTCAGCATCCGTGGCCTTGCTCGTGAAGTTGGCGTACTAAACCGCGCAGACGTTACAGAGCCAACAGTTGAAACTGTTGTAACAAGCATTGAAGACACAGTATCTGTTGAAATCAAAGCAGCTGATGCTTGTCCACGTTACCTTGGCCGTGTGGTTAAGAACGTAAACGTGAAAGCGGACACTCCAATCTGGATGCAAGAAAAACTGCGCCGTTGTGGTATCCGTTCAATCGACCCAGTTGTAGACATCACAAACTACGTGATGCTAGAGCAAGGCCAACCAATGCACGCATTTGATCTCGCTAAGATCGAAGGCGGTATCGTGGTTCGTCTAGCAGAGCAGGGCGAAAAGCTAACACTTCTAGATGGCAACGAAGCTGAACTAAACAGCAACACGCTTGTTATCGCTGACCACAACAAAGCACTAGCAATCGCTGGTATCTTTGGCGGTCAAGATTCAGGTGTGACTACTGAAACAACAGACGTACTTCTTGAAGCGGCATTCTTCGCACCGGATCACATCCGTGGTCGCGCACGTGCTTACGGCCTTCACACAGATTCTTCTCTACGTTTCGAACGTGGTGTTGATTCAACACTTCAAGCAGCAGCAATGGAGCGTGCAACACAGCTTCTAGTTGAAATCTGTGGTGGTGAAGTTGCGCCAGTAAACGGTAGCGAATCTGAAGCTGATCTTCCTAAAGCAAACGTAGTTGCTCTACGTCGCGCTAAGCTAGACAGCCTATTAGGTCACGAAATCCCATCTACAGACGTAGTGGAAATTCTTACTCGCCTAGGTTGTAACGTTGAAACGACTGATGCTGGTTGGACGGCAACGTCTCCATCTTGGCGTTTTGATATCGCAATCGAGCAAGACCTAATTGAAGAAGTAGGTCGTATCTACGGTTACGATAACATTCCAAACCAAGCGCCTAAAGCGGCACTTAAAATGAATGACCACAAAGAAGCTAACCAACCGCTTAAGCGCGTTCGTGACCTTCTTGTAGACCGTGGCTACCACGAAGCAATCACATACAGCTTCGTAGAACCAGAACAGCAAAAACTTGTTGTACCTGGTGTTGAGCCGCTAATCCTGCCATTCCCAATCTCTGCGGATATGTCAGCAATGCGTCTTGGCCTAATCCAAGGTCTACTAAACACAGTTGTTCACAACCAGAAGCGTCAACAGTCTCGCGTTCGTCTATTCGAATCTGGCCTACGTTTCATCCCTGAAGCAACGGCTGAAAACGGCATGCGCCAAGAAATGATGCTTGCGGGCGTTATCTCTGGTACTCGTGGCGAAGAGCACTGGGACATTGCAACTAACACTGTAGATTTCTTCGATCTTAAAGGTGACCTAGAAGCCGTTCTTGAGCTTTCTGCAAACGAAATCGCATACAGCTTCAAAGCAGCGAAGCACCCAGCACTTCACCCAGGTCAAACTGCGGCTATCGTAGTAGACGGCAAAGAAGTGGGTATCATTGGTACTGTTCACCCAGAACTAGAGCGTAAGTTTGGTCTTAACGGCCGCACTATCGTATTCGAAATCGAATGGGCAGCTATCAACACTCGCGTGCTTCCAGAAGCAGTAGCCGTATCTAAGTTCCCTGCAAACCGTCGTGATATCGCCGTTGTTGTTGATGAAGCAGTAGCTTCTGGCGACATCGTAGAAGCGTGTATCGCTGCTGGTGGCGAATTCCTAACAGGCGCTAAACTGTTCGACGTATACGTTGGTCAAGGCGTTGAAGAAGGTAAGAAGAGCCTAGCAATCGCACTTAGCCTACAGTCTGTAGAGCGCACACTTGAAGATGCAGACATCGCTGGTTCAGTAGATGCTATCGTAGCTTCAATCTCAGAGAAATTCGGCGCAGCACTTCGCGACTAATCTCTTCTGATAGATAGAAAAACAAAGGCCTCGCATTGCGAGGCCTTTTTGTTTTTGCTCGAATAGCGAGTAGGGGCTAACTCATTATTGGGACAGGGTGGAGCTACCAGTCAGCCAAGTTTTGAGGCCACAACGAATATTAGCGGTGGGTGTATTTGTGGGGATTCAGTCTTAATTGGAAATCGAACGCCCAAGCATCTCCTTAAACTTGCAAGAGCAATTACAAGTTTAAGGAAAAGTTCAAAATATAGAATACTAAGCTGTTGAACGGTATATATTCCTATATCGGCACTATATATTGTTCTTAAAGGGTTCTATGCTTCTTTAAAAAACGTACCCAAACTGCTCACGTAAATCTACTAATGTAACTCTAAATTACTGATAGATAATGATTCTTTTTCCTTATTATCACTATCTTCATTTTCATCTTCAGAGTCGTCGTTATCATTAAGTTCAATAGCTTCAATTTCATCGACGTCTATTTGAAGCTTACTTACACGGTCAAGTAACATATCAAAATGAGATTTTTTTAGCATAATGTCAAAAATCACATTATCAATCTCACCTTCACTTTCACCTTCACCTTCGGCCTGACGTTGACTTGCAGCTAGTTTAGTTACGTCTTCTTTAAGAATTTTCATACTCTTGATAACGCATTGCTTAAACAAAAGTTGATCATTGGATGTAAATTTCTTAATGATATAGCTGTATAAATTTACGTTATCGTTAAATTTGGCTTGTAAATATTTCTTAAGTACAACTTTTACAATTGCAAGTATGTGATAAGCATTTGAAAATATAGCCCTTTTTGGATCAATTGGACTTCCTTCTTGTAGGATGTAGAACATACAGAATGAAGCGTACATTGCTTCTGGTGTTGTATCCTTGTTGAAGATTTTCTCATATAGGCCATCTGTATGATCTTTATGTGATGTAAATATTTTGTCTGACCCTGATTGCTCCCTTTCGATAGCGGCCTCGATTATTGATACTGGATCTGACAAATGGAAAGCCAAGTAAGCATTTGCAACCACAGTGTTTTCAATCTTTTCAGTTCCTTCAGGAATCGCTCGAAACTCACCTCGACGGCATTCATACCAAAAGTTTGTATTATAAAAGTAATCTTGGATGGCTAGTTGTATTGGATCTGAAGAGCAAAAATCTCGTTCGGATACCGGGTTTTGTGAGTTCGTATATTTGGTTACCTTGAGATCAAAATTACTACCGCCTGATTTTAGTAAACGGAATGTAACTCTTGCTTCTTCGTCAATTATATTGCGTTCTTCCAAATTGCTTTCTGAGTAAGCTTTATGAATTGAGTAAGCCGTTTGAGCGCCATTTATTACCTGAAGGCCTTTGACATCGAAATTTTCTGCTTGACTTGATACTTGGGGAATATGGCGTGTTATGGCAGTTATTCCGTTGTTGTAGTACCAGAAATAAGAAGGATCATTTTTTAAAGTAGTAACGATCTCGTCATTGATGTTTGAGGAGAGTAATGGGTTTCGTACGTTTTTGTTAAACAATGATACACCGTATCGCTCGACTAGTTTGTATATAGTGCTTGGTTTGAGATTAAATACTAGGCCTTGATGAGGGGTACTAATTTGAATTGCATTTTTTTCATTATCTTTTACTAGTTCTAATTTAATTTTTTCATACTCTGGGCTGTAAATCTTTTCCAGTGGGTTTGGGGGGTTATTTTTCTTGAATCTTCTGTCAATATAATCGAGTTTTAATCGATTTATGTCGAAAGCATCAACTTTTACGTTTGCACCAAAGGAGTTTTCGAAAGAAGTGATATTCTCAAGAAATGTTTTACAATTGTTCTTTAACGTTAAATAAATTACTTTTACTTCACCATTTGAGCGCACATGCTCCAACAGCGCTTTGTAACGTTTATTGAATATTTGGTTTTCTGTCTCTTCTTTATCTCCGCGTAAGATTGACTGCGCATCTGATAAAAAAGATTTTAAGATCTCAGATTCAAAGTGAGAATTGCAGTTATGTTCTTTGTTCCACTTTGATTGCACTAAATAGAAAACGTTATCTCCTTGACTATTACGTTTATCAAGTATGATGTCGCATGAATTATCACCGTGCCCGTCGGTAATCATTTCGCCAATATTTTGTAGGCCCGAATAAAATTTGAGGAACCAAAGCATGAATGCGTATGAGCGTTTTTGATGGTCTTCCCTAAGTTTGGAATGCATTTCATCAGAGAAGTCTTCGATAAATAAGTTCAATTCGGAATCGAGTAACTTATAAAACTCTTTATGTTTCATTGATATATTGCCTATTTTTATTAGTGAACATAATCTATGACAATCTTGTGCCATAAGCAATAACAAGTATCAAACTCTATGGTTAGCATTAAGATGAATAAGCGTTTTTAGTAATCCATTTGCTTATGTAACTGCTGTTGTGACAGTTAATGGAACGCAGATAGATAGGTCGAGCTTCCCCCTTGATACAGCAGGGATTCACAGAGAATAGTATTAGAAGAGTCGTATTTTATCCCCCGCAAGCGTGCTTCTAGCCAGAAATGAGTTGGTCAAAGCACCATAACAGAAGAGTTCTTTATCTAAATCACCCTTGACCTGTCTACAACTTCACACTTTATAGTGGCTACATTGATTGAGAGGGGCGCTTTCTGTGTTCCCTCCAAAGTAAGTAGAGAGACATTATGAAACGCTTAATTTTAAACATCACACTCTTGGTATTTATGGTGCTTGGTGGCTTTGATGCCATGGCTCATGATTCAACGGTTAAGTACGGTATTGCGATATCTCACGATGGTGAGCAAATTGCGTATGGCAAAAGTGGAAGTGGGGATACGGCGCTGATCTTCATTCACAGTTGGAGTTTAGACAGCAGCTCGACGCAACGTTAATGAAAGCGGTGGAGTCAGTGAAGTAGGGCGCTGTAGTTGTTAAAATATGGATGTAATCATTCGATAGATAAAACCAAGGCCTCGCGATTGCGGGGCCTTTTTGTTCATTGGAGGTTTTGCTAGATACATTCATTTCAATTTGCGAGTAATGATCGCATCGTTCACTCGTTTATGGTCCTTAAACGAGTACCTCATAGTTATATAAATGGTCTATCAACCACTCCTAGATACGTAATTAGCACCACTGTGATTAGTAAGGGCTGACCGAATCTAGTGTGCTTTTTACTGATAATCACTTCAACTATGTGTTTAGGACATCCTGCTATGGCTAAGAAAATCATATTCATTCATGGTGGCGCTCAAAAGCCCGATAAAGCTCCCCTTCAAGCACTCTGGTACGAGGCTATAGAGCATGGCTTGCAGCGAGATTGTGGAGGCTCAAGTTTATTACAAGCTTTTAAAGATGTCGATAAACGGTTTGTCTATTACGGTGAACTATCAAACACATTGTTAGAGAAACCAACAGAAGACCCTGCAAGTCGACAGCAAGCGCTGTCTGAACTCAAAAAATACAAGACAAGCCAGTTCAATCAAACAACGTATAACAAGGTATCTAAAATTGGTTTTCTAAAAGAGGCGTTAGCAGATACTTTTTCATCGCTATTTGGAAAGCTGGGTGTGGCTGAGACACTCATAACGAAGGTCGCGCCGGACATGGCGCATTATTGGAATGAAGATACCTATTTTGGTAGCGATGTCAGGCACAGGCTAATGGTTGAACTGAAGGAAGCGCTTGATAATCAGGATGACGTGATGATTGTATCGCATAGCCTTGGCTCGATGATCAGTTATGACGTGTTGTGGAAGCTGTCTCATTACGGAGAGTATAGACACGACTATGGTGCGGATAAGAAGGTCAACTTATTGCTGACGCTCGGGTCACCGTTAGGCGATGAAAACGTAAAAGATAGGCTAAAAGGGAGCCGCTTGAAAGATGAGAAGAAGTACCCTTTAAACATTCAGCAATGGATAAACATATCGGCAGAAGATGATTTTATCTCTCATGACAGCAAAATCAAAAATGACTTTAAAGATATGCTCAAACTGGATCTGATACCCGGTGGAATGAAAGATATCCACCCAGTCTATAACCTCAATATCCGCAACGGAAAAAGCAATCCGCACGCTTCCATCGGTTATCTCATTAATCCTAAATTCATTAAAGTATTGGATGAATGGCTCTCTAGTTAATTTGGTTTTACCATCGTAAATTGCTAGCTACTCGTTCGTTGGAACTTAGATAAAACAAGGCTTCGCGTGTGCGAGGCCTTTTTAGACTCGTTCAACACAACACTATTCAAAGTGATCAAGAATTTTTGTATTCGCAATAGTTAAGCTTTTTTGAAAGCGACTCTAGGCTAAGTTTTGCCAATGTGTCTTTAAACGGCGAATTATGTAAAGCAGTAGTGAGGATGTCGCGCTCTTCTGCTGAAAGCAAATTAGCATGCCTGAATAAGACGTAATCTAATGCGACGTGCAGGTACAATGTTGAGAAGTCAGGTCCAAGCAAATCATCATTGTTATTCAACTGCCCGATAAGTGCTTTAACGCTTCTTTTAATACCTTCCTTTCCCCTAATCGTTAGCTCGTTTTGCTCAGCTTCGAAGCGGCTCAGTGCAGCACACCGAAAGGCCACTTCCATCAACGTTTTACTCACTCCCAATAACGACATACGTTGAGTGTCGATAGCCTTGGTCACTGTTAGTTTCTCTGTTGGGTATGCTTGCATGAGGAACTCACAGATCGCTAAACTCTCGGTCAGTGCAAACCCATCACTGGTTTCTAGAACCGGAATGGTACTAAATGGATTAATGGCGACCAATGTGCTGGGTGTTTGCCACGGGTCGACCCATTCAAGAACCATTGGAGCATCACACAAATAGGCCGTTGCCAGTACTGCTCTGGAGAATGGAGATGTGTCGTTTAAATACAGTTTCATGAGCGATTCCTTTGCTAAGAACTTATTTGAGCAGTGTTTAATGTCTGCTGTTTGGTTGATGTAAATGCGATGCAGAGTATCGACAGAATCAGTGCACTCGCGCTGACCATAAATAAGAGGTTATAACTGGTGAGTTGAGGGGCGTAGTGAGCCATAACGAAGCCGACTATTCCTTGCGATATAGCAAAAGCCATTGTCATTGCTCCCCAAGATTTCGTATGGAGCTGAGTCCCGACGATTTCTAAGGTGTAGGTTGATACCAGTGTTACGGTGCCAGGCGTAAACATACCGACCAACAAAGATGAAGCAAAAAGTGCTGTTTCACTGGTGCTTAATAGTGGAAGAGCAACCCCAGCAGCTTTACAAATAAACGCCGCTAATAGTGCTTTTTTAAGTCCAAATTTATCCCCTAGTATACCAGTCACTATTGGCCCAATCGCTGCTCCTATTCCAAACACAGCCCAATAAAAACCACCGCTCGCAAAACTCATTTTTAGCTCTCGAACAATATAGTCGACCCAAAAAAGAGTATGAGGTAAATAACCAATGGCGCTAAAGGTGTAGGCTAAAAGTACGCAGCTAATACTAATGCGCTTATTCTTAGATAAGGCATCAAACGTCGATGGGCTTTTATCACAATGGTTTGGTTTAGCTTCAAGAGCCCATGTCTTCCACGTCAGGACAGTTGCGAGAAAAGCGATCGCTCCCATACCTAACCATGCACTTTCAACACTTTGGTAGATAAGCAAAGGTATGATTGTTCCTGAAATCATGGCGCCGAGGCCAATGCCTGAAAATACGACGCCACTGATTCTTGCTTTCATCTCTTGAGGGTGAAGGCTGGTGATCACGGGTGGTGCGAGTACCATGAGTACGGCACCTGATATACCCGCAATGGTTCTAAGCGTTAAAAACCATTCAAAGGGCGCAGATTTTAAGGCACAACCAAGATAGCTAAAGCTACTTAACAACAAAGAGGCACGTATGAGTGTGCCTGTTGAATAATATCTTTGTAAAAAGCTCGATGCAGGAGCTCCGAATACATAGCCAATCAGTGTTGCTGCGCCGAGTATGGAGGCATCTTCGCTTGAGAACCACCCACTTTGAATGAGCACAGGCATTAATGCTATGTAGGCAAAGCGACCAATCCCGTTCCCAACTAATGTTGCTGCGAGCCCAGCGAAGGTGTTGCGGTTTAAGATTTTTACGTGCTGCATATCTCGTACTGTTGGTTTGCATATGTAACATTACGCTAACATTTAAACTTGAACTATCTAAGCTGAGTTTTTGCTCTAATGTTTAAGGTTTGATGACAACTTACATTTTTTGTAAGTGTCAGATTGGTCATTTACATCTCTAATCTCTAGCTGGTATAGGTAAAGCTAATGGGAGGGGGGGAGTATCTGAATATCGATCGTTACAACTATAGCTATATGTTCAATGGTAAAGAATGCTCTCCCCCTCGAACGTTAATCTAAAGAGAGCGTTTAAGTTCATTTGAGAGGCTTTGATGCTAGATCCGTTCAACACAACGTTGATGAAAGCGTTGAAGTCAGTGCGGTCGGGCGTTGCCGTTGATAAAGAATAGCTGTAACCGTTCGATAGATAAAACAAGGCCTCGCATGTACGAGGCCTTTTTGTGGTCCGACTGAAACTCAATATTAATCGAGCCTAGCGAAAGCTCGGGATAATCGCTGGAATCCCCGGTAGAAGGCCAACCAACGCCATTACGCCACTTAGCACAATAAACATAGTTCCAGGCAACACCCAACGGCTCATTTTACTAAGCTCACTACTACGTTCTTTACAACCGACTAAGCCTAAGTTATCCAACAACATGGTGAGAGCCCAACCAAATGCAGGGTTAACCAGTGCTGAAGAGAACACGACAATCGCGGCCGATTGGGTGGTTTTCCCTTCACGCGTCATTTCCATTCCAGCTTCTAGCAATGGCACAAATACCCCAACAATGAGCGCGACACAAAGCACAGGTTGCCAGATAGCTAAATCCATTGGGTAACCCCAAACAGCGGCGATGATACAGAACAGAGCTGTGAGCAAAGCGCCAGCAGGAATAGGGCGTTTAGCAATCGCCGCCGGTACGATATAAGTACCCCATGAAGACGTAAAGTTAGTACCACCAAGCAGAGAACCGAACGTTTGACGAATTGAAGCTGTGGTCATGGTGTCGTCGATGTTCATGTGTACTTTTTCGGTACGTTCTGGATAGCTGATCTTTTGGAATACTTGATGTCCTAAGAAATCGGGCGACCACATAGCTACGGCTAGAATCGCAAACGGCAATACTACCATGAAATGTTCAATCGTCGGCAGGCCAAGCATCCAGCCTGTATTTTCGCCCCACCAATACATAGGGTTCATGTTAGGCAAGCCTGGCTCAGTGTGGAAAGCAAATGGCGCGCCCATGGCAAATGCTAACGTACCACCCAGTAAGCAGCTAAGAGGGACGGCTAACCAGCGCTTACGGAAATGTTCCAATAGCGCGTACAAAATGATGGTGCAGAAGATCACGACAAAAGCGATATGGCTCATGCCGATTCCCTCAGCCCAAGCAAACAGCTTTTTCACTTGGGAAGCGGTTCCAACAAAGCCAAGGTAGAGCAATAAGCCGCCACACACGCCTTTACTGGTGAGGTTGGCCAGCATACTGCCACCTTTACTGATGGCTAAGATGAGGCCAAAAGCGCCAATCAACAAGCCAAAGGCCATAGGGTGGCCGCCTGCTGCAACGACAATCGGAATTAAAGGAATGAGTGGACCATGTGTACCTGCGAGGTTCGCGGTCGGTAGTAAGAAGCCAGAGAAAAGGATGATGAAAACTGAGGCGATGAGTAGTTCATAACGAACGTTTTCTAAAATAAAGCCTTCATTTAGCCCTAAAGCTCCGGCAAAGGTGGCTGCAATCGCTCCCACCATAACAACCTTACCAATCGTGGCGGCCATCGCTGGGATAGTATCTTCCATCTCGAATCGATAATCTTTAAACGGTAAATTTGGACGCCAACGCTTAGGCGACATGATTTGTAATTCATGTTCTAAATATTGTTCGCGGGAATCAAATTCTGATCTTGGTTTGTGTTGTTGTTCATAAGTGAGTTCATCCTCATTGGCTTGAGGCTTATCTGCTTGTATATGTACCGACTCTAAAGTGCTGCTCATGTTGATTCCTTTCGTTCACACTCTAAGGCGTGTTATTCCAACAAACGTTATTGACTCACGCAGAAGTGCAAACAACGTGTCAACTTATTATTAAAAGTTCATTAACATTTAGTTGTTAGTACCTTATACCAAACCAAAAAAAACAAATAGTCTCAGTTAGTTAGACATTAGTCGTAGAGTTTGATGGCAAATATGGGAGACGGTAAAGAGGGTGAGTTCGCTTGTTTATAGACCATTAATTACAGGAACAATAAAGTCACTTTCAACAACGAACGGCCGAGTAGACCTGTTCTGCAATTGAGCCTAAAAATCAAAACCCAAAAATAATTTAGAAAAGTGTGCATCCTTTCGCGAGCTCAAACGTGTTAGAGGTAAATCGTTTAGAGGGTGCCACTATGTTGGACGTTTTTACTTACTTTGCCGACTGGCTGACGTATTCCATTTTTAACTTGGAAGCCAGTACTTCAATGGCAACAGGCGTTCATTTCTTTATCGAAGACACCAGTAAGATCTTAGTCTTGTTGGTCGTGTTGATTTACGTTATCTCTGCGCTGAGAGCCAGTTTGAGTGTGGACAAAGTTCGACAATATCTACAAGGTAAGCGCCGCGGTGTGGGTTACTTCCTTGGCTCGCTATTTGGTGCGATTACACCGTTTTGCTCGTGCAGTTCTATTCCTCTGTTTATGGGTTTTGTCTCAGCACGTATTCCCATTGGTGTGACTATCGCATTTCTTATTACATCGCCTCTGATCAATGAGGTGGTGATCATCATGCTTGGCAGTGTCCTTGGGCTGAAATTCACCATCATGTACGTTGTGATTGGTATGTCGCTTGGCATTTTTGCAGGCTTTGTCTTAGATGCTTTTAAAGCCCACCGTTGGTTACAACCTTTCCTTGCCGAAGCGTATCAAAAAGCCAATGAGTTAGATGAACAGCCTCAAACGGCGATTGAATCAATCCCAATGACGTTTAAACAGCGCCATGAATTTGCTGTGAACGAGACCAGTACCATCTTCAAACGCATTTGGATTTGGGTCTTTGTTGGTGTGGGTATTGGTGCGTTTATTTATGGTTTTGTTCCGGCGGATTGGTTCGAGCAAAACCTCGCACACGGCCAGTGGTGGACGGTTCCCCTCGCGACACTTAGTGCGATTCCTATTTACACCAACGCAACGGGCATAGTTCCAATCATGGCGTCTTTGATAGACAAAGGTATGCCACTAGGAACCACGCTGGCGTTTTGTATGGGAGCGGTCGCAGTGAGCTTGCCAGAGTTCATGATGCTCAAACAAGTGATGCAATACCGATTGCTTGGTGTAATCGCGGGTTACTTGTTGGTGGCGATTTCCATCACCGGTTGGTTGTTTAATTTCTTCTATTAATCACAGCAGAGCAAATGCTCACAGGAGTCTGATATGAAAAGCATTCAAGTTTATGGTTCAGGTTGTAAGAACTGCGTCGTTACCGCAGAACGGTTTGCCGAGGTCGCACAAGAGTTAGGGCAGCAAATCAATATTGAAAAAGTCACCAGTTTGGAAGCCATTATGAAAGCTGGCATTATGAGCACACCGGGTATCGCGATTAATGGTGAGTTAAAACACACGGGGTCGGTGCCATCTGTTGATCTGGTTCGCGATTTACTCAAGGAAAATGTTGTAGCGTAAAAGTAAGGAAAGAGCGTCGCGCATGCAGAGTTTTTTTGAATGAGCATGCGCGACGGATTATCGAGGTTCAAGAATGAAATGTTTGATGAATGCGTGGAATCATGCGGAACCTAGCCTTTATGGTTGGCTACTAAAACAGACCCAAAATCCGCACGAAGCGGAAGACATCATGCAAGAAGTGTTTCTGAAGGCCATGGGAAATAGCGAGCGTTTCTGTACATTGCAGGACGGTAAATCATGGCTGTTTAAGATGACCAGAAACCACCTTGTTGATCAGCTGAGACGGAAAATATATTCGGTAGACATCGAAGAATTTGTGATGCCAACGGATATTTCCCCTGCGATGGTTCAGCTTCAACGCTGCCTTCCCCAGGTATTGGTCAAACTCACCGAGCAAGATCGTGATGTGATAGAACAATGTGACCTCAATGGTATGACACAAAAAGACTACGCAGAGAAACACCAGCTCAGCCTACCAGCCGTTAAGGCTCGTTTACGTCGTGCCCGTATAGAACTCAAAACCATTTTGGTGAGTGAATGTAAGGTGACTCAAGACCAAACGGGCGTTTGTTGCTTTAGGTCATTTCAAGCAGAGCCTTAAGTCTTTTCAAGTAGAGCGTTAAGTCCTTTCAAGCTGAACCTTAAATCCTTCTGGAAGTAATGTTTCCGCTTTAAACTAATTTATAGGCCATTACTTTAAGGAGCAATAAACGAAGGTTTAACAAGAAAACGTTCGGCTCTAAAGGCCCTTATAAAATTCATCGACTCAAGATTTCTTGTGTTCTTGGGGTAATTTGATAATGGATATCTGTTCCAGTTTTATTCTGAATATATTGGGCGACAAACAGGGAAAGGCCTTGTCGTTAGCAACCAAATCTCTACCACGTTCTGCGCCTGATAGTGATAGAATCCCCGCATTAGAATTATCGAGAATCTAGGTATTTATAAACAATGTTTATCCATCACGTTAATGGCATCGACTGGCTGGTGATTACAGCTTTTGAAGAACTGAAAACGATGTTTATCGAAGATGCTGGCCCAATCCCGGCTTACTTCTCTACCGCCAGTGAATTGAGCCTGATTGATCAAGCCAAGCGCAGCTATGGATTTTTGCCGACACTCCGCGGTGTAATCACCGATACCGGCACGTATCAAAGTAAAGATCTTGAAGAAGATTTGAACCCACAGCTTGCCTGTATCGTTGAAGGGCGTGGTCGGGTGTTTATCTATCACGGCGACTATGTGGCTTTTGTCGATGACGAGCAAACCTTTATCACTCGCATGGACTGAAAAGATTCACTCATTCGAGGCTAGCGAATCGGAAAATCAACGAGTGAACCAGTCTTGAATAAAAATATTAAAGGATTAGTACGATGGCAAAAACGATCTCATTGGTACTTGGCAGTGGTGGCGCAAGAGGCTTGGTTCACGTTGGCATCATCCGCTGGCTAATTGAGCACGGCTTTCAGATAAAATCCATCTCTGGCTGTTCAATTGGTGCACTTATCGGTGGTGTCTACGCGGCGGGTAAGTTGGATGAATTTGAAGAGTGGGTCACCAGTATCGACCAATCGGATATGGCTATGATGTTGGACTTTTCATGGCAATCAAGTGGTATCTTCAAAGGGGACAAGATCATCGACACACTGCGTAGGCTGATCGGCGAAATTTCAATTGAAGATCTGCCTATCCCTTATACCGCAGTTGCTGCCAACGTCGCTGATGAAAAAGAGGTTTGGTTGCAATCGGGTTCTTTGTTTGATGCTATTCGTGCTTCTATCTCTTTGCCATTATTCTTCACGCCTCACGTCATCAATGGTGAAGTGCTGATCGATGGAGGAGTGCTCAATCCCGTACCGATTGCGCCTACCTTTAGTGATAAGACAGACTTTACTCTGGCTGTGAACTTAGGTGGTGAACCTGAGATGCTTCAACAGGAAGTGATACCGGTTTCTCTACCAACAAAACAGAGTAACCTACATGAGAAGGTTACTCTTTTTATCGATAATCTAGGTAGCAGTGTAAAAAGTAAAATGAGCTTCAATTTTGCTGCCTACGACATTGCCAACCAAGCGTTTGATGCGATGCAATCGACCATTGCTCGTCAAAAATTGGCCGCTTATCCCGCAGATATTACGCTTGAGATCCCACGTAATGCCTGTGGCACCTTAGAGTTTGATCGCTCACAAGAGATGATAGATAGAGGCTACCATTTGGCACAGGCTAATCTGGGTAACCGACTTTAATGGGCTGGTCGTTAATTTTTATGGTTAGGCAACAGGCTAACTAAGAGGGGGATTTATGCAAACTGAACTCCACGAGCTTATGGCAACAAAAGATGTCATCGTTCTCACAAGCTTAGAAGTGCCAGCCGTATCTTGGCTGATCGATGGCTATCAAGAGAACGCTGATACCCAAATTATCGAGAACGCACACCAATTAGACACCGAAGCGATTGTGTCGCAATGTCGAAGCGGCCTTAGTGACGGTAAAAAGGTCATACTTACCGCGCAGTTTCGCAGCCAGCTACCTATTATCAATATCGCTTCATTGTGTAATGAGAAGCGCAAATTATTGATCAATATTGAGTTGTCCGGTTGGAATGAAGAAAAACGCCTTCCCCATTCTTATAGCAGTTTCTAGCTTGTAGCCGTTTTTAGTTAACTAGCAGTGTCTCTTTAATCAGAGCCGTTCAATACAACACTTATGCAAGTGGTTAAGCCAGTGAAGTAGGGTGTATTATCGTTTGATAGATAAAACTAAGGCCTCGCATGTGCGAGGCCTTTTTATTTCAGATCTTGCAAAAACCGATCTCTAACAAATTATTGGGAACGAACTAGGTTAGCAAGCCATAACGAGTTTAGGATTACGAATTAAAGTATTCAATAGCTTAGTTTCGTAATAACAGCCGATAAACTTAAGATCAGGACGTTGCTTAATTGCTTCACATACAACGCCAAATCTAAGGTTATTCTTTTAGCTTAATTTGCCGCTTCTATGGTGCCTTTGAAGGTGCTGTTCAAAAAGTCATTGATCTCTTGAGAGTGATAAATCGAAATGATCTTTTTATAGACTTCATTATTTTTGTCTTCTTCTCGCGCCGCAACAACCATCACAGCTAAAGGTGCGTCTTTCTTCTCTAAGTAGATACCTTGTTTCTTAGGATCTAACCCTGCAGACATCACGTAGTTCATAGTAATAGCTGCAGCGTCTACATCGTCAAGAGAGCGGGGCAACTGTGCGGCATCAACTTCGACAAATCGAATATTCTTTGGATTGGAGACAATATCGGTTAGAGATGCATTGAATCCAACGTTTTCTCTCAGTGAAATAAGCCCTGCATCTTCTAATAGTAATAGCCCGCGTCCGCCATTGGTTGGATCGTTTGGAATCGCAATTCTTGCGTTGTCAGGAATAGAGTCAAGTGAAGTGTACTTGTTAGAGTAAACGCCCATACGCATCAAAATTGAACGTCCGATAGAAACCAACTTACTATCATGATTGTCGTTAAAGTTGTCGAGAAATGGCTGATGTTGGTAGCTATTAAGTTGGATACTTCCGTCATCCAGTGCTGCGTTAGGGGTGATGTAGTCTGAGAATTCAACTAATTCGATGTTAATCCCTTGCTTCGCTGCTTCAATAGCGACGGCCTGTACAACTTGTGCGTGTGGACCTACTGTTGCACCAATCTTGATGACTGCCTCGTCTTTTTTTCCACATCCTGTCACACCTAATGTGAATGCCAATGCCAACAGGGATGCGGTGATTTTTTTGTAGCTTTTCATGATAACTCCATTTAATTAACCAAAAGACATATGGGTGCCTAGACGTCTATATTATCTATTAATGCGATTGGGTCAATAGGTTTGTTAAAGGAGAAGTTAAATTGATGTTATTACTAGGTGGGGTATATAACTCCAAAGTATTGGATCTGCTTTCGCAAGCGATTATCTGATTACACTAAATCACAGTGACGAAAACTCGACGAGCTTTATCGTTAAGAGAAAAGATTTCTTTAACCGTTAGTGATAGATAAAAATAAGGCCTCACGTTTGCGAGGCCTTGTCGTATGAGGATTGTAGAATTCACTGGATATTAATTAAACGCTTCCACTAATTACATGGTGAAGACTGGCGACATGCCGCTGTCTTGTCCGTTCATTAATAGTAGTCCAATCACAATAAGTAATAGACCGCCAAATAGCTGCAAATAATGACCAGCGACTTTTAATGAGGCACTGCTATTCTTGTTACCTGCGGCTAAGTAGCGTTTCACCAAATGTTTGCCTGTTAGCGTCATCATTGCAATTAGTGAGGTTGTTAATGCCGTACCAACCGCCATTGCCAACGCACTAAGAACACCCATCCAATACAAGCCGACCATGTTAGCGAAAAGCAGAACCATAATAGCTCCAGTACACGGCCTTACCCCTATGGTGACAATGATTCCTGCATATTCACGGAGCGTTGAAGCTTTATTTATCGCGTCTGCATCGGCGACGTGCTGGTGGCCGCATCCGCAGTCGGCATGAGAGTGATCTGCGTGCGAGTGTTCTGCTGATTGTATTGTACGAATGGGGTTCAACATCGCGGAACCATCAGATACTGATGAGCGACGCGCCATTGGTGATTGGGTCGAGATCGGTGAACGAGCGGCTATAAGAGAAGGCATATCTGTTGCGAATGCGGTGATGGTCTTCACTTTCAACTTTGGTTTGCGCACCGTTGAGTAGATGTTTTTCAGAGCTTTCCAGCAGATCAATGTACCCACCACGGCCACTAAGGCAAAGCTCAATGAAACAAATAGGTTGGCTTTGTCGTTCACTACTCGCATTGAAGCATTAAAGCCCCACAACAAAACGCTGACTAATAAGACAGCGACCAGTGCTTGTAACAAAGCGGAGACCACCGTAAGAATCAAGCTGGCTTTTGCTTTGGTTGGGTGAGTGGCTAAGTATGTTGAAACGATGACTTTGCCATGGCCAGGCCCCAAAGAGTGCAGCATTCCATAGATAAAGCTGAATCCAATCAGGTAACAGCCTGCTCCCCAAGGGTTTGACTTGGCTTGGTAGAGTAGGTCTGCAAGTTCTGAATTGACCTCTCTTTGCCATTGGATACTGGTGATAACGAGTGATGGCCACATCGACCATAGTTGATACGCGCCAACAGCAACAAATAATAATGCACCGATACCAATGAGGGCATGGTTGGCTTTGAATTGATTTTTCTTCATATAACAAGAACCTGAATTAGAGATTACTATTTTCGTTAATTTGGCAGGTTTAACTCGTTTGAGTTAAGACGTTTAATAGCTCAAACGAGTCGCTGCGGTTAGGAAGTGGGAAGCGCAGCACAATGAAGCTTGACCGATTGAGTAAACAGTTGGCCGAGCGTGTTATCTGGATCCGCATCGGTTGGCAAAGACATCGCATAGCTCATTTGTTCTGGAGTCGGGTTAGGCTCAACGAGTTCTAACTGACATTGTCTCGCGAGTTCTGGCGATAAGGTCACATCCCCCTTAGATAACCACGACATATCGACAAAGTAGCTAGGGTCAAAGATCAATACACGAAGTGTGTCTCTTGTCACCGGTTTTGGTTTGGCAAGCGGTAGGTCAAAAGTGAGCACCATTTTGGCTTTGTCACGTTCAAATTTGGCATGCTCTGCTACTTGATATTTGATTGGCTCTTCATTGTCATAGAAGTAGGTGAAGTAGTGCTCGTACATCATGTTTTCGATAACGGATGCTGCCAGGTTTTTGAACGTCTCTTCTTCTTTGTCTGGAGATACGTCTTCACCATCTAACATATACATCGACGTCATAGCATCAAACGACCATTCCATCGACAGGCCAGTTATTAGGCCATTCTCACCTTCGATGTGGGTCTTCATTTCAACCCAGGAGTGAGGGTGGGCATATAGGTTTGGAGCAAAAGATAGCAATGCAATGCCAAGAGGTAAGCATTTTAGAAAATGAAAACACATCGAAAAGCGGCTTACACAGCCCAAAGAGAGGCGATCGAATACATTGATTAGAGTAGAGAACAGTTTCATGAAGACAGACGGTTATTTGTTGTGATGTTATAATATAACAATTTAAGCATTTATTCACTTTGAAAGAGGATAAGAAGCACATTAAAAACAACACCTGTGACAACAATGGTTTATCTCAAAGGTAGAGCCATAGACCTTAGAGCGTTGGCGGGTAACGTCTTTCTCATAAACCTTTCTGTTTCTATGAATCTTTTCGTCTCAATAAACTTTTCTTTTCCAAGCTACCTTGTAGCTCCGTCTACTCTATAGTTTTTGCTGAAAGTGCTATTTCTCTATTCTGTAAATCTAATTTTTCATACCATGGTTATTGGCATATGCCAATAATGAGGAATATACTGAATGCCTGATCACCAATAACAGGGAGTTACCATGTTATACGCAGTACCTTGTCTTAATCTCCATGTCGGCAATCATTTTGCTCGTTCACCACAGATAGCGATTGTGGATGACCAACGACAAATAAAGCAGGTTGTTTCTTTGGTTGAATCCGACTCATCTTGTAATAAAAAGAAGCAATGGATTTCAGTGATCCACTCTTACGGCGTGCAAGCAGTTGTTGTCCGTCACATAGGAAAAAGGATGCTGGCGCACTTGTTTAAAAACGATATTAAAGTGTTAGCCTCGACAGGAAAGGTTGAAATCGAAGCATTAGATTTTGATCACCTACAAGAAGTGACCGATTTAGATTACGGTCGAGAGCCTCGCAATCATGGGTGTGGTAAGAAAGAGCGTAGGAGAGACGGCGCAATTTTCATGTCACGACCCCATAAATTGGGGGCAATTCGAGGGTTCCGTAAATGACATTCCTACTAACATTACTGGGCTTTGTCGGAATCGTGGCGTTGATGGCGATCGGTGTGATTTTTTCACGCCAGCCAATCAAAGGCAGTTGCGGGGGGCTAGCGCAGATCGATATTGAGCGTGAATGCAATTGCAAAGAGGTGTGTGAGGAACATAGCCGTAAGCTGTATCAGATCTCAGAACCCTCAAGTTAGAGAGCTCAAACAAGCCGCCATATAGCTAAGTCAATAGATAAACAGATAAACAGATAAACAGCTAAATCAGATAGTTGGATCGCTCAGTGACGAGTTCGGTATCCAGCAGTGAGAGTGGGATCTAGAGTTAAGGCTAGGGTGTCAGTTAAGAGTTTTGAATGACTAACGCGTGGCCGTTGACGATGCATTTAGCAACCTTGGCTCGTGCACGTTTAATGATGTTACCGAACGTTTGGCGAGACACCTGCATCTGCTCGGCGGCTTCAAGCTGGCTTAGGCCTTCTTGATCAGCCAAGCGTAGCGCTTCCAACTCTTCTAATAGCAGCTCTTCTTGATGAAGCTCGTCCATAGGGACGCCATTAGGCTTAAAACAAGAGTAAGCCGCACGAGTACATAACTGTCGATGTTTTTTTGGTCGAGCCATATCAATCTCTAGAAATCTAAGGGTAAAAGGAATAAGGATAAGTATGAAAGTTTTCATTCCTCACAACCATCGCCGCTGCCAAGTATGCAGCCAAGGCTTCTTTTCAGATAGCCCGATTTGCTTTGAAGTTGCTAGCAATAACGAGAACTTAGCTAAGCATGAAGCCTTAGCCAAGATTGTACCAACAGATAAAGCTGAGGGCTATGATGGCATTATGCAGGGCGGCATTGTTACCGCGTTACACGATGCCACCATGTTGCACTGCTTGTTCCAAAATAATATCACCGCTATGACGGTCAGCTTGACGTCTCGTTTCCATCATCCAATTTTGATTGGCCAAGAGTTAGAGATCCGCGCTCAATGGGTAAAAAGTAAACGCAATATTTACTTTTTAGAGAGTCAGATTACTCAAGGTGGCAAGTTATGTTCATCGGCAAAAAGTCAGTTCATGTCGTCACTTTAATCATCGAACCTAAGTTCTAATGATCTTGTAAACGTAGAAGTAGGGGAAAAAGTCGCAACAACTTCTTCTTTGATGCTCACCGGCTTTGAAATCCGACACAAGAGTTATGTAGATATGCCAAGGTTGTTAGCGGCTTTAGAGGACGGCGAGGTTGAAGCCATCGTCGCTGATGATGTAGTGCTCAAATATATGATTGATCACGGCAGAACCAATGGGCGATTTGAAAATTCGTGAGTCGCGAAAGTGGCGTAAAATATTGGTCGACTATTTTGCGGATCAGTAATCGAAACCTGCTAAGTACTACAAAGCTTTCTAAGTTTTTATTTCTACAGTTCTGAGCCAGAAGCTTTGTTCTTTTTAAAGTATTTAAATGCAGTCCAGACGGCATAAGCCGCAACACCAACAATCAATGCTGAACGAATAAGGATAGGTGCATCATGTTCTAATTGACTAACATGCGGCACAATACTCGCAAACAATCGACTGGTAAAAAACAGCCCCATTACTAACATAACAATTTTATTCATGTGACCTGCCGTTCAATTAGATGCGTTATACAAAACAAAGGATGACTTAATCACACTCTCGCGAGGTTAAAACTTGTTCTGTTCGAAATTAAAGAATGCGCTTCTCAAACCCGCTCGTCAACGCGATATCAGCCAAAAACCAGTAAGCTAAAGTTTCGTTTTTGGAAGTGACACTTTTCATTAATGAAGAGATAGTTGGGGATTGAGTGTGCGAGAAACCGTTGAACTTATTACGATGAATTTCGAATTTTCCATTTATTATTATGATTTGGGCTTGCAAGGGTTAGAGATTGTCGATCAGCAAGCACTGCAATCTTTTATTGACTCCTACGAATAATAATAGAGCTTGGCACTTACTCAAATGCCAAGCTCTGTTTTCAATGTTTACTATAAACTACTCACATCTATTTATGGTCGACTTACTCTTAGCAATTAGCAATTAGCAATTAGCAATTAGCAATTAGCAATTAGCAATTAGCAATTAGCCGGTAAGTGTCCGCGAACCATTACCGGCGACTAAGTATTAGTCCTTAAGCTTTTGCATACATGAGTGTTCTATAACCACCGATTAAGTTACGTGCTTTAAAGCCGTTGTTGACGAGTTGGCGATAAGCTACGTTACCACGTAACCCTACTTGGCAGTAGATTACAATCTCTTTGTCTATTGGAAGCTCACTCATTCGATGACGCAGTTGGTCGACTGGAATGTTGATTGCTCCCTCAATAAAGCCACCATTTTCTAGTTCGCCAGGGTTACGAACATCGAGTAGGAGTTGGTTGTCGCTTAATGTTTCAATCTCATCGAAATGAATAGGTGTCGCGTCACCTTTAATAATATTGTTGGCAACAAATGCGGCTTGGTTAATCACGTCCTTAGCACTCCCGTAAGGTGGTGCATAGGTTAATTCTAGGTGTTGAAGTTGATCAACGGTCATACATGCACGTTGAGCTACTGCCATAACATCAATGCGCTTATCAACGCCATCTTTACCGACGGCTTGCGCACCCAGTATTTTCCCTGTCTTAGGATCGAATAACATCTTGAACGAGACAACTTGTGCGCCGGGGTAGTAGCTCGCATGGCTTGCTGTATGGACGTATACTTTTTCGTAACTGATTCCTGATTGTTTTAGTTGCTTCTCATTTTTACCTGTTGAAGCGACTGCAAGGTCAAAAATCTTACAAATTGCGGTCCCCTGAGTGCCTTGATAAGCTTCTTGGCGCCCAAGCATGTTGTCTGCCGCCATTCGACCTTGACGGTTGGCAGGGCCTGCTAATGGGACGAGCGTTTGCTCTCCTGTTACAAAGTCTTTGTCTTCTATTGCATCGCCGACCGAGTAAATTGAAGGATCGCTCGTTTGCATAAATTCATTAGTGTAAATACCACCAAAAGCGCCTAGTTGAAGGCCTGCTTCTTGCGCCAATTTCGTTTCTGGACGTACACCAATAGCCATGATCAAAATATCGGTTGTGAGAGTTTCACCGTTATTAAGTGTTAATTCTAATTCACCCTCTAGGTGTTGGTGCTTCTCGCTCTCGCCTGAATCAAAGCTTGCGATGTGTTCGTTAGGTATATATTTCACAGATTCAAGTGCGACGCCGAGTTTTAGGTCGATGCCTTTTTCACGAATCTCCGCATGGGCAAAGCCGGCCATTTCTCGGTCTACTGGTGTCATTACTTGATCGGCCATCTCAATCAATGAAGTTTTGATCCCAAGCTGATGAAACGCTTCCATCATTTCCAAGCCGATAAAGCCACCGCCAACAACTGTCGCGTGCTCAGGCTTATTCATTTGGATTGTCTCGATGATGCGGTCCATGTCTGGAATATTGCGTAGCGAATGGGTGAGGGGGTTATCGATTCCTGAGATGGGAGGAACGACGGCACTGGCTCCTGGGCTGAGTAATAAGAAGTCGTAACTCTCGCTGTAGTGGCTACCATCAACTAGATTTTTGACTGTAACGGTTTTATTGGTGCGATCAATTGAGGTAACTTCGTTCATCACTCGTGCGTCAACGTTGAAGCGAGCTAAGAAGCTTTCAGGTGTTTGTAACAGAAGTTTGCTTCTATCCTCGATATCGCCACCTATGTGGTATGGCAATCCACAGTTGGCAAAAGAGACGAATGGTCCTCGCTCAAACATTATGATTTCGGCTTCTTCACTAAGGCGACGAGCGCGTGCAGCAGCTGAAGCACCGCCAGCTACGCCTCCGATGATTACAATTTTAGTCATACGTTTACCTATTACTGTCTCTAAGTTTAACTATACAAATTGCCGAGCATAGAGCTTGTATCTTCCTAATGTTCAGGACTGGCTAGTCGCCGGCGATTGAGTAGTTTTCGAAATACCTAGATACTATAAAGATGTAAATTAGCATTGTCTAATGTTTGCTTTAATTTATTAGCTCTTACTAATGTAAAAGACTGTAAACCCTATAACGGTGATTACTTTGGCGCGCTTTAAATTCGGACTATTTGAAGATGCATTGCCAACTAAGACGACTCTATTCTATTGAAAGACGCCTTAGTCGGTGAGGGGAGAGGTTTAGTTTGAAGCTGTCACCTCGGGTTTGAGCGTTTGGTCTAAGAGCAGTGATTAGACTAAAGCACGCTAATGAAGGTAATACGCGTTAGCTAGTTGAGTACAGGTTAGCCAAATTAACTCGCATGAGCATAATTAACAGGACCATGGGTGTGCTGACTCATTACATTTTTCAGATCTTGATCATATTGATCCAACCACGCGTAACGTTCACGATACAGTTTTCGTTTTTGGCGCTTAAGAGCCTCAAGATCTTTCCTGGTAGGTTGTAGTGGTAGAGCGTAGAAACATTTGTCGTGTTGTTGTCCGTCGTGTTCTTCCCATAAGCAATTGTACTTCAGGCTGATTGTTTTACCCTTCTTGCCGTATCGTAATGAGTTAGAAACATGCCCAGATTCGTTGACGGCGTAAATGTGGTCAATCTCCAAATTGGTGGCCAATAATCGAAGAGTTTCAACCATGAATGATTTCGGTCTCAAACCATAGAATGCTTTTGTGAACGAGCGGCTAAATCCGTTGTCGTTTGCTCCCCCTTGTATTCCGCCAATGTAGATATCATTATTAAATACGGTGAATGATATGGTGTACATTTTGTTGAAGATTGAGTCGGTTAGGGAAAGGGTCAGTTCACCTTCTTTTCTAGCATTTCTCTCAAAACTTAGGTTTAGAAAATAAGCTTTTTCATCAATTTTCA
Source organism: Vibrio sp. S/42/10 (assembly GCF_029890535.1). Taxonomy (NCBI): domain Bacteria; kingdom Pseudomonadati; phylum Pseudomonadota; class Gammaproteobacteria; order Vibrionales; family Vibrionaceae; genus Vibrio; species Vibrio sp. S/42/10. Next base: position 31,451 of record NZ_JAKMZC010000001.1, on the reverse strand, counting down.
GCTCTAAAAGATTAAGTCTCTCGTTATATATTTGATGGCGAGCTGTTGAGGTGAACTTATCTTCAAACCAGTCATAATGCTTTGATAGTATGTCAATTTTTTCTTTCTTACTAAAATCGGTACATAAGTAAGGTGTGACAAATTTAGATAGGAAGTTCGGCTGTTTTTTAAATAAAAGCTTTCTCTCGATAGAGCTGAAATTGTCATTCATTTTTCTTGTGTCTGAGTAAAAAAATAATGCTCGAACTGCAAACTTCACTATCGCTTTGTATTTGCCTTTATTTTTATGGACATTAGCGTCAATTCCCATACGAACTACATTCATAATCACCTCAGTAAAGAAGCGTTGCCCGAACACGCTAGCGTTCCGAACTGCTTCTTTTATTCTCATAAACATTAATGCCGATGATGATAATGAAAAGTGAAAGTTGGGTACGTATGGGTATGTATGACAATGTAATCGAGTCTGTTACTTAGTGTTCAAATCGTGCGCGATTACTTGTTATCAATGACCGGGTTTAATTAAGTGAGAACTTTCAAGCTTATGACTGCACTATTACTAGTGGCTTGGGGGAGGGATTATTTAGGATTCAGCCTGGCTAGGTTTTTAAAAAAGAATGCCACTGCAGAGCTGCAGTGGCATTAGAAGGATAACAAACTATAACTCTAACAGTTTGGCCAATTCGCGCTCTTCGAGAAGCTCTTCAATACGTTGACGAGTCTTAGGCGTTTCGGCTTGTGTTTTGGTTGACTTGCCTGCTTTTTTACTGCGGCTAGCTTGAACTTTTACTTTAGTTATAGACATCGTAATCTTCCTTGGATTCTGCTTTGAGTTATTATTTACCCTAAGCGTTACATGACTCTTTTAGTGCTTTACCTGCTTTAAATGCAGGCGTTTTTGATGCTGAAATTTGAATCTCTTCGCCCGTTCGTGGGTTACGACCAGTACGAGCAGCACGAGAATTAACTTTGAAACTACCAAAACCTAGGATGGCAACATCATCACCCTTAGCCAATGTATTAGAAATACCTTCAACAAGTGCGTTTAACGCTGAACCTGCTTGTTCCTTCGAGATATCTGCTGAAGTGGCAATGTGATCAACTAACTGAGATTTGTTCATATTCTATATTCCTTATTGAGTACGAGTGGCGCTTATTTTTAAGGCCGAGCTTGTTCCATCTTAGCAATAAGGACTGAAATAGTGTTAACGTCTGGGTAGGGTTTTGTAAAGTAATCAACAAGATTGAGCGTTAACTCGCCTTTTATTATAACTGAATGTAATTCTTTAGCTATTGGTAATTTAAATACTGGTTATTAAACTGATATGAAAAAGGCGAGCATCTATCTTCTATTGGGTTAAGAGAGTCAATAATAAGCCAGCACTTTGTTTATAAATGAGTAGGGTTATTAGTTAATTGATTAATTAGTTAGTTAAACTAGGCGCAGAAATAAAAAAGCCCAGCGAGAGTGCTGAGCTTTGATTTTGAGCTTGTAATGCAGAGCTATTTAGTAATAAAGATTTGTTCTGTTTCTAGTGACGTCATAGCGCGAACTTGACGCCAAATATAGTAGAAAATACCTAACATCATCAGCATGCTTGGGATTGCAATGGCTGGGTAGCTGTAAAGTGTCAGCTTGCCAAGCTCTTCATTAAAAGCGGCTGTGCCCGCTGGGCTTGTCACAATCCACGTCGCTAAGAAGTAGTTCATCGCAGAAGAGAAAGCGAAAGTACTCGCGAACATGTAATTTGACGTCATTAAACAGCGGTCGAACTTTGCTTGGTGGCCAAACTGTTTTAAACGTTCTTCAATGAGAGAGATGTTTAGCAGTGCTGGCGTGAAGATGACTTTTTGGATGAACGGATAGCGAGTAAAAGTAGAACCAAGAACCGCTAAACCAATTATGCCTGGGATTAACGCTTCTTTTAATGCTAACCAACGCGTGTCCAATTCGAAGAAACCAATGCCACCTGTTAATAACACACTCACAAAACCAAGTGCCGCGATGAAATTAAACTTCTTGTTGCGGATTAGTTCCATACCACCGTAAGCGATAGGGAAAGCCAGTGCCACAAGCAGTGCTAAACCTGTTCCTAGGTGCTCCTCTCCACTGAATTTCATCAAGATGAATGATGGAAGAAAGACGTTAAAAACGATTTCGAAAAGAGGGCTAGATTTTTTGTTTTCTGTGTTACTCATAATTTCTAAATACATTATGTTATGGATTTATTCTCAGGGATTGTTGTTTACCTCGCCCAAGATGTAAAGCCCTAAGGTATCATGCTGTGTAACGACATGTGACATTTAGCACGTCATTTACTGTTTAAGTCTTTGAATTTAAGGTAAGAAACTCGTTAGGCTCTGCGCTTCTTAAAGGCGTGCCAGCCAGCACTGAGAATCGTTTTTATGACTACACTAAGCGCACTTAACTGAGGATCTGCATTTTTTCCTGCGGCAATACGCCACATTTGATGCTCGTACCAAACCAGTCCAACCATCGCCATTTTATCTAGTGTTGGCTTGCCTGTCGTTGGCACAGTTAACGGCATGCCGTGGTTTGGATCTTTTATCAATCGATTGGGGAAGTCTGGGTCAACCGCCATGGTTCGTGCAATTCCAATAAAGTCAGTCGCAAAGGTTTGTAACGCGTCGTTCATTGCTGGTGCTGTTCGAAAGCCACCAGTGACCACCAAAGGTGTATCTACAAGCTTTCTCACCTTCATCATGTAATCCATAAAGTAGGCCTCGCGCTTCAATGTACTTGCCTTTAAAGGTGGGGTTTTATTTTTAGATCCCATCATCGAAGGGCTTTCATATGTGCCACCGGATATTTCAATTAAGTCGATACCGTCGCTACTGAGCGTTTGTACAACTTGCATCGACTCTTCTTCAGTGAAGCCACCTTTCATGAAATCAGCACTGTTGAGCTTAATCCCCAGAGGAAAGTCATTACCTACTTCTTTACGGATCGCACGGTAGACTTCGAGCACGAATCTGAGTCGGTTCCCTAATGAACCACCCCATTTATCGTCGCGCTGATTGTGTCTTGAGGATAAGAATTGACTCACAAGGTAACCATGAGCCCCATGAATTTGCACGCCAGTAAATCCTGCCTGTTTTGCCAATTTTGCGCTTAAGGCAAACTTATTAATTACTTCATGTATTTCTGAGTCTGTTAGTGCTCGTGGGGTGTTAAAGCCTTTCTCTAATCCGCGCTCTAAAGAGATAGCTGAAGGGGCGACAGGCTGATCACAAAGGAATTTAGGGATCTGTTTACCAGGATGGTTTAGCTGCATCCATATCTGAGAGTCGTTTTGCTTTCCGGCACTAGCCCAATCACGAAAGATGGTGAGGTCACTTTGCTCGTCCAAGACGACGTTGCTAGGTTCACCAAGTGCATTTCTATCAACCATCACGTTACCTGTCATGGATAAACCTATGCCACCTTCAGCCCAACGCTGATAAAGGGTTGTTAAACCAGTCTTAGGGTTATGCTGTTTGTCGCCAAGTTGTTCACTCATCGCTGATTTGAAGAGTCGATTTTTGATGATTTGGCCGTTGGAAAGGGTGAACGGTTTACTGAGGTTGATCGAATTCATACGCTATTGGTTACTTCTTTTAAATGATGGTTTTAGTATGTCTTATTTTGTCGACTGTTCCGAGTAATTCGACTCATGTTTGGTTTATATGTGTTCAGTTTTGAATTTTATAGACATTGAGAATAACTGAATGTTTCCCCTTCAAATGCCAATCACAAAAATAAGTGAGTGTGACTGACTGAAGGGGAGCTAAGGGGGGGGTAAAAAACTATTTCTCGAAGATAAGATTGAAACTTAATGGGATCTTGTCTGAAAGGGCTAATCCGCCAACCGTCGCTGAAAGCTTGTTTAGGTTATCTGTCGATATTCCAAAATCAGCGCCGTTTACAATGATGGTAGAAGCAGAATTGACCATAACAAAACCGTCCGTCGGAATTACAACAACAGGGAAATCAATTTTCTTTGTCATACCATGTAAAGTGACTTCGGCTGAGATGGTCGTGTTTTGCGGATCGCTAGAAAGTATTGATGGGTCAATTTTCCCGGCTATCTTCACCTCAGGGAAAGTCATGGATTCAAAGTAGAGTTCATTGAGTCGCTGGTCACGAATCGCTATGCCAGTGCTTAGGCTCTTTAGGTCCAACATTATAGAAAACTGGCCATCTTTTGTGAGCCCTCCTGATGACGCTTTGATCGACGCGGGCTCAACAACAAACTGTTTTTTAATGGTTGCGAAGGTGATATTTGATAATTCTGAATCTAACGTGTAGCCGCTTTCCGCGAAAGATTGAGCGGAGATAACGGCATAAAAGAGACCGAGCGTAGAGATTAGTTTTTTCATAGTTGGGTCACCAAGTTGCTGAATTTACCAGTCTAACGTTATAAACCAGTTTGCTTTTTGAATATCTTTTTGAATAGAAAGATAAATAAAAGCTTAGACCAGCGTGCAACAAATTACCCTAGGTAAGTGAGTACATCGCCATATTATTGGAACCATGATCTGCTAGTTGTTCGTACATCATTTGTTATGTTATAACATATCTATAATTTCACTCTTACATTTAGATATTAATGATAAAAGTAAGAGTGAGGCGAAAAGAATGCGCAAGGAGATTACGTAATGAATGCCGTTTTAACGAAGCCTTTGGCAACCAATAGCAATCAGCCACCCAACATTAGTTCAGCCGTAAGTATCAAAGATCAAGCGAGTCACAATGCGGGTTCTAGTGCTTCTGAGCAGCCAACTGTATTAGCCGACATCTATCAAAGTGATATCAATATCGCGATTTGGCAGCGTAACTTTGATCAAGAACTAACGGGTGAAATCAGTGAATTTATCGCTTTGAATCCAAACTTCAGTAAATCTATTAACCTGTCACCAGAGAATGCTTATGAGAAGCTAGAGTTTGCGACAGATGGAACGGCTTCAAAGGCTCTGTTAGGTAATATGGTGGAGCTGGTGGATATGTTTTGTTGTTTGTTCGAGCTTGAAGAAGTAGGGCTACGTTTAGCGGTTTTGAATCAAGCGATGTGTCCACGCTTCCATTTTGACCAAGTGCCTTGTCGCCTAGTAACTACCTATCACGGCACTGCAACTCAATGGCTGCCGAACTATGCGGTAGATCGCTCAAAGCTAGGTCGTGGAAGCAACGGACAACCTGATTCAGCTTCAGGGCTGTACAGTCACGAGTCTGATATTCAGGAACTCTCAAGTGGCGATGTTGCTCTGTTAAAGGGTGAGCGCTGGGGTGGAAACGAAAACGCTGGCCTTGTCCATCGGTCACCAGTCACTGCTCCAGACGAGACGCGGCTATTGTTGACTTTGGATTTTGGTTAGTCCCACTACATTCGCGAGACTATTTTTCAGTAAACGACTCATCTCTTGTTGTTCCCGGGTTCTAATACACTTAGGTATTGTCGATGGATTTGAGCAGGGAACGGTAATAGACCTTCTTGGATCGCACGCCCATTGTCGGTTAGATCAGTATTCAAAGAGCGATGGTTAATCCATGTTGCTTGTGTTCTGTGTTAAATGCCCTTGCTGCATCATTCGCAATTACATGGCTTAACCAACGAGTGGTTTGCTGTTTATTAAGCGCTTCATTTATTGGTTCGTTCTTCTGCTCTAGATTGAACACCGCTAATACGCTTTTACACAGGTTGAAACCTTAGTTAAGAAAGCCAATGACACTTTGGATGGTAACGATACAAATTAGCAGACGCTGGAATAAACCAGTTTAAAGCTAACAACGCATAGCCAAGCGTTATTGACGTTGTTTCCGTTGGGCAGTCAAGAGGGGAGTAAAGCAAAAGAGAGTGTTTGGAACCAACCGGAGAAATTCAATCGACTACTTGGGCAAATGGATCAGGGTTTTCAGAAACTCTACCGAGGCAGTCAAAGTCGTGATGTATCGTTAGCGGGATCAGGGCTGGAAGCAGCGCAAGCCACTTGCAAAGGCTGTCATCGTTCACACATATCAATAATACAACCTGTCGTCGGTTTCATTATTTATTTTAAAGCGTAAAATATATTCAGCTTGCAACCGTTTTGGCAACCAATTTGTTCGCCACGTTTTTTTACTTCCACATTATAGGTTTCCTATGTTCAAGAAACTCTCGCTTAAGAATAAGTTAGCGATCTCAGCTAGCATGGCCATCATCCTGGGGGGGATTTTGGTCGAAGCTCTATCTTTTCGTGCTTCATTACAACGACTTGATGTTGAAGTTGCACAACGTTTAGAAGGCACGTCGGCATCTTACAATCAATATGTTTCGGATTGGATCTTATCTAAAGAGCGCGCGCTGACTTCTCTTTCGAAAGAATCAAAACAAGAAAGTTTGGTAACTCACCTTAAACAAGTTCGTGATTCCGCATCTTTTGATAATGTGTTCTTGGCCTTTCCGGATGGCTCACAAAAGAACGCGAACGGAGTGGTACTGCCACCGGGTAATGATGACCCTCGTCAATGGGGTTGGTACACAAACGCGGTAGCGAACCCAAGTAAAGTCTTCATGGACAATCCAACGGTGGCCGCTGCGACGGGCGCTAATGTTGTTTCACTAGGAACCGCAATGCAATTGCATGGTCAACAAGTGGTGTTAGGTGCAGATGTTGAGATTACCGACATTCTTAACAGCCTTGAAAAAGTGATTCTTCCTGGTGAAGGGTATATGTTTATCGCGACCAACAAGGGCACGGTCTACACTCACCCAGACACTAAGTTACTGAACAAAGATATTAGCTCGCTAGGATTGGACTTTTCGGATGTACAAAAAGCGCTAGCGAGTAGAAAAGATATAAGTATTGAGTTGAATGGCACTGATTACGTGCTTTATGCAAGCGCGATTGAGGGAACCAACCTGATTACGGTTAGCGTGGTGAACCATAATTCGTTGGTAGCGCCACTGTTTGATGCAGTGATGGGGCAAGTTTTGGTGACGTTACTGGTTGTTATTGTATGTACTGTGTTGTTTAACCTGTTGTGTACGATTCTATTCCGTCCACTTAACCATGTTTCGAAAGCCTTGGCACAAATTGCCAATGGTAGTGGTGATTTAACTCAGCGTATTCATGTTGAAAACCAAGACGAAGTCGGCGAGTTAGCCAATAACTTCAATACGTTTGTTGGTAGTTTACAGCAGTTGATTGGTCATATTCGTGGTCAATCAGAACAACTCAACAGCCAATCAGAGCAAAGTACTCAGCGTGCGAACCGTTCGGTGAACGAGCTCAATCACCAACAACAAGAAATCACGATGGTCGCGACAGCTGTGACAGAAATGGCTAGTGCAACGCAAGAGATTGCCTCACACGCAGAACAAACCGCAAAAGCAGCGCAAGACTCAGCGACGAGCACCAACAGTGGTCACGCTCTGGTAGTCGACACCAAAGGTTCGATCAATAACTTAGCTAATGAGGTGAACGAAGCGGGTAATGTAATCAGTGAACTGAACAAACATGCTCAAGAGATCTCGACGGTATTGGCAACGATCCAAGGCATTGCCGAACAAACCAACTTACTTGCTTTGAATGCTGCGATTGAAGCGGCTCGCGCTGGTGAACAAGGGCGTGGTTTTGCGGTCGTAGCTGATGAAGTGCGGGTGCTTTCGCAGCGTACTCATTCTTCGACTGAAGAGATTAAATCGACGATTGATATTCTGCAGAAAACTACAGGCCAAGCCGTTGAACTAATGGAGAGTAGTTCTAAGCTCGCATTGCATTCAGTAGAAGATGCCGATAGAGCTTCGCATGCCCTGGAAGAGATCAACACGGCTGTAGCTTTGATAAGCGATATGGCGACGCAAATTGCAACCGCAGCGGAAGAACAAACACACGTGACGGGTGAGATTACTCAAAACATAACGACCATCAAGGATGTGACTGACCACTTGGTTGTGGGTGCACAAGACAGTTTGGCTGAGTCTAACGAACTTAAGAACCAAGCTGCTGGCCTAAGTGACAAAGTAGCAACGTTTAAGCTTGCTTAATCGCTTTGTTCGCTGATGCCTGATCGGTGAACGAGTGGTTAGCAACGCGCCAAAGCGACGTATATTACGTCGCTTTTTTTGTATCTTAATTGTTTGCTCAAGCTTTATTCTGCTTCTGAAAACTCTCTAAGTGCGCTCATTGCCGCATCCGCTTTGTCTTTTTGAACGAAGATATGGTCGTGATAGTAACCCGCAATAACGTTGGCACTAATGCCATATGAACCAAGCTTGGTAGCAAAAGCAGCCGTTAAGCCAACTGCTTCAAGGCTAGAGTGTACGGATAAAGTAATAAGGCTAAACACGCCTTCAAAATTGAGTTGAGCTTGAGTCGCAGCGTCTTCAGTTAATACCAACGTTAAGCCTTCTTTTTCGCGAAAAGTTGAGATCGGGTTTAACTCAACATAGTCAGCTAACACTCCGTCAACAGTACAAAAAACATAGCTACCTTCAATGAGCTCTGGTGACATCGATTTCAGCAGAATATCTAAATCGGTAATGGCGGTCATAATCTCTTTCCTTATGGGTATAGATGAACTTTGATGTGCTTTGAATCATGTCACCACGATAGGATTTAGCTGGTTATAAGTAAAATTAATAATTCTAATTAGTCATCAGTTATATTAATAACGTAGGCAGCCTACCAGCTTTTAGATTGTTCCATTTCACTGGATAAGTGATCGATAAAAGCTCTTAACAATGGCGTTACTTGTTTACGTGTTCCATAAATAGCATGCACACCAAGTATTTTTGGTTTCCACTCTGGCAATAGCTGTACTAATTGGCCTTGACGCACTAAGGCCTCGACAGAAGGGAAGGGTAACATGCTGATTCCATTTCCCTTTAGTGTGGCCGACAGTAATACTTCAGATGTGTTGGCACTGATATTCCCTTTGATTGGTACTGATTCAGAACCGTTAGGACCATGGAACGTCCAAGCTGTTCGACCAAAGTAACTGAACGATAGACAATTGTGATGAGCTAAATCTTGTGCGTTTGCTGGTGTTCCCTTTTTTTGCAAATACTGCGGCGAGGCACATATCACGGAGCGACATTCACCTAGCTGTTTAGCGACAATATTGGGTGTCAGTTCGTTAGTGATTCGAATGGCCAAATCGATACGTGACTCAACGAGATTAACGGTTTGGTCGGTAGAAATAACATCGATAGAAACCTCTGGCCATTTGGTAATAAAGCGGTTGATTGCATCCATCAAGAAACTATCGACAATGGAGTAGCTCGCGGTGATTCGAAGTTGCCCTTTCAAGTCTTCTCGATTTTGGTTTCTGATTCCCGCTAATGATGCCTCAAGGGCCAGTAGCTCTCTGGCGACTTCTAGTGTCTCTTTTCCGGCGCTGGTTAAACTCAGTCTACGAGTCGTTCGATGAAGCAAGCGTGTGTCCATCCAGCTTTCCAGTTCTCCCAAATAGCGCGTCACCTTGGTCCGAGAAAGATCAAGGTGCTCTGCCGCTGCACTCAAACTGCCACGTTCGACTATGGTGACAAAGACATTCATTGCTTCAAGTTTATCCATTGTTGTTCCGCCTAAAGAATCTAATTGGTCTGATTACTTGTTTATAAACCAGTATCTCTGAAATCAATGTCTCTGAAAACTACGATATGTTCGAAAAGTGCAACAGTGAAAGTCAATATGATGTCTATTTAATCTAAATTCAATCAAATAAGATGTTCACATACTCAATGAGCTGACCGATATTCAGTTTTAAATTACGGAATAAAACTATGACAAAGTTATCTAAGATCCTTTTATCAAAAACCGCGCTGTTAAGAACGATGAGTCTAGGAACCATACTGGCGGCATCAAGTGCAGTGTCTGCGGCGGATTTAACGATCACTCACTATAATCCCGGTGAAAATGCGATATTTCCAGCAAGTTCAGTCTTAGTCTCAGGTGAAAAGGAAGTGATTCTGTTCGATGCTCAGTTTAGTGTCGCAGATGGAGAAAAGTTGGTTGAACAAATTAAAGCTACTGGTAAAGAGCTATCAATGATTTACATCAGCAGTGGCGATCCGGATTTTTACTTTGGTTTGGAACCGTTAGTTTCGGCATTTCCTCACGTAGATGTTGTCGCTAGCGAAGCGGTAGTTGCACACATTAAGCGCACTAAAGACGCGAAGTTGGCATATTGGGGCCCAATCTTGGATGACAGTGCGCCATCTAAAGTGATTGTTCCGACGGTATTGAACGACACAACACTCAGCCTAGAAGGCGAAACTATCGAAGTAAAAGAAATCAACACACACCAAGCTTACTTGTGGGTGCCATCAGAACAAACGGTGTTTGGTGGCGTGTCGGTATACAGTGGAGTGCATGTATGGATGGCTGATACTGCATCGAAAGAGATTCGTAGCCAGTGGTCACAATCTTTAGAACGCATGAAGGCACTTGAGCCTGAAGTTGTTATTCCAGGCCACTACTTAGGTGAAATGCCAACGGGCACTAACGGTGTTCAATTTACGGTGGATTATGTGGCAGACATTGAAAAGGCACTGGTAAGCACAAGTAATCCAACGTCTATTGATATCAGTGATCACATGAAGAAAGCATACCCACAATTTAAGGCAACAGAAGGCGACCTAGAACTGGGTGCCAAGGTGCTAAGTGGTGAGATGGAGTGGCACTAAGTTCTTTATCTCGGTTGTATCTCAGAAAAGCTTGAAGATTGTGTGCTAGATTTAAGTTGATACAAAACTGGAGATATCGATGATCTGGCTTTCAGTGAAGGTACTACAGATTGGACTTGTCTACGGATACAGGAAGTATCAAAAAACAAAAAGTGCTCCTATTTAGGAGCGCTTTTTTTTTGCACTGCGTTGGTTCAATAAAGGTATGCCGATAGTCAATCTCTTATTGAGGTGAGGCATGTGTATAACTCAGCGATAGCAATTGGCTAGCCATTTGATAGTCGCGTACCGTCAAAACGCATCAGTAACTTCTCTCACATGAGCTTGTTGTACCGTGAAGACAACTTCTATTATGGCGCTAATGGTCAATTCCAGATGCGTCGTAACAGCACTGCTCCTCTTGACTATAAAGCTTGTTTGAATAGTGATGAACCGTTGGGGATAAAAGGAGCTAGGGAGGGTCCAGCAAGGCTTGCCTATAACCTATATTTTGACGAAATGTTGGATTACGCCAAACCTATTACTGCTCTATAAGTCGATATTCGAAGGACACTAAAATGTGTCAAAGATCGTACCTTGCCTTGTTGCAGTTGCTACTATTTGTTGTGGGCCCAGCAATAGTAGATTGGCAGGATACGGATTCACTCATAAAGTTGGTTGATATATTAGATAGGGAATATGGTATTGTATCGGCTAGAGGGTCTTATTGCTTTTATGAGAACTTACACTGACCACAAATCTACCCTTAAAAAGCAAAACACTGATATATATTTGATTGAAACCACACTGAGTGGAAGAGATATATAATATAATCCGCGCACAAATATAAAAACAAAATTGAATCATAAAATAATCAAACGTTAGGGCTTAGGAAGAAAAGTATTTTATATGAATGCGATTCGTAAAGTTTACCAGTACGCAGAACCAAACCTCACCTTGGTGGGTTGGATGGGCCTTATCGGCTTTCCGGCTTATTATGTTGTTTGGGAGTTTTTGTTCCCTCAGCCATATGAAAACCTGACCGTACGTTTGTTATGCTCGGTACTGTTCTTTGGGATCATTTATCGTAATCGAGTCCCGTTTGAATGGCGAAAATATCTTCCGGCTTATTATCAAGTTGCCATTACACTCTGCTTGCCGTGTTTCTTTTTCTTCATGTTGTTAATGAACAATTGGTCCAATGTTTGGGTAATGTCGTTCATGTCTGCCATCTTCCTGCATATCTTGCTGGTTCATGTAACAAAAGTGATGTTCGCACAGACTTTTGCTGGAATAGCCATCGCCACATTGGGCGCATGGGTCGCTCAAGGTTTCTATCTCGAACTCTCAATGGATTGGACGCATGTGCCTATCTTTTTGTTCATCTATTTGTTCGGTAACTTATTCTACTTCCGAAACCAGGTAGAGCACGAAGCCAAGGTGTCGTTGGCGAAGTCTTTTGGTGCGGGTATTGCGCATGAAATGCGAAACCCTTTAAGTGGTTTATTGACGTCTATAGATGTAATGCAATCGATATTACCGAATCCAAAAGCTGGTCATCACAAAGGACAATATGAGCTGAGCGATCAAGAAGTAAGGCAGCTTCGCGAGGTGGGTGACGAGGCAATGGAGATCATTCATTCTGGCAACGAAACCATTGATCTGTTACTGACTTCCATCGATGAAAACCGTGTCTCTCGTTCTACCTTCAAGAAGCATTCAGCTAAAACGGTCGTCGAGGATGCGATAGAGAGTTTCAACTACAAGCGTGCATTAGACAGACAAGCAATATCTTTGGATGTGAAGGGTGAGTTTCGTTTCTTAGGCAGCGACACGTTACTGAAGTATGTGATGTATAACTTGTTCAAGAACGCGTTCCATCATCGTAGTCCTGAAGATTTTCATATTCATGTCACTATGCAAAGCGATGAGATGGTCAACCAAATCGTGGTGACAGATAACGGTTCAGGTATTCCAAGTGATGAGATTCGCCGTATCTTTCAAGATTTTTATACAACGGGTAAATCGGGTAACTATGGATTGGGCTTACCCTTCTGCCAAAAGGTAATGAGCTCGTTTGGTGGCGAAATTAAGTGTCAGTCTGAAGTCGATGAATGGACCCAGTTTACGATGATTTTCCCGGCGTTGACTTCAAATACAGTGAAAGATATTAAGAGTGAACTGGCTAAGTTAAAAAATGTGTTGTTTGTGAGTGAGCAAAATATATTGGTCACGAAAGCTAAGGAATTAGCTGGCACGATGGGGTTTGAGCTGACGATTCTAGACATAGCATCAACGCTCAATAAAAAAGAGTATCAATTTGAGTTCGATTTGATTTTTGTCGATATGGAGAGTTTAGATTTAAGAGCCAGTTGTCTTGATAAAATTGAGTCGTTGCTTTCATTCACAGAGTCTCGAATCGTCTACTTGTTTGAGAATCACCCAATTAAACGGGTTCGTAATGTCTCTTTTGAACCTGTATGGGTTGAAACGCAAGTTTGGCTTTTGAATACGCAGCCGACAATGGACCGCTTGTTGTTTGATTCGAACTATGTGATACCAGCTGCGTCTGCGGCGCCATTAGATACCGCGAACAAACGCACCATTATGGTGGTCGATGACAATGAATCTTTACGCCGCTTTACTGCGATGCTTTTGGAAAAACAGGGCTTTGATGTGATCCAGAAAGAGGATGGCCAGCAGGCACTAGATGCGTTGGATACCGACGATATCGATTTGATCCTGATGGATATTGAAATGCCAATTATGGATGGTGTTGAAGCTTCTCGCCGTATTAGAAATGCTAACAAAGCGTACTCATCGGTGCCTATTATTGCACATACTGGAGACAGTTCTCCCGTCACCTTAGAGAAGATGGATTCTTCCGGTATGTCTGATTTCATTGTTAAGCCAGCAGACAAGAACCGACTGTTTGACAAAATCGCGCTGTGGATTTAGCTTTTAATCGTTTAAAACAGATAAGACGACAAGAAAGAGCTCAGCGATATGCTGGGCTCTTTTTGTATTGGACATGATAGCTTCCATTCCGTCCTGCCGTTTTATTGATTAGCGTGGCTGTTTATACGAACTCTAAGTCAGGGTGATTAAAAGCCTCTTGGCATGCTGTGAGAACATGGTCGATGTCCCGCGGCGTCATGTCTGCGTTAATCGAAAAGCGGATGATGTTTTTGTTTCTGCCTGTTGCTGGCCGACAAAATACCGCACCAAACACGTCACGCTCTTCTAAGAAGTCACGTACACGCTCAGTGTTGCTTTCACTGCCACATTCTAATGCCACAATCTGAGATTCACTGCGAATGTTAAAACCGATTCGCTTTAGCCCTGTAGTCAGTGCTTTAGCGCGTTTGAACAAGGTGTCTCGCTTATCATCAGAGGCTTTAATAACCTCTAAAGTCTTTTCTAAGCGGATAACTTCTTGTGGTAGTACGGTCGAGCTAAAAATAGCAGGGTAAGCGACAAAGGGTAATGTCTCCGATAATCGCTTAGGGCCGAGTATAGCGCCAGCGCGATAGGCAAAGGTTTTGGCCAAGCTGACGGTAATGAAATCCACTTTGTTAGTCAGCCCTAATGCCTGAACCAAACCAGCACCATTTGAACCATGAGTGCCTAGTGAATGGGATTCATCGACGACCAAGGCACAGTCAAACTCTTGCGCCATTTCGTAGATGTCGCGGAGTGGGGCTACCGTACCTATGGTGCTGTAAACCGAGTCGACTACAATCACACCCGAACCATAACGCTGAATCTGTTTACGAAGGTGATTCATGTTGTTGTGCATAAATGGGTGGCCAGTTGCACCAGCGGCACGAATACCCTCCCATAGGGACATGTGTGCAAAAAAATCGATATACACAGGCATATTAGGAGGGCAGATCGTTTGCAATAAGCCAATGTTAGCCGCCCAACCTGATTGAGAGAGCAAGCAGCTTTCCATTCCCATAAAGTTAGCCAGATCGGTTTCAAATGCAGGTTTCGACTGTTCATCTTGTAAGAAGATGGCAGACATCACCACATTGTCATCGTGTTGTGAAATTGCGTCCCGATGTGCTTTCTGGATTTGTTCATTGTGCGACAAAGATAGGTAATCGTTGCTTTGCATTACCACTGCGTCATGGCTGGGGTGACTCCCCAATACCAAATGTTTTTGGCTTTCGTTTTGTGTAATGAGATCTTGAATATAGAAGTTCAAGCGTTCTTCAATAAAGGAAGGTAGTGGTTTGTTTTTAGATTTATCACTCATAATAAGTTCTCTTCGAATACAAAAAAACGCCAGCGCTGACGGGAGGTATATTGAAGAAAATAAATGAGCTGTCATTAGTCAAGTTGCATAATTTGGCGCACCCTTGCAAACTCGACATTTAAGGGTTTTAAGGCGTGTGTTTCTCCTTACTGTTCGGAATTCTAACTTGGTTTTTTATGCAGACTAATCACTATTTTTCCGTTAAAAGTCATACGGGCTTGGCATTTGAACATTGGTGGATAAGTTGAATCAAATCATCCAATTGCTGCTTTGTTTGCCCTTCAATGGAGTAACCCATATTGATCCGTAGGCAGTTGCTATACAGATCTAGAGTGCTGAATAGTTGCCCAAGTCGGATATCTATCTGTTGCTGAACGATACCTTCTGAAAAAGTGTGTTGATCAAGGCTTGGGATTTGTAACCACAACACCATTCCACCTTGAGGATTACTTATTTTCACGCCTTTAGGAAGGTGTTGGCTTAAATAGCTCAGGTATTGCTGCCTTAATAAAAGGAGCTGAGTACGTCTTCTTCTAACATGTTTCGCGTATTGGCCTGATTCAATAAAGTCAGCAACAGCAAGTTGCGTGGGCAGAGCAACACCATAACTCGCTGCAGAGAACTGAGCCTTGTATTCCTCGATGTATCTGCCGGGTAGACACCACCCTAACCGATAGCTTGGCGAAAGGCTCTTAGACACTGAACCACACCATAATACATAACCACCTTTGTCATAATATTTTGCAGGTAGCGGGGTATGCGAGGAATAGGAAAGCTCTAGATAGACATCATCTTCAATGATCGGGGTTTGATATTGGTTAGCTAACTCAGCGAGTTTTTGTTTTTGGTTTGCTGACATATTGATCCCTTGAGGATTCATATGTGACGTACAGAATATCGCAGCATCAACCTGTTTGTTTTTAAGATGGGTTTCCAGTTGTTGTAGGTCGACACCGTCATCTAAAGACGGGATCTCTATGATCTTGCGCGACATTCTTCCCAATAATTCTAGTATCCCATTGAAGCAAGGCGAGCTTATCGCAATCGTGTCGCCTTGTTTGGTACACGATTCCAGAGCCGCTTTAATGGCCGACATACAACCAGCGGTTACCACCATATCCTCGGACGCAAAGTGTAGGTCGAGTTTGGCGAAGTGGGTAGAAAGCGCCTGTCGTAACATCGGCTCACCCTGTGTATCAGGATAATGATTGAGCCTACCACCCATCCGTTTGATTGAGCGACGAAAGCTGCGCTCCAACTCAATGGTTGTTTGCTCATCGTTGGTGGTACTGGATACACCCAAAGGGCCATTAGTGGTGTTATGTGTCGAAGAGGTTTGCTTAACGATGGACACCTTGCTTTCAAACTGTGCCCATTCAGGGGTTGAATGAGAAGGTTTATGTGGTGAAACAAAATACCCAGCTTGAGGTCGTGAGTGGATCCAACCTTGAGATTCTAGCTCTTGGTAACAGCTCACCACCGTCGACATACTGATCGCTTGTTGTTTCGCCAACTGACGAAGCGAAGGCATACGCCCACCTTCGGGTCTTTTCCCTGCTTCAATCTCATCAATAAACTGATTAGCAAGCTTTCTGTAGATACTCATCGGCACGACCTATCACTAACTGTACTGGTTTTTATTGTAAAAATTGTATCTGTACTGGTTTTATTGTTCAAGGGATACTCTTCCAAAATAAAAGAGGGGTGAGTATGAAAAGAAATGATTTGTTGTTAGCTGTGTTTGTCATGGCAATTTGGGGGTTCAACTTCTCAATGATCAAAATGGGTGTTACGAATGTCCACCCCCTATTAGCAACGGCGGCCCGCTTCGCTTTGGCAGTGATTCCGGTGATCTTTTTCGTGGCGAGACCTAATGTCGCTTGGCGCTATCTAGTGAGTTACGGCTTTGTGTTCGGTGTTGGCATCTGGGGCATGGCTTCGTGGTCTATTACAGCGGGCTTGTCTTCGGGGCTGTCATCAGTGTTGCTTTCAACTAATGTATTAATTGGTATGGCGGTGGGTGTATGGGTTTTCAAAGAGAGTGCGTCAGTACGTAAGCTAATGGGGGCTGTGTTAGCGATGTGCGCACTAGCGGTATTGGTATCTGCTGCTACGGGTAATGTGACCCTGAATGGTGTTATCTTGATTATGATTGCGGCGTGCAGTTGGACTTTAATGGGTGTAATTGTAAAGGCATCGAAAACGACTCAAGCTTTTGCGTTTAACGTGTGGGGCATGTTATTTGCGCCCATTCCATTGGTGTTGTTTGCTGTGATGTTGCATGGTGAGCAGATTATTTGGCAGGGAATAGAGTTGTGGGATTGGAGCACCACCGTCGCGGTTGTTTTCCAAGCGTACCCAACCACCTTGTTTGGTTATTGGGTCTGGAACAAGATGTTGATTCAGTATCCACTTAGTACGACAGCGCCGTTAACCTTACTTGTGCCAATCTTTGCGCTAATCAGTGGCTACTTTATGTATGACGAAGTGTTATCTGTGGCTCAAGTTGTTGCGTCTGCGCTGTTTCTTGTGGGGATTGGCTTGATAGTAAGACCAGAAAAAACCAATAGCTCTACGGTGACAGATAAACTCGCGAAACAGGAGTAAACGATAAAGCCTTGATGTAACACGTATTAAGCTCGGTGCAGCGTTGTAAATCAAATAGAACGCTGCAAACCAAGTTACAACGTTGAGTTTAAAATTTAAGGCCTCGTAAATACGAGGTCTTATTCATCTCCATTTATCAATTCTGCTTTGGGGTGTCAGCCGAGAACCATCTGTTTTGGAATGTTTGTTCTGGAATAACTACAGAAAATATTTCGGAGTTGTCTGGAGAACTGTACCAGTAATTGTTATGTTATATCGTATCATTTTAACGTGTGGTTTTATCACTCAATATTTGGACATCAATTACATGGATAGCATTAACCAACTCTTACTGGTTGCCGGAACTCACGGTAACGAACTTTCAGGTATCTACCTGAATAAGCTGATTAAAGATCGTTTGTATTCGGCGGATCGTTCGACGTTTTCTACTACTTCTGTCATCGCTAATCCAAAGGCAGTAGAGCAGAATGTGCGATATATTGAAACGGATCTAAATCGTCTATTTTCAAGTGTAAATGAAGACCTTTCTTCAGATTCCGCTGAGCATGCGGTCGCGCAATGGTTTGTTGATCAACATGTGGGAAGTGAGCAACAGTTAATTGTTGATCTACACAATACAACCAGCAATATGGGCGCGACATTGATTTTGCTATCGAATGATTCTTTCTATCAAAAAATGGGTTCATACGTGAAGCAGCGTATGCCTGATGCCAACATTTTGTTTGAAGATAGGAAACCGTGGGATGAACAGCCATACCTTTGCACAGCAGGGAAGTATGGCGTGATGATCGAAGTCGGGGCTCAAGCACATGGTTCGCTCAGGTTCGAAACGCTTACACTGATGAAGCAGATGTTGACTGCTGTATTGGATTACGTAGAGAAGCAAAACCTTAAACAGATTAAAGAATTGAAAGATTACAGTGCGTTTTTCTATGTTGAAGAGGTGAATGTACCACTTGATAAAGATGGTATGAGAATCGCTACGGTGCACCCAAAAATATGTGGCCGAGACTTCGAGGTAGTCAAGCAAGGTGAACCGTTGTTAGCGACATTCTTTGGCTATGATGTTTCTTGGGAGCGTGAGCAAGACATATACCCACACTTCATTAACGAGAGCGCTTATGCTAAAGCGAACGTTGCAATGGCATTGGCAGAGAAACGGTTAGTTTCGGTCAGTTAGTGCGTTGATAAGTTAATCGATTAAATCGTTAATCTAATAACCAGTTAACTGTTAGCAAAACTCATGAGTGCCGCGATTCGCTACACTCATGAGTACTTTGGATTATCAGTGTTTTGCTGCGCGCTTAATCAGTTAACCAAGCACGTGAGTAATTGGCTTTCTAAGTCATTGTCTATGTTATGTCCGATCACTTCAATTCTGGTTTCAAGACAATCATCCAGCTCCGACTCCGTCAAACCATCTTCTGTTAAGTTGTAACCGAAGATACCACTTTGTGTAATGAACACCGCTTTCATTCGTTCCGCTTTCAAGCCCACTAAAAAATTTCGTAAGCGCTGGTGGTCGAACTGTTTTTCGGGTGAAAATCGCCAACCCACACTTTCAAATCCTTCACCTTGGTTAGTTGCTCTTATCATGCCACTTTTTGGCATCGGCAACTCAGAGGCGAGCGGCTTATCGTTTTGGTGATGGTGATGATGATGGTGTTCATCTGCTTGATGACGATAAAAGCTGGTGTTTCCATCAAATTCAGCTTGAGGAATATTGCCGTGGTGAGCGAAAACTAGTTTTGTCTCGGGGTGACAAAATTGAGCGACGTACTCCGCCAGTTTTTCAGCGTCACCATTTTGGTAGAGATCGACTTTGTTCCCTACGATGGTATCAGCAATGGCGATTTGTTGATTGAAGGTATCGTGATCAGAGTAGCGGGTATCTGAAAGTTTACGTGCATCGACCAAAGTAATGTTCTTCTGTAGCGATAACACTTGTCGGTAATGCTCTGAAGATAAGACCTGCAACACTTCTTTAGGGTGACCAAGCCCCGTTGGCTCAATCAATAAGCGATCCGGTTTCGCTTCTGACAATAACTGATTAAGTGCTATCTGCATAGGCAAGCCAGCCGCGCAACACATACAACCACCGGGCACTTCTCGAATGAAAATTTGTTGTTGTTTGCTTTGGTTGCCTTGAAACAAGCTACCATCGACGCCAATTCCCCCAAACTCATTCACCAAGACCGCCCAGCGCTCATTTGTTGGTTTGTGTTTCATTAAGTTGAGGATTGCCGAGGTTTTACCTACGCCAAGGAACCCGGTAATGATGTTGGTTGGAACCCCTAATACAGGTGAATGATCAGAGCTCATTAGCCATTCTCCTATAACCTTGAACCAAAGTATGGTTGGCAGAAACCACTGATTCTGAAAATGCTGAATATTCAGGTGGCACCTTTGAGATGTTATTCAAATCAAACCCTGAGCCAATATTGGTCATCGGTGGTACATGGAAGTTTTCAGGCAAATCATGCCCGTCTACCACGCAGTTATGGCGAATCACACAGCCTTTGCCTATAAAGGCATTAAACACTACCGAGTTAAAGCCAATAAATACGTCATCACTGACTTCACAAGGACCGTGAATGATAGAACGATGAGCGATCGATGATCGTTCTCCAATCGTTACCGCCGCACCAGCTTTAGAGTGAATAACCACACCATCTTGAATGTTGGTATCGCGCTTAATTACTATGGGCTCCATGTCATCTTGTTCATTAACTTCATCAGCTCGGATCACGGCGTAAGGGCCAATGAACACATTATCTTCGATGATCACCTTGCCACAGATGATGGCGGTTGGGTCAATGAAGGCCGTCTCCGACACCTCTGGCATATGACCGCTAGGGTTTCTTCTTAACATATTGAATTCTTTTGTTGAGTGCTTAATTTATTGATTGCTTGCGTACTAACTGTTTTAGATGCTAATTGCTTTATATATGAATTATTTCCGTATAACGACTTTGAATAGATAGATAAGTCCGGTTGAACTAGCGTTCGAATGACAGTCTCATTGCTGGCATTTCGTTATCGCTTTGCCCTTGAGGAACATGTGTATTTTTGTTCTTACACGCATCTGGATTGGTATAAACCATGCTCCCATTCACCCAGGTATGTTTTATTTGAGCGGAGAATTCGTGTCCTGCGAATGGTGACCATCCGCATTGATACAAACTGTTTTCGTTGCTGACCAAAGTTGGAGCTTGAGGATCAACCAAGACTAGGTCGGCATAATAGCCTTCGCGAATAAAGCCGCGTTTTTGTATCGCATAACGAATAGACGGGTTATGTGCGGTTTTCTCGACAACTTGAGTGACGGTCATTGTTCCCAATCGTACATGCTCAAATAGGCTCAGCAGGGCGTGTTGTACCAAAGGTAAGCCAGCAGGTGCGTGCTCATAAGGAGCTTGTTTTTCACCCCATGTATGTGGAGCGTGATCAGTGGCGATGATGTCGATTTGGCCGGTGCTTAATGCCGCTAACAGCGCGTCGCGATCACTTGGGTATTTAATGGCGGGATTACATTTGATTTGGTTTCCTAGGACGGCATAGTCATTGTTCGTAAACCAAAGGTGGTGCACACAGGCCTCTGCGGTAATACGTTTACCTTGAATTGCACCTTCACTAAACAGAGCCAGTTCTTTGGCTGTGGTGATGTGTAATACATGCAGTTGGCTATTGTGTTTCTTTGCCAGTTCTATGGCATAAGACGAGGAGGCGTAACACGCTTTGTCGTCTCGAAGAATAGGGTGGTCTTGGATGGTGAAATCGGCTTTTTTTTGTCGTAATTGTTCTTGGTTTTGAGCGATGATTGGCCCGCTCTCACAATGGGTGACGATGAGCACCGGAGAATCTCGGAATATATCATCCAGAGCTTGAGGATCTTCAACGAGCAGGTCGCCTGTTGAAGCGCCCATAAACACCTTCACGCCACAATGTCGTGCAGGGTCAAGTTGCTTGATTTGTTCTAGGTTGTCTTCAGTCGCACCAAGATAAAACGAGTAATTCGCAAGTGAGTTTTGTGATGCGATTTCAAACTTTCTTTCTAAGGCTTCGATGGTTGTGGTGGCCGGATTTACGTTCGGCATCTCCATATAGCTCGTAATACCGCCAGCAACCGCAGCGCGTGATTCTGTGGCGATGGAGCCTTTATGAGTAAGCCCTGGCTCGCGAAAGTGAACTTGGTCATCAATCATGCCTGGTATCAGGTAACAACCTTGAGCATCAATGACTTCATCGTTTAGTTTTGGGGGAATGTTCTTGGCGATCCGTTCAATTCGTTTGCCGACGATTAATAAGTCCGTCTTGGTGGTGATGCCTTCATTAACCACTCGGGCATTTTTGATGAGCATTGCAGACATAACGTTTCAATTTCTCCTTATAGTTCGGTCTATGCAGTAGATACGTATGAGAGATAAGGGTTACCTTTTATTGGTATTGGTATTGGTATTGGTATTGGTATTGGGTTCCTCTGTATCTGCACATTCATCGCACACGCAATTGATCTCTAATTGAGGTGTGACCACGGTAAAACCTTCCTGTTTTGCGTGGGATTGAAGATCTTGAATAATCGTAGGGTTGATTGTCTGCTCACTGATCTTGTCGCACTTAGAGCAAATCAAAAATTGAGGGATACCATGTTCATGTTCACAAAGAATATGGTCACAAAGTATGTACTTATTCGATACTTGCAGTTTGTGCGCTAAATGTTGCTGTTCAAGAAAATCCAATACTCTATAAACCGACATTGCTTGAACATGCTGGTCAAAGTGTACTTTACAATAATCGACGAGCTCATACGCAGACAGCGCTTTGTCTGCATGAACCAGCGCCCGCAATATCAATAGTCTCTTTGCCGTAAATTGTTGGCCATTGGTTTTACAGCTTTGTTTTACGTGCTCAATGATCGCTTCAATGTCTCTCATTCAATCTACATAATTAGTGATGGTGTTGATATGTTATAACATATCAAGTTGAGGTGTGAAACGTACTTTTTACTTTGTTGTTACCTAGAATCAAGACTTAGAGGTGTTTGAGAGAAGTTCTGAATGGGGTAGGTAATATGTGCGGTAGCATGGCTCAATGCCTAGCATGAGCTGAAAGCATAGCTTAAAAAGTCGCAGTTCTGCGATGCATACCAATAGCGACTATTGACCCAATCGAATTAAATTCTGAAATGATACAAATCTCATATTTAATATCGGTTGTTAAGTAACCTCTGTTGAGTTCGATATCAAATCAAGTGGCTGATTTTATTGGGTATAGGAGAAAAGTCTCAGAAATTAACATTTAGAAAACTAAAGTTTTAAATTCTTATTATTGTCTTATTGTTAGTTTATAACTCTATTTCATGGCGGGTAAGTAGATGTTTTTTAGCTATATATGTGAGTTTTTAAGAGAGTTATCTTTCTGATTTGAAAGAATAATTCAATAGTTGAGATAAAAAAGTTGGCGAAAATCAGAAGCTTGGCATACACTTTCCTTGTAAATGACCTTATCTCATTGATTGAATAGGGTAAATGCTTTGGCGCTACTGGCGATAGTAGCAATGTTTAACATAGCTTTGAGGAAAGTTTTATGGCACTCACGAAGGCCGATTTGGCTGAGAACCTGTTTGAAACACTCGGATACAGCAAGCGGGATGCCAAGGAAACGGTTGAAGTGTTTTTCGAAGAAGTTCGTAAAGCACTCGAAAATGGCGAACAGGTAAAACTGTCTGGTTTTGGTAACTTTGATCTTCGCGAGAAAAACGAACGACCAGGTCGTAACCCAAAAACTGGTGAAGACATTCCAATTTCTGCTCGACGTGTTGTTACTTTTAGACCGGGACAAAAACTAAAGGCCCGAGTCGAGAATATTAAAATCGAGAAGTAGCCAAGCAATAGACCACGCACAGCGTGGTCTTTTTGTATGTGACGTCTAATTTTAAACTGCGTTAAAACTATTCCCTTTATTCTTATCTCTATCTCTATCTCTATCTCTATCTCGTCTAGCTTTCTAGACTTTCTAGAGCTATCAGCCGATAGATTCACTTTGAGCTTTTCGGCTAGCTACGCTGCCTAACTGATCTCCAAAATGTAATATAGCCAAAAAGAAAGGGCTGCAAATTAATGCAGCCCTTTAAGTTGATATTCGGTGGCGTTCTAAACGGTTTACGCGGCTTTAATATGAGTCGTAATATACGGCTGCCATGCTTGCTGGTAAAGCTCTAGAGATTGGCGTCTAAGGCTATTAATTTGCGCCGCCTCGATATCGTTGATTGGACGTTTTTCTGCAATGGCATGACGCTCAATACCTTGAATGATTTCATACAGTTCGTGTTCAGGACCGCTTTTCACATCTGCAATTGCTTTAAGGTGAAGTTGAACTTCAGCAATGATGTTGGTCTTTGGCAGACGAACCAATAGGTTAAGGTCACGGTAGCCAGAATCAGCAGGAGATTTGAATTTGTTTTTCAATTTGACAACATCTGCTTCACGGCTTAGCGCTTCGTAGACTTCAACCAAGCTCTCTACATCGTTTGCGATGATAGTGGCACGAGCTAAGTCGGTAATTCTTGTGACGTCGCCATCCAGTTCCAATTCGATTTTCTCTTCCGCACGAGCTTGAGATTTAACGCCAGAAAATAGCGCCTCAGAATTCGTTAGTAGGGCAGTACTTTTACAAATAGTTTCTAGCTCGGCTTGGCCTTGGTGTGCTTTGCTGTACAGAATGTCGAAGTCGGTGTAGGGCTGAGTCGGACGCGAGTCGAATGCTTTGATACCGTATAGGCCGCTTAGGCTGTGACGGAATACGTTTGACGATACTTGATTTTGCGCAGGTGTGCGCGTTTGATCGGTTGAACTTGTTGAAACAGGTGCTGCTGCGAATGCAGGCGCTCGGCTCAATACTAAAAGCATTAGGGCCGTCGTACGGAGAAATACACTCATTCAAACTCCAAAATACAAGGTTACAAAAACGGGTAGTCAAAAGGGGTAACCAGTAACGCATAAGAGTAAAAATAGCTTAACTAAACTCACTACATATTAAATGGGGCTAGCTAAGGCAGAAACCAACTCTAACGTTTAATATTGCTTTAAAATGTGAACATATAGACAAATAATTCAAGCATTTGTTCCTCGGTTTTAAGAATTTTGAACTCAGCCAGTGTTTAACTTTTAGTGAGACCAACGATGAACTTTAAACCAAGGTAAGGTTGCTCTTACCTCTCTATACTGTACCCTTGCATTATGACTGTTTAACATGAACGAAAGATGAATAATCCTGAATTTTGGCACAATAAATGGGCAGCCAACCAAATAGGCTTCCACCTTGAAGATGTAAACCCACTTCTGATTGAATTTTGGGAAAAGACGGAACCTAGCTACGAGAAGAGTGTGTTCGTGCCTCTATGTGGTAAGAGTGAAGATCTGATTTGGTTAGCGACGAAGCATGAAGATGTTCAAGGTGTCGAATTAAGCCAGATTGCGGTTCGCGCATTTTTTGCAGAGCATCTTTACACGCCGACTGTGACTCAAATTAGTGGTCAGCATGAGCTTTATCAATTCGATGAACTTAATATTTATACGGGTGATTATTTCTCAGCACCGATTCAGCCTGTAGACATTATCTATGATCGTGCCTCTTTGGTAGCTTTACCTGCTGACATGCGTGTGCAGTATGTAGAGTGCTTGAAGCAACGGTTAAAGCCGGGCGGCAAGATCTTACTTGTGACATTAGATTACGCTCAGAACGAGATGGCAGGACCTCCGTTTAGCGTACCTAAGTTAGAGATCGAACAGTTGTTCTCAGGTTATAAGATCACACTGTTGAATCAAGATATCGCAGACGATGAACATCCTAAGATTGCCAAGAAAGGCTTATCTCGATTTAGTGAAGAAGTGTATTTGATTGAGTCTGAATCTTAAACTCAACTAGCTCTCAAGTGAAAAAACTATTTCAATATAAAAAATGATACCAACAAAAAGACGGGCTTAGTAGCCCGTCTTTTTTATTGTTCAGATTTGAAGTTGTGATTGTTGAGAATTAAATAGCTGTCTAGTAAATCACTTTTACTTTTGAAGCACTCTCAATAGCATCTTCAATCGCTGTTTCAGTGCTCTTACGACGAGTCAACGCCACACCTAGACGACGGCGACCATCGATGTCAGGCTTACCAAACAAACGAACTTGCGTTTGTGGTGCGTCTAGCGCCTCTGTAAGACCTTCGAAACGAATGTTGTTTGAAGTGCCTTGGCCTAAGATAACGGCAGATGCACACGGACCATATTGAGTAATTGACTTAATCGGCATGCCAGTAAATGCGCGAACGTGTAGCGCGAATTCAGAGGAATCTTGAGACATTAAAGTCACTAAGCCAGTATCGTGTGGGCGAGGGGATACTTCGTTGAAGATAACATGGTCACCTTTAACGAACAGTTCCACACCAAAGATACCGTGACCGCCCAGTGCGTTAACGACTTGCTCTGCAGTGTATTGCGCCGCTTTTAGTGCGTTGTCTGACATTAATTGCGGTTGCCATGATTCACGGTAATCACCGTCTTCTTGGCGGTGACCGATAGGCGCGCAGAAATGAACACCATCAACAGCACGAACAGTCAGCAGCGTGATTTCGTAATCAAAATCGATAAAGCCTTCAACGATCACACGACCAGCGCCAGTGCGACCACCTTCTTGTGCGTAATCCCAAGACTTTTGAATATCGTCTTGTGTTTTAATAACGCTTTGGCCTTTGCCTGATGAACTCATAACAGGCTTAACCACACAAGGCATACCTACGAATTCTACCGCTGCTGAGAAATCTTCAAATGTGTCCGCGAAGCGATATGGAGATGTGCTCAGTTTTAACTCTTCAGCCGCTAGACGACGGATACCTTCTCGGTTCATCGTCAACTTAGTCGCGTTCGCTGTGGGAACGACATTTAGGCCTTGCGCTTCCATCTCTACCAGCTTGCTGGTGGCAATAGCTTCGATTTCTGGAACCACATAATCTGGTTTTTCTAGTTCAATGACAGCTTGCAGTGCATCGCTGTCCAACATGTCTAATACATGGCTACGATGTGCAACTTGCATAGCCGGTGCATCAGCGTAACGGTCACATGCAATAACTTCCAAACCTAAACGTTGGCACTCGATAGCAACTTCTTTACCCAGTTCACCTGAACCTAATAGAAGTACACGAGTAGCATTTTCACGAGTAGCGGTACCAAACATAGAAATTCCTTCCGATCTTTTGAACGATTGATTTAAACGGGGTGATCATACTTATTTAAAGGATAAAAGCAAACGTTTGCGCGGGTTGTCGCATGAATTTGAAGTATAAAAAAAGCAGCTCTATAAAATAGGGCTGCTTATGTAAAATATTGTTAACCAGATGTACTTAGATTGCTAAGTAAGTAACTGGAATGTCAGGGTTAATCGCCTCTAACGTAGACTGAGTATCGGCTAGGTGACTGATGCTACCATCGGCAATTTCAACTAAGGCAGCGTTTTCGATCTGCTCGAAATCGAAGCCAGCCAGTTTAAGTTGAACAAGCGCGACTTGTAATGGCGGTAGGCTAGGGTTGAATGCCGCGTTTTCTGCGTATGCACCTGTAAAGATTTCACCTGTTGTCAGTTGTAGCGAGACGCCACTTAGGTTCTTTGTGTAGGGAGCATGGCTACGGTTTAATGCTGTTAGTGCGCTTACCACAACAGGGCTCGTTTCTTCTGATGTGTACTGGTGATCCAGCTTAGTCATTAGGCCAGTTGTGATGCCCAAATCAGCAGGGCCGAAAGAGTCAGGTAGGTATTCTTGCAGTGACATTTCATCACGCTGTGGTAATTGAACTTTAAGTTCTTTTGCCGTTGTCAGTTCGTTCATGAATTGGCGACAGTGACCACAAGGGCTGAAGTTGATCGTGATATCAGAAAGGCCTTCTTCACCCTTCATCCAAGCGTGGCTGATGGCTGATTGTTCAGCATGAACTGTTTGACCAAGTTGTGCACCTGCAATTTCCAAGTTTGCACCGAAGTACAGGCGACCAGATAGGCCACGCACGATGGCACCAACATAGAAGTCAGAAAGTGGCGCATAAGAGTATGCTGCTGCGATTGGCAGTAAAGCTAGGCGAACTTCTTTATCAGAAAGGCCGCTTGCATCCAGTAAGCTTTGAAACTGCTCTTTAGAGATAGTGGCGTCAAAGTTGTCTGCTAATACGATGTCACTCAAAAGCGCTTTTATTGATGTTGGAGCACTTTCCAGCGCCAGGGTAATACGACTGTTCATGTTGAATCCTTAATTGACCTTAGGCTTTAATTTTATGCAATACTCAGGATTTTTCTGTGATAGTGATCACCATTGCGCTGTTGTTGTTACATTGGCTTGCATAATTAGAGTGAGGTCACAGATGAAATCGATTGCAAGGACAAAAACTACCCTTGATCTCTCATTTGTTGTCTGAAATCGGGGTATGTTTAGCTAAAAATTGCTGAACAAATGAGAATAAAAAGCCCAAACAGACACTGAAATGCTCAGAGTTTCGCTTGGGCTTATTGGATGTTTTTAAAGCTTAAGTCCCAATCTATGAATCTATTAGCTTGAGCTGTAGCCATTAACTGAAGTTGTAGATCATTAACGTTAGCTTTTAGTTACTAGCTTAAGCATAGACCCAAACCACGATAGAAAATATGGTCGGTGCAATAATCGAGGTAATGACGCCACAAAGTACTAAAGCTAGTGAACTGAATGCAGCATCTTGTGGATTCTTTTCAGCGCAAGTTGCCGTTCCCAACGCATGCGATACTGTGCCCATGGTTAAACCTCGTGCGATAGGGCTCTTGATACCGATCAAATTGTAGATAGGGTAAGCAAAGATTGCCCCGAACAAACCGACAATCAATACCAGAATTGCTGCAATTGCAGCTTCGCCGCCTAAATGGCTTGAGACCTCCATTGCGATCGGTGTGGTGACCGACTTACCCAACAAACTCGCGATCAAACTTAAATCCGCTTTAAAAGCCACGGCGATCAATGCGGTAGTGGTCATCGACATTACACTGCCTAGCGTGCAAGCAAATGTGATGATACGCCAGTTGGATCTGATTTGAGGTAACTGTTCATATAGAGGAAAAGCCAGCGCCACTACCGCAGGTTGGAGCATATAGGTAATCCAAGTATTGTCTGCGTAATAGGTTTCAAAAGGTACTTTGAAAAACAATAGAATTGGAATGATGATACCAATACTGATGAGTAGAGGATTACAAAATGGCGAATTAACTTTTTGGCTTACCCAACGAGCAAACAAGAAAACCACAATGGTCAGTAGAATCCACATGATTATTTACCTCTCGAAAGCAAGCGGTCTAAGAACCATGATAAGGAAACTAACACGATTAAGGTTCCGCCAACGGCGCTTGCCATAATTGGTAAAGCATTGGCGATAAGCATGTCAAAATGATCCATGAGCCCGACACTAATAGGGACAAACAATAAGATCATCAAACGGATAATCAAGCTTGCACCAGGCTGAACCCAATGCTCAGGGACAATACCAATCACCATAGCGGTAAACAGAATCAACATGCCAAAAATACTGCCAGGAATTGAGGTGTCTAATAAATGCTGTAACGCGTTACCTACTGTGAGTGCACCTATGATTAAGGTGAAGGAGATTAAGCAGTACACGAGTTTGATCAATCTTTCTTTCAAAGTGTCACATCTCTTGATAATGGAATTAGCTCGCTAGCTTTTCTACGTATTGATAAACCGCTTTCAAGATAGCCATTTTCTTCTCGTCACTTTCATGCTCGTGTGCGAGGTTTTCTAGGTTCAGCATGTACTCTTCTAAGCGACTTTCGTAAAACTCTCGACAGTGGTTAGCCCATTTCAGTTGTTCCGCTTCGTCTAACGTCCACGGGAAATGACGAGCACGGTAACGGAACAACAAAGGTTTAATACGTTCGTCACCAAAAGTGATGTCTAAAGCAGCCAAGTTATTTGGGTCAGTTTGACGAATGATGTCCATTGCGGTTTTGTCGCCTGGCGAGAAGAAGCCGTCATACAGATGAGTGTCTACGTCATCACTTTTCTCGTATTCGCGTTCTTGTGAATACAAACCGATCAGTTTTTCGCGGATCTCTGGGTGTTCGCGTAATAGCGCTAAGTTCTTTAAGCACTGTTGGCGATCGATACCTATCGTTTCCGCATTTTCAGCCGTCAGAGTTTTGGCGGGTGCGAGAATAGGGCACTTGTTCAGTTGAACCAATTTGATGGGTACGGGTAACTCGTCTTCACCAAGTTCACTGCGTTTAGTGTAGAGCCTTTCACGGAGGGCGTCAGAATCAAGCTCCAGCAGCGGGCTAGGATCTTTGGCTAAGTCGACTACGATAACCGCATTTTGGTTGGTTGGGTGCCAAGCCATCGGCACAATCCAACTCGTGTAATTACAATCACGACCAAACATGCCTGAAACGTGCATTAAAGGCGTCATGTTTACAATGTCAACTAACTCATTCAATTTGCGTTTGTGACGCATGCTGTAAAGGTAATCAAACATTTTAGGCTGTGCAGCCTTCAACTTCTTTGCTAATTCAATGGTAGCAATAACATCGGCCATCGCATCGTGCGCGTTTTCGTGTTCAATGCCGTTTGCCACTGACAAATGTTCCAGTTTGAAGCTTGGGTAACCTTCTTCATTCTCTGGCCAAACAATACCTTCAGGGCGAAGTGCATGTACCGCGCGCATCACGTCGAGTAGATCCCAACGAGAGTTGCCGTTCTGCCAGCTCCATGCATATGGATCGATGAAATTACGGTAACAGGTATAGCGTGTTACTTCGTCGTCGAATCGAATGCTGTTGTAGCCAAGGCTAGTTGTGTTCGGCTTAGCAAGCTCTGCGTGGATCTTCGCGATAAATTCAGGTTCAGGTAAGCCTTGAGACATCGCTTTTTGAGGTGTAATGCGAGTAATGAGTGCAGCTTCCGGCGCTGGTAAGTAATCAGCAGGAGGTTGGCAATAGATGACCAATGGCTCTCCGATAACGTTGAAATCTTGGTCGGTACGAACACCGGCGAACTGACTCGGGCGATCTTTCGCTGGGCTGACGCCCCACGTTTCGTAATCGAAAAAGAAATAGGTTGGCTGATTATCTGAACTCATTGAATTTCCTGAACAGTAAGCGAAGACCGTCTACTGTGGCTGAAGGTTAGTTTTGTTCAGTATCTGACAGGATGCGGTACGCGTGCAACCCAGATCACAAATAAATTACAGTAAAACGGTGCATTCGTATTCGATCACGTCGCTGTACTGAGTTTTGAGTTCAATTTTGGTCATTTATTAACACGTAAATCCGCTCGCTGTTGACCTGATGCTAGCTACTTATCTATTACGAACAGTGTGCTTAAGTTGAAAACCAAGCATTAGGAATCTGGAGAAAGTGTTGAAAGTAGGGGAACCCAATTTGCTTTGGATCTTGCTTACAGCGAACAAAACTTATAATTAATGCTGCTATTGCGTTAATCCGCAGCTCAAGCTTGTGATATTGGCAGGAAATGGCACCAACAAACAATGATCTTAGTTCAACTAGAAAGTAGGCATTGACGTCTATTAGTTTGTCTCTTTGAATGACTCCATCTGGATACTCAAATTTATAACCAATATTTTCACTGCCAGTCTTTTATATAACGATATATTTCAATTTTATTACAAGTATAGGTTTAATGTGCAATTGTTTCATTGTTGAGACTTTATTGCAGAACGGTGATCTATAAAATCAATTAGGACAGTCAATTAGTTTTATTAGTATTAATTAATTTTTTGTTACTGAAAATTCCTAGTGATTTATAAGGTATCAAATTAACTTTTATAAAATTAATAGTCTGTAGAGGTTAGGGAGTTAAATGTAAAACGAGTTTTATATATGATTAACACAAATACTCTAATATC